>JBDTWS010000110.1:0-13960 GCA_040006575.1 Betaproteobacteria bacterium
GAATGCTGCGATACACGAATCCGGTAATGCCGCCGGTGGGATCGTTGGTCGCCTCGCCAAACATTCCCGGCACGCGCAGGATATTGTGGTGCATGGTCTCGACCAGATCGGTCAGGCCCAATGTGGCGTCGATGACGAGACGGCTGGCGCCGCGCAGATCCGCCACCGGGGCCACGGGCGCTTTCGTCAAACGAACGCGCGCGGCCCCTGCTTTCTTGCGCTTAGCGTCGATACAGACCCTGCGCGCCCAGCACAGTCAATTCGACCAGGCTGGAACCGTTGTGATTGCCCGGGCCGAACTTCACCTTGAAACCGGAGAGGTCGACTGTGCCGAGTTTTTCGAGCGCATCGGTCAGCGATTCCCGGGTGGGCGCCTTGCCGGCTTTCTTCAGGCCCTCAACCAGCACGCGTGCGCCGATGTAGCCCTCAAGCGATGCAAAGCTTGCGTTAGCCACACCGCCCATGTTCTTGATGTATTCGCGGCCCAGCGGCTCGGCTTCGGAGGTGGCGAGCGGCACGACTTGCGATACACCCACGCCACGGCCTTCGTCGCCCAACTGGCTGGCCAGAGTTTTGGCACCCGCCGTGCTCAGCACGAAATATTGCGCGGTCGAACCCTGTTTCCTCATTTCCTTGATGAAGGCGGCTGCGGTGCGTGCGCCGGTGGCAATGATGACGGCCTGCGCACCGGATTTGTTGATCGACTGCGCACCCGATGCCACGTTCAGCGAGTTGCGATCCAGGCTGCCGAAAATGTGGATACCCAGCTTGTGTTCGCGCATGGATTTGTCCACGCCGGCCAGGCCCGCACGTCCGTAGGGGTCATTCTGGTAGAGCAGGGCAATCTTGGTGACGCCGCGCCGCACATACTGGTCCACCGCGCGATCGGTTTCCTCGAAATAGCTGGCGCGGGTGTTGAAGTAATAACGGTTAAACGGCTCGCGCAGGCTCTGGTCACCACTGGCGGCTGACACAAAAGGAATTTTTGCCTTGTCGACCAGCGGCAGCAGCGCCTTGATGGTGTGTTCACCACTGAAGCCGAGCAGGGCGATGGCGTTTTCGTCGATGAGTTTCTGTGTATTGGCGGTGGCGGTCTTGGGCTCACCGGCATCGTCAAGCGAAATGAATTTGATCTTGCGGCCATTGACGCCGCCCGACTGGTTGATGAAGTTGAAATACGCTTCCGCGCCGGCTTTCATTTCCTTGGCGATTTCATCCAGCGGTCCGGTGAGTGCGCCGGATTGGCCCACGACGATATCGCCACTAGCCGATTGTGCCGCCACCGATTGTGTAAACGCGGCAACCAACATTGTCACTGCAGCCGAAATGAAAAAACGCTTGCTCGCTGCGCACCCAACTGTCCTTAGACTCATCGATCACTCCCGTCTATTTTTTGATAGGGCTGCGCTGCGGCAGCCTCCCTGGGAAGGGCGCCGTGCAGGCACCCGACTGCGGACATTCTAGTGGCAAATGCGGGAAGGAAACTATTACTTTGCGTGTCGCGGCGACGACGACCAGAATGGCAGCGCGGGCCAGGGATGGCGGAGCCGGAGAATGAGCATCGGTGCGGCCGCCAGGGGTACTAGCGCTTGAACGTGCCGTTCCGCGAAATGATGGTCAGGTCGATAAAGCTGGAGCCGCTGTGATTGGTCGGCGAGTAACTGACGTTGAAGCCACCCAGGTCCAGTTTGCCGAAACTGTTCAGTCCGTCGACCAGCGACTCGCGCGTGGGATTCTTGCCCGCGCGTTTCAGCCCTTCAACCAATACCTTGGCGGCGATATAGCCTTCCAGCGAGGTGAACGAATATTTCTCTGGCCCGCCGATGCGCTTCTGGTATTCACGAACCACGGGATTCACGTCCGCCCACGGAAACGGCACCACCTGCGAGATCTGGACGCCGCGTCCTTCGTCACCCAGTTCGGTGGCGAGTGCCTTCGAGCCTACGAAACTTACGTTCCAGAATTGTTGCAGTCCGCCGGCGAGGCGCAGGCTTTTGATAAAAGCCGCACAACTTTTGTATGCGCTGATCATGATGACAGCGTCGGTCTTGGATTTGGCCAGCGCTGCGGTGGCGGCGGTCACATCGACGGAATTGCGTTCGACTGTAGCGGTTGCCGCCACTTCAAGCTTGCGCGATTTCAGGGCGCGCTCGACGCCCGCCAGTCCAGCTTTTCCGTAGGCATCATTCTGGTAAAACACAGCGATGCGCTTGATGCCCTGCTGGAACAAGTGGGCCACGATGCCTTCGGTCTCGTCGAAGTAGCTTGCGCGCACATTGAATACATAGCGGTTTACGGGATCGCGCAGGCTTTGCGCGCCGGTGAATGCGCCGATGAAAGGCACTTTCGCTTCCGTGAAAATGGGCAGCGCGGCGTTCGAGGTCGGCGTGCCGACGTAGCCAAACAGTGCCAGCACTTTGTCTTCGCTGATCAGCTTGCGGGTATTGGCGGCGGCCTTGTCGGGCTCGTAGCCATCATCGAGAGAAACCAGTTTTATCTTGCGGCCATTGATGCCACCGCCTTTGTTGATTTCGTTGAAATAGGCCTCCGCGCCGGCTTTCATTTCCTTGCCCAGTTCCTGCGCGGGCCCGGAGAGCGCAGCCGATTGGCCGATCAGGATCGTGTCTGCGGTGATACCTTGCGCCATGGCCGCCGGCGGGATGGCCAACAACGCGAACAGGGAAAGGCGTGCAGCACGCTGGATAAAAGAAATCATCGTCAAAACCTCCGGGCAAGTTTGCGGCTGGAACTATGCGGATCAAATCGGGAGGCGTCGCGTTCATCATGACCCGCGCGACGCGGCTCCGCCCCTGCAATGCAAGGCTATTGTGCCGCAATAAAGCCCACCTGACCACGTGTTGGGCCTGCCCGATGCAACGGCCTGCAGGCGCAGGCCTGGCTCAGCTCGCGAAGAAATCCTTCACCTTGTCCATGAAGCTCTTGGCGCGCGGATTGTGGCGATCGCCGTCTTTCTTGTTGATTTCCTCAAGCTCACGCAACAGCTCTTTCTGCCGATCCGTGAGACGCACAGGCGTTTCGACGACCACATGGCACATCAGGTCGCCGGCGGAAGTCTGTCGCACCGGACGTATTCCCTTGCCGCGCAGGCGAAATACCTGGCCGCTCTGGGTTTCCGCCGGAATCTTGATCTTGGCTTCGCCGTCCAGCGTGGGGATGTGGATTTCGCCCCCCAGCGCAGCAACCGTAAACGAGATCGGCATTTCGCAATGCAGGTCTGCGCCTTCCCGCTGGAAGACGGAATGGGGTTTCAACTGCACCACGACATACAGGTCGCCCGGGGGGCCACCGTTCTGGCCGGCCTCGCCTTCGCCGGAGAGGCGGATACGGTCGCCGTCATCGACGCCGGCCGGAATCTTCACCGACAGTGTTTTGTGATTCTTGATACGGCCCGATCCGTTGCATGCGGTACAGGGTTCGGGAATGACTTTGCCGGTGCCATGACATGTTGGGCAAGTTTGCTGGATGGAGAAAAAGCCCTGCTGCATGCGTACCTGGCCCTGGCCGTTGCAGGTGTGGCAGGTCTTGGCCTGCGTGCCCGGTTTGGCGCCGCTGCCTTTGCAGGTGGTGCATTCGTCGAGGCTCGGAATGCGGATCTTGGTTTCCGTGCCGCGCGCCGCTTGCTCAAGCGTGATGTCCATGTTGTAGCGCAGGTCCGCGCCGCGATAGACCTGCTGGCCGCCACGGCCGCCGCGTCCACCGAAAATCTCACCGAAGATATCGCCGAAGGCCTCGGAGAATCCCCCGAAGCCTTCACCGCCGCCACCGCCGCTCATCTGCGGATTGACGCCTGCATGGCCGTACGCGTCATAGGCGCGGCGCTTGTCGGCTTCGGAAAGAATTTCGTAGGCCTCCTTGGCCTCCTTGAATTTTTCCTCGGCATCCTTGCTGTCCGGATTCCGGTCCGGGTGATGCTTCATCGCAAGTTTGCGATAGGCCTTCTTGATGTCCTCTTCGCTCGCATCGCGATTGACGCCGAGGATTTCGTAGAAATCTCTTTTTTGTGCCATGTGTAGTCCAGCTTTTTGAAACGGTAAAGGCCGGGCCAAGCGCGTAATGCAGTCGCTTGGCCCGGCCGGTTAATCACGGAAACAAATGCAGCGCCGCGATTAAGCTTTCTTTTCTTTGACTTCCGTGAATTCGGCGTCGACGACATTGCCCATGTCTTTTTCCTTGGGCTGGCCTTGTTCGGATTGTCCCCCAGCCTGGCCTGCAGTTCCGGATGCACCGGCGCCCGCTGCGGCTGCTTCTACCTGCGATTTTGCCTGCATGTCGGCGTAGACCTTTTCGCCCAGCTTCTGCGAAGCCTTGCCCAGCGCTTCGGTCTTGGCTTCGATGTCGGCCTTGTCGTTACCCTTCAAGGCTTCTTCGAGCTCCTTGCTGGCGGCTTCGATGGCGGATTTTTCAGCGGCATCGACCTTGTCACCGTAGTCGGCCAGCGACTTCTTCGTTGCGTGAACCAGCTGGTCACCCTGGTTGCGGGCGGTCACCAGTTCGAGGGCTTTCTTGTCCTCGTCGGCGTTGGCTTCGGCGTCCTTTACCATGCGCTGGATTTCTTCTTCCGTCAGGCCCGAATTGGCTTTGATGGTGATCTTGTTTTCCTTGCCGGTTGCCTTGTCCTTGGCGTGCACGTGCATGATGCCGTTGGCGTCGATGTCAAACGCGACTTCAATCTGCGGCATGCCGCGCGCTGAAGGCGGAATGCCTTCGAGGTTGAACTGGCCCAGCGATTTATTGCCGGCCGCCATTTCGCGTTCGCCCTGCAGCACGTGGATGGTCACGGCGGACTGGTTGTCGTCAGCGGTCGAGAAAACCTGCGATGCCTTGGTCGGGATCGTGGTGTTTTTCTTGATCAGCTTGGTTGAGACGCCACCCAGCGTTTCGATACCCAGCGACAGTGGGGTTACATCGAGCAGCAGCACGTCTTTCACGTCGCCCTTCAGCACGCCACCCTGGATGGCGGCGCCGACGGCAACCGCTTCATCGGGGTTCACGTCCTTGCGTGGTTCGCGACCGAAAATCTCCTTCACTTTTTCCTGCACCTTCGGCATGCGCGTCTGGCCTCCGACCAGGATCACGTCGGAGATGTCGGAAATCTTCACGCCCGAATCCTTGATCGCCATTTCGCATGGCTTGATGGTGCGTTCGATCAGTTCATCGACCAATGCTTCAAATTTGGCGCGCGTCAGCTTCACAGCCAAATGCTTGGGGCCGTTTGCATCCGCCGTGATATAGGGCAGGTTGACTTCAGTCTGCTGGGCAGAAGAGAGTTCGATCTTGGCTTTTTCGGCTGCTTCCTTCAGGCGTTGCAGGGCCAGCACGTCCTTCTTCAGGTCGATGCCCTGGTCCTTCTTGAATTCGTCGCACAGGTAATCCATGAGGCGCTGGTCAAAGTCTTCGCCGCCGAGGAACGTGTCGCCGTTGGTGGAAAGCACTTCGAACTGGTGCTCGCCTTCAACCGAAGCGATTTCAATGATCGAGATGTCGAACGTGCCGCCACCCAGGTCATAAACGGCAATCTTGCGATCACCTTCCTGCTTGTCCATGCCGAACGCCAGCGCGGCTGCTGTGGGTTCGTTGATGATGCGCTTGACGTCGAGACCGGCGATGCGGCCTGCGTCCTTGGTGGCCTGGCGCTGGCTGTCGTTGAAGTATGCGGGCACGGTGATGACGGCCTCGGTGACTTCTTCACCCAGGTAATCTTCCGCGGTCTTCTTCATCTTGCGCAGCACTTCGGACGACACTTGCGGTGGCGCCATTTTCTTGCCGTTGACTTCGACCCAGGCGTCGTTGTTATCGGCCTTGACGATCTTGTACGGCATCAGGTTGATGTCTTTCTGGACTTCCTTTTCCTCGAAGCGGCGGCCGATCAGGCGCTTCACGGCATACAGCGTGTGCTTCGGGTTGGTGACGGCCTGGCGCTTGGCGGACGCGCCGACCAGTACTTCGCCGTCATCCTGGAACGCGACGATGGAAGGGGTGGTGCGCGCGCCTTCCGCGTTTTCAATTACCTTGGGCACGCCGCCTTCCATGATGGCAACGCAGCTGTTGGTGGTGCCCAAGTCAATACCGATGATTTTTCCCATGATTTTTACCTCGTACCTGAATTGTTAAAGTTGTTTTGTAAGTAGGGCTGGTGCCGCGTATTTCAAGAATTTGACGGTTGTTTAATCGCTAGGAATTTGTTTTTTCCTTGGCCACCGAGACCAGTGCCGGGCGCAACACGCGATCGTGCAGCAGGTAGCCTTTCTGCATCACGCTGATCACCGTATTGGCGGGCTGGTCGGACTCGATTGCAGCGATGGCCTGGTGGCGGGTCGGATCAAACTTGGCGCCGACCGGGTTTTCTTCCTTGATGGAAAATTTTTCAAACGCATTGGTGAGCTGGCGCGAGGTCAGTTCCACACCGGTCTTGTACGACTCGACTGAGGCGTTTTCAACGGCGAGCGCGGCATCCATGCTGTCTTTCACGGCGAGCAGTGCCTCGGCCATTTTTTCCACGCCGAATTTCTGCGCTTTCAGCACATCCTCAGCCGTGCGGCGGCGGATATTTTCCATCTCAGCCTTGGTGCGAACAAATTGGTCGTAACTTTCGGCGGACTTGGCCTCTGCCTCGGCGAGGGATTTTTCCAGCGCTTCAATGTGCTGTTCCGGGCTTTCAAAGCCGGAATCGACGGGGTCGCCGATATACCCTTCACCGGGAATATCGGACGCGCTTGGGTTGCTGTCTACCGCAGCGTTTTGTGTAGGATCGGCCATTAAAAAACTCCAGAAAAAACAAGGTCATGCCGCAGTTATGGGCATTCCCACATTTTTCAAGTGGTTAAGCGAAAGGAATTGTGAGATTTACTGCGCCGGCGGGGTCGCCCGGCCGGATGACGCGGCCGACGTTCAGTCGCGCTTTTTGCCGGAAATAAGCCAGCTGGTCACAATGGTGATCACGCTGAACATCAGCGAGCCGATCAAGGCACCCATGAAGCCGCTGACGGTAAAGCCTTTCACGATCTCAGCGACGAACCAGAACAGGAACGCGTTGATGAAGAAGATAAACAGCCCCAGCGTGAGAATGGTGACCGGCAGGGTAAGGAGCACCAGGATCGGACGCACCAGCGCATTCACCAGCCCCAGTACCAGCGCCGCAATGAGCGCCTCAATGATGCCCGTGACTTGCACGCCTGAGTAAAGATAGGCCACCAGCATGAGGGCGAGGGCGTTGATGAACCAGCGAATAATAAGTGACATGTCGGTAAGCGATTTTCATGAACAAGACGCGATAATACCGCCATTCGATATTGCCTCGGCGTCCAATACCAGCACCATCGGTTGCCGCCACTTTGTGAAAGCATTTTCATGAGCGTACATTCCGCGCAAAAACGCGTGTCCATTCCCGACCTTCGCAGCATGAAGGGACCCGGAAAAATCGTCATGCTGACGGCCTATACCAAGCCAATGGCCCAGTTGCTGGATCCCCATTGCGATGTGCTGCTGGTGGGTGATTCGCTGGGCATGGTGGTGTACGGCATGGACAACACGCTCAACCTCTCGCTTGACACAATGATCTTGCATACGCAGGCGGTGATGCGCGGCTCGCAGCATGCCGCAGTGCTGCTGGACATGCCCTTTGGCAGCTACCAGGAATCGAAGGAGCAGGCGTATCGCAACTGTGCGCGGGCGATGGCGCAATCGGGCGCGCAGGGCCTGAAGCTGGAAGGCGGGGCCGAGTTGGTGGAAACGGTCGAATATCTGGTGGCGCGTGGCCTGCCGATCATGCCGCACATCGGCCTGATGCCGCAGCGCGTGAACGAGATGGGTGGCTTCAAGGCGCAGGGCCGCGAGGAAGACGCGGAGAAAAAGTGGACAACGATTGCGCGGCAATTTGAGAACGCGGGTGCGTTTTCAGTTTTGATCGAGGGCACGGTCGAGCCGGTGGCGCGTGCGGTGGCGGAGGCGGTGAAGGTGCCGGTGATCGGTATCGGCGCCTCGCCCGCGTGCGATGGTCAGGTGCTGGTGACGGAAGATATCCTGGGGTTGTTTACCGACTTCACGCCCAAGTTTGTGAAGCGCTATGCCGAGATGGGCAAAGTGGTTTCGGAGGCGGTGGCGGGTTATGCGGAAGAGGTGAGGGCGGGAAAATTTCCGGCGATGGAGCATTGTTTTGGTGTGAAGAAAGCGTAGTGCCCCGCTTCACATAGTTGGCACAACGCGAGTTGCGACGAACGACGCTGGGTTCCCGCCCGGGCAAATGCCCGGTTCATCCTGAGCCCGTCGAAGGGCGGGAACGACGAATTTTCAACCTAAAACTCCAGAACTGGCGCGGTTCGTGGGCTGAAATTCCGCTACGAACCGCGCCAGTGCTGGAGTTTGTCTTTTCGACTGAGTGAAATTTACTTCCTGGGCGCCGGCAAGTCCGTGCACACGCCTTCAAACAATTCCGCCACCATCCCAACCGATTCACCCAGTGTCGGATGAGGGTGAATGGTCTTGCCGATATCGGTGGGATCGCAACCCATCTCGATCGCCAGCGCCAGTTCGCTGATGAGGTCGCCGGCATGCGTGCCGACAATCGCGCCGCCGATGACGCGGTGGGATTCCGAATCGACGATGAGCTTGGTGAAGCCTTCGTCACGACCGTTGGCGATGGCGCGACCTGATGCGGCCCACGGGAATACCGCCTTGCCGTACTTGATGCCCTTGGCCTTGCAGGTGTCTTCGGTTTCGCCCACCCACGCCACTTCGGGATCGGTGTAGGCCACGCTCGGAATCACGCGCGCATCGAAATGCGACTTCTGTCCTGCTGCGGCTTCGGCGGCGACATGCCCTTCATGCACCGCCTTGTGCGCGAGCATTGGTTGCCCGACGATATCGCCGATGGCAAAGATGTTGGCGACGTTGGTGCGCATCTGCGAATCGACATGGATGAAGCCGCGATCGGTCACCGCGATGCCGGCCTTGTCTGCGCCGATATTCTTGCCATTGGGTGCACGCCCCACACTGACCAGCGCCATGTCGTAACGCTGCGGTTCCTTGGGGGCATTCTCACCTTCGAAGGTGACGTAGATGCCGTCCATCTTCGCTTCCACGCCGACCGTTTTTGTTTTCAGCATGATGTTGTCGAAGCGCTTCTCGTTCATCTTCTGCCAGACCTTTACGAGGTCGCGGTCCGCACCTTGCATGAGGCCATCGAGCATTTCAACGACATCGAGGCGCGCGCCGAGCGTTGAATACACCGTGCCCATTTCCAGGCCGATGATGCCGCCACCGATCACCAGCATCTTCTTCGGTATTTCCTTCAGTTCGAGCGCGCCGGTGGAATCGACAATGCGCGGATCTTTCGGGATGAACGGCAGGTTTACCACCTGAGAACCCGCAGTGATGATGCATTTCTCGAAGCGGATCACTTTCTTTTCGCCGGATTTTTCCTGCCCCGTGCCGGTGGTGATTTCCACCTGCAAATGATTGGCATCGAGGAAACTGCCGACGCCGCGTACGACATCGACCTTGCGTAGTTTCGCCATGCCGGTCAGGCCCGAGGTCAGCTTGCCGACGACTTTTTCTTTCCAGCCACGCAGTTTGTCGAGATCTATTTCGGGTTTGCCGAAGCTGATGCCGTGCGCAGCCAGCGCGCTGGTTTCATCGGCCACGGCGGCGACATGCAGCAGTGCCTTGGAGGGAATGCAGCCCACGTTCAGGCAGACGCCGCCAAGCGTGGCGTAGCGTTCAACGATGACGGTTTTCATGCCGAGATCGGCGGAGCGGAACGCGGCGGAATAGCCGCCGGGACCCGCGCCGAGGACGACCAAGTCGCAGGTGAAATCCACGCTGCCTTTGTAGGTGCCGGCGACGGGCGCGGGCGCGGGGGCTGCAGCCGCCTTGGGTGCAGGTGCGGCAGCGGGCGCAGGAGTGGGCGCAGCGCTGGGTGTCGCGGGGGCGACTGCGTCCGACGCTTCCATCACCAGAACGGACGCTCCCATCGAAACCTTGTCGCCAATCTTGACCTTGATTTCTTTCACGACACCGGCGTGCGTTGAAGGCACTTCCATCGTCGCCTTGTCGCTCTCGAGCGAAACCAGCGAGTCTTCTTTCTTGACTGTGTCACCGACCTTGACCAGGATTTCAATGACGGGAATGTCGGTGAAATCACCGATGTCCGGGACTTTTACTTCGACCAGGTTCGCCATGTCGGGCCCCTTACAGCACGAGCTTGCGAATGTCGGACATCAACCCCGCAAGATATGTGGAGAAGCGTGCACCGGCTGCACCGTCGACCACACGGTGATCATAGGAAAGCGACATCGGCAGGATCAATCGCGACACGAATTCCTTGCCGTTCCATACCGGCTTCATGGCCGATTTGGAGACGCCGAGGATCGCGACTTCTGGCGCATTGATGATCGGCGTGAAGTACGTTCCGCCGATGCCGCCGAGGGAGGAAATCGAGAAACAGCCCCCTGACATTTCAGCGGGGGAAAGTTTGCCTTCACGTGCCTTGATTGAAAGTTCGCCCATTTCCTTGGCGATTTCGATCACCGACTTGCGATCGGCGTTCTTGATGACCGGCACCACCAGGCCATTCGGCGTATCGGCTGCGAAACCGATGTTGTAATACTTTTTCAGGATGAGATTTTCGCCGCCCGGCTCGAGCGAAGAATTGAACTCGGGGAATTTCTTCAGGGCGGCGACAACGGCCTTGATGAGGAAGGCCAGCATCGTGAGCTTCACGCCCGACTTTGCGATTTCTTCGTTGGTCTTCACACGGAAGGCCTCGACTTCGGTGATATCAGCCTCGTCCTGTTGTGTGACGTGCGGGATCATCACCCAGTTACGTGCGAGGTTGTTGCCGGAAAGTTTCTTGATGCGCGACAGCGCGCGCTTTTCGATCTCGCCAAACTTGGTGAAATCGACGTGCGGCATTTCCGGGAAGGCAAACGCGCCACCGGTTGCCGATCCTTTCGGTTTGGCCAGTTCCGTCTTGACGAAACCTTGCACGTCTTCCTTGGTGATGCGGCCTTTGGGTGCTGTGCCTTTGACTTTGGTGAGATCGACACCGAGTTCACGTGCGAATGCGCGCACAGAGGGGCTGGCGTGCACGAGACTGGGAATCGGTCCGCCTGAAGCGGGAGTTTGTGCGGGCACCGGGCTGGGAGCCAGCACTGGCGCGGCTTTCGGGGCAGGCTCCTCTGCGGGCTGCGCCGGTGCTGGGGCCTGGGCCGGTGCTGCTGCGGGCGCGGCTGTAGCAGGCGCCGCTGCGGCGGTAGTGACAGCCTCCTCGAGCACAACGACGACGCTGCCCATCGAAACCTTATCGCCCAGCTTGACCTTCAGTTCCTTGATGACGCCGGCGTGCGACGACGGCACTTCCATCGTCGCCTTGTCGCTCTCCAGCGCCACCAGCGAATCTTCCTTCTTCACGGTGTCGCCCGGCTTCACCAGAATTTCAATCACGGGGATGTCGGTGAAATCACCGATGTCAGGCACTTTGACTTCAACGAGATTTGCCACGCAACTACTCCTCTTGTTTCTTATTTTTCGATGTGGGCGGGTATGGTCACACGGTCCACGGCGCGGGCTTGGTCACGTCGATGCCGTATTTCTTGATGGCGTCACTGACCACTTTCGCCTGGACCTGGCCTTCGTCGGCCAGCGCTTTCAATGCCGCCACCACGACGTAATAGCGATTCACCTCGAAGAACTTGCGCAACTGCTTGCGTGTGTCCGAACGGCCGAATCCATCCGTTCCCAGCACCGCGAATTTGCGGTCAGTGATGTACGGGCGAATCTGGTCGGCAAAACTGCGCATGTAATCGGTGGAGGCGATGGCAGGGCCCTTGCGGCCCTTCAGCAATTGCGCGACGTGCGACAACTGCGGCGGGTCTTCCGGATGCAGCAGGTTGATGCGCTCGGCCGCCATGCCGTCGCGGCGCAGTTCGTTGAACGAGGTGCAGCTCCAGATATCGGAGGCGACACCCCAGTCGAGTTCCAGCAATTCGGCGGCGGCAATCACCTCGCGGAAAATCGTGCCCGAGCCCATCAGCTGCACGCGTGGTTTCTTGGCGTCGGCCGCTTCGCGAAACAGGTACATGCCCTTCAGGATATTTGCTTCCGCACCCTTCGGCATGGCCGGATGCGTGTAGTTCTCGTTCATCACCGTGATGTAGTAGTAGATGTGTTCCATCTTCTCGTACATGCGCTTCAGGCCGTCGTGAATGATGACGGCGAGTTCGTAGCTGAAGGTCGGATCGTAGGAAATGCAGTTAGGTATCGTCGCGGACATCAGGTGCGAGTGGCCGTCTTCGTGCTGCAGGCCTTCGCCATTGAGCGTGGTGCGTCCGGAAGTGCCGCCCAGCAGGAAGCCGCGCGCCTGCATGTCGCCGGCGGCCCAGGCGAGATCACCGATGCGCTGGAAGCCGAACATCGAGTAGAAAATATAGAAGGGGATCATGTGCTGGCCGTGATTGGCGTAGCTGGTGCCCGCCGCCATCCACGAGCAGAACGCGCCTGCTTCGTTGATGCCTTCCTGCAGGATCTGGCCGGCCTTGTCCTCCTTGTAGAACATCAATTCGCCCGAGTCGACCGGTTCATACAGTTGGCCGAGTGACGAGTAAATGCCCAGCTGCCGGAACAGGCCTTCCATGCCGAACGTGCGCGATTCATCGGCGACGATGGGCACGAGGCGCGGGCCCAGTTCCTTGTCCCGGGTGAGGGCAGTGAAGGCGCGCACGAATGCCATGGTGGTGGAGATTTCGCGCTCTTCGGTGCTTTTCAGCAGTGGCTCGAAGACCGACAGTTCCGGAATCTTCAGTGCGGGAATATTGTGGTGGCGAATCGGCAGCGAGCCGCCCAGTTTTTCGCGTGCGGCCTTGAGGTATTTGATTTCTGCGCTGTCGTCCGCGGGCTTGTAAAACGGGATGTCGCCGATGACATCGTCGGCAATCGGGATATTGAAACGATCGCGGAATTGCTTCAGCGAACCGATATCCATTTTCTTCTGCTGGTGCGTGGCCATCTGGCCTTCACCGGACTTGCCCATGCCGAAGCCCTTGACGGTCTTGGCGAGGATGACGGTGGGCTGGCCCTTGTGATTGATAGCAGAAGAATAGGCGGCGTAAATCTTGTACGGATCGTGCCCGCCGCGATTGAGTCGCCAGATGTCGTCGTCCGACATCGATGACACCATCTTTTCCAGTTCCGGATACTTGCCGAAGAAATTCTTGCGCACATAGGCGCCATCGCGTGCCTTGTAGTTCTGGTATTCGCCGTCGAGCGCTTCCATCATGCGGCGGCGCAGCAGGCCGTCGTTGTCGCGCGCCAGCAGTGGATCCCAGTAGCGGCCCCAGATGACCTTCAACACGTTCCAGCCCGAGCCACGGAAATCAGCTTCGAGTTCCTGGATGATCTTGCCGTTGCCACGCACCGGTCCGTCGAGTCGTTGCAGGTTGCAATTGACGACGAAGATCAGGTTGTCGAGACCTTCGCGTGTGGCGAGCGCGATGGCGCCCAGCGATTCGGGCTCGTCCATTTCACCGTCGCCCATGAAGGCCCAGACCTTGCGGCCTTCAGTATTCAGGATGCCGCGGTTATGCAGGTACTTCATGAAGCGCGCCTGGTAAATCGCCTGTAGCGGACCGAGTCCCATCGATACAGTGGGGAACTGCCAGAAATCCGGCATCAGCCAGGGATGCGGATAACTTGTGATGCCTTTGCCATCGACGTCCTGGCGGAAATTCTCGAGTTGTTCTTCGCTGATGCGGCCTTCGAGGAAGGCGCGCGCATAAACACCCGGCGATGAGTGGCCCTGGATGAAAATCAGGTCGCCGCCGTGGGTGGCGGACGGCGCGTTCCAGAAGTGATCAAAGCCGATGTCATAGAGGTTCGCGGCAGATTGATAGCTGGCTATATGGCCGCCCAGGTCGGAGCTTTCCTTGTTGGCCCGCAGCACCATGGC
>JBDTWS010000111.1:0-13841 GCA_040006575.1 Betaproteobacteria bacterium
TGGATTTTCTCCGAAATCACTTCCGCGCTGTACGGCGCGTTTTTGATGCTTTTGCCCATCGGCAAGGCGGCGCCGCCGGCGAAGGCCTCCGACACGGCATTGGACATGATGACGTTGACGTCCGGCATGTCCGCAAAATCGAACTGGGCGACTTGCGATGCCCCATTTTTGCTGATGATCCTTACTTCGCGCTTGCCCTCACCGCTGCTGCGCGAGATCAGCGCTTCGCCGTTGCCTTGCAGTTGTTCCAGTGCCGCGTCGCCGTCGACGATGACGGTGCGGATCTCACTGCGAATTTCCGGTGCGGAAACGGTGGCTGCCGCGTGAGCGTGCAGGCACGATACTGAGAGCAGCGAGGCAGCGATGGCTGCATGGCGCGGATTAAGTTTGAATGTGGTTTTCATGAGAGTTGCCTTTCGTGCGACAGGAGTGTGATGTATTGGATTGGATGAATGTTGATAAACAGGAAAGAAGAATCAGGGGAGGAATCGCATCGCCAGCGGTTGTCCGCTGGCGCTGACCAGCATCTCGGCGCGCAGCGAATCACCGGCCGTTTCCGGATTGACCGGTACGCCATAGGACGCCAGCCAGGTGCGCGGCACGGCAGTCTCGATCAGGCGGGGTTGCGGTTCCAGTGCAATCTGCTCCAGTGACTGCAATGCAATGAAGGGCGCATCGCTGCCCGTGGAATAAGCGGCACCCGCATCCAGTGCCGGTGCGGCGACCGGCGCCAGCACCATCCATGCCGACATGCCGACACTGGCGGCCAGCGCAAAACCGGGAGCGAACCACTGCGCGAAACGTTCGCTGCGGCGCCGCTGTACGTGCCGCGCCTTGAACGCCTTCATCAGCTTTGCTTCCAGCGCGGGCGAGGCAGACAGGGGCTCGGTGGCGGCGCGCAAATTATCCAGGCGCGCATCGAGCCATTGTTCCTGTTCGGTGGTGGTGGATGTGGTGGCAGGTGTGGTGGCTGGAGTGTGAATGTCGTCGGGCCGGTTCATGATCGGGCCTCCTGTTGTTGCGTACGGGGTTGCGGGGTGCTGCGGGTAGACGAACCGGCATAGTCGGCTTCAAGCATCTCCACCAGCTTGGCGCGCGCGCGCGAAAGCCGCGAGCGCACCGTGCCGATGTCGATATTGCAGATCTGCGCGATCTCCACGTAGGAGAGATCGTGCATTTCGTAAAGGATGACCACGTCGCGATAATGCGGCGCCAGTTGCTGCAAGGCGCGCCGCACGGTCTCTGCCTGCTCCTGGTCCAGCAGTTTTTGCGCCGGCTGCGGTGCGGTGTCGATGAGGACGTTGTCATGTCTGTCGTTATCGTTATCGTCATCGTCGTGGCGCGTGGTGGAGACGAAGCGGTATTGTTTTTCCTCACGCTTCAATACGAGATTGCGCGCCACGCCGAACAGGAATCCCTGCAGCACACCGCGCAATGGGTCGAATTTCAGCGTATCGGCCAGCAATCCCATGAATATTTCCTGCACCACGTCCTCGGCGATATCGGGCGCACCGCAGCGCAGCAGCGCAAAGCGGTAAAGCGGCGCCTGGTGGCGGCGATACAGCGCCTCGAATGCGGCCGAGTCGCCACGGCGCATCCGGGTGAGAAGCTCAAGGTCTTGGGCAGGGTCGGTCAAGGGCATGATTTTTCTGTGGTTCCGGCCCGGTAATCTCCGGGGCTCCCGGTATTGCCGCGTCAGGGCAGAAAAGTTCCCACAGGAAGCTCCAGCAAAAAGGGATTGTTGGGAGTAAAGTTATTTTGAGCTGCCAGAGCCACGGCAGGCCGCAACTGAAAGGAATTGCCGATGAAGAATATCCGTTTTCGAGTTTCCGGGCTGCTGGCCTGTGCCGCGATGATGCTGGTGTGTGTTCCCGCAGTACAGGCGCAACGGGTGGCCGAACCCGCCGCGCCGGCGGCCAAGCCGGAAAAACTGAGCGCCGCCGACCGCCAGAAAATCCAGCGCGTCATCACCTTGCAGATCAAGGCCTTCGAGCGCAATGACGAGGCGCTGGCGTTCTCCTATTCGACACCGGAAATCCGCCGGATGTTCGGTTCGTCCCGCACATTCATGGAAATGGTGCGCTCGAGTTATTCGGTGTTGTTCATGAATACCTCGAAGGAATTCCTCGAAGCGACGGTCGTGGATGGCCAGGTCGTGCAGCCGCTGCACATTGTTACGCGCGATGGCGAGACGCTGGTGGCGCTTTACACCGTGGCCCGCCAGGCCGGCAGCCCCAATGACTGGCGTATCGGTGGCTGTGAACTGGCGCCGTCCACGCTGCAGTTCATCTGAGATTCATAACGCGACCGTTGCGCCAAACGAACAAAATTCAGTCTGAAACTCGAGCCGCGGCGCGCTTCCCCGGGCAAAAATGGCTGCAGAAGTGCGCCCGTGCTGACTTTACTGTTACCCAACGACTGTAGATTCCCAGGAACAGCTGACTCAGGCTTGTGATTTCCTGAAATTTTGCGTCAGGACATTCCAAGGACGGCTGTCGATGACCCACGATCAAATCATCAAACGCGCGCTCACCATTCTAGGCGCGCGAATCCGCCGATCGGATGTACTGTCGTCACCACATGCCGTACGGGACTATTTGCGCCTGTTGCTGGCGGGCAAGCAACATGAAGTCTTCGTCTGCGTTCATCTTGATTCGCAGAATCGCGTGATTGCCTGTGAAGAATTATTTCGCGGCACATTGACGCACACGGCAGTACATCCGCGCGAAGTGGTGAAAGCAGCGCTGGCGCACAATGCGGCCGCGATGATCTTTTGTCACAACCATCCTGGCGGCGTGTGCCGGCCGTCGCTGTCCGATGAAATGCTGACCGCAACGCTCTCGAAAGCGCGGGCACTCATTGAGGTCCGCGTGCTTGATCACTTCATCGTGTCGGCGTCCGGCGCCTTGAGCTTTGCGGAGAACGGCATGTTGGGGCGGTATGCCGCATATTGAGAACTGCCCGCGTATTTACCCAACCCGGCGTGTTGCAGACGCCTAGCTTTCCATCGATATCTCTTCGACCTTGCCCGCCTCGTCGAAGCGAACGCTCAACACATAGTCCGTGACATTCCCGGGCAAGGTGAAATCGAACGTGTCGAAATCGTCATCGTCGTCGTCTTCAATCCCAGGCGAACGAAGTTCGAGAAGATCGAAGACACGCGCCGGTTCGGGTCGGGCCGTCGAAAGGTGTTTCTGCCAGTACGATTCGTCGATTTCCTCGAGGTGATGCGACACAAACAGCGTCGCCCCGTATTCATCGTCTTCGGTCCCGAAGGCGGCTTTGATTGCGGCGAGTGCCGCGTTCTTGCGTTTCTCGATTTGGTCGTGGCTTGCCGGCATTTCTGTTCCCGATTTAGTCTATAAAATGATTTCGCCACCAAAAACTCCAGATTCGGCGCCGTTCTCCAGCTAAAAATGGCTGGGAAAGCCCGTCTTTGCTGGACTTTCAATGTTTGATATTAACCGAATTCGTGTCGGGCGTTCGCCCACCGCCATTTTCGCCAAACGCTCAAATCCCACCCATACAGGTGGGGCGGCAAGGCCGCGTTCGCGGCATCATCCCGTTGCGATCCTGCCATTGCAGGCCACCAACACAGAACGGGATATGGCTCCACTTACCAAGATTCTTGAACAGGCGCGGGTACTGCAAATGCGCACCCGCGTGGGCAAGCGCGAAGCGATCGCGATGGCCATGGCTAACGAACGGCGCAGTGACCGCCTTTCCGACACCGGCGCAATGCGGGCTGCGAATGAACCGGCTCCGGCGCAATTGCAAATACCGGCGGCCTCTTGCCTCGATGCACTGCTGCCGCGCAACCGTGAACCGACCATGGAAGAAATCCGGGAAGCGTGGAAAGACTGCATGGAGCAATCCAGTATTTACCAGGGAGAAGGGCGCTAGCTGCGGGGAACACACGTGAACGAGAGCAGGTCGGTTTGGACTGGAATTGAATCGCCGCTTACCGTTTGCGTGTTCACGTGTTCATGTGTCCACGCGGGGTGAGGGAAACACATCATGACTGAGTATCTTTTCAAAGTGCCTTCGCGATTTTTCATGCTGGTGATCGGCGGTGGACTGCTGGCCGGGCTGCTGATTTTCCTTGCCATCCAGGCGATGCCGGTACTGGGGTGGATCCTGTGGTTTCTCGCCGTTGCCGGCGCCATCACCGGCTCGGCGCTGTGGTACCGCGGCGAATTCGCGCGCGCGCGCGCGGCAGAAGACGAGAGCCACCAGGCCGTTCGACACAAGGATTCGGAGCGTAATCGCACCGAGTTGCGGCGCCAGCGTGCGGCCCGCCGTGGTGAACTGATGACAAAGTATGCAGGCGACAACGAGCTGGTCGAACGCATTGTGCTGGGACTGCACTGGCGCGGACAGACTGCAGGGCAGCTCAAGGACGCGCTGGGCAACCCGGCCGATATCGCCGCGAAAGTGCTGAAGGGCCGCCGCCAGGAGACCTGGAAATATCACCCCACCGGCGGCGATCGCTACGCGCTGTGGATCACGCTGGAGAAGGATTTTGTGATGCGGTGGGAAGAGCGCGCCTGATGGCGTGACCTGTGAGCTGCGGGATGGTCAATCCGGCAAGTTGAAAGGCGTTCCGCTGCGCCATTGATTTCGCTGGAGGGTGTCCAGCAAATCGGCGATACACTCGCGCGACGCGGATTGATGCACCGGCAGCACCAGCACATCGCCTGCCCGGGCCCATTGCAGCAAACGGCACGCAGCCTGCACTTCATCCGGCTCGCTCTCGATCTTTTCCGCCGGGTAGCCTGCCGCTAGCAAAGCGTCTTTCAATATTTTCGGCACCTCACCCAGCGCGCGACCTCGCAGCATTGCGGGAATTTCCTTCAGTACAACGAGATCCAACGGCGGCTGTGCCTGTGCGGCCGATCGCGCAAGGCCCATGATTGCCACATCGTCGCGATTACCCGCCTGGCCCAGCAGCAGTCCGACGCGGCCGCGTGTGGTGCTCGCAGTCTGTATTGATTGCGCACCTGCCAGCAACAACCGCAGTCCGTCCGGATTGTGCGCGTAATCGACGATGACGCTGATATCAGCGAGCTGCCAGCGGTTGAGCCGGCCCGGGTTGTCATGGCGGCTGCTGCCGAAACGCTTGAGTTCGGCGGCGATCACCGCAGGTGACACGTTCAGTGCGGCAGCGGCAAGTACCGCAGCGCAAATATTTCCGATGTTGTACGTGGCAGCACCATTCATGGTGAGCGGCATACTGCGGATGTCTCCCAGCAGTGTGGTGGTGCCGCCGTGAAAAAGCGACAACTCGTTATCGACGACGCCGCAGGTTAAGCCGCCGTGTTCGCGCAACGCCGCCAGTGCCGGATGGTTATTGTCCTGCGCAAACAAGGCCAGCCTGCAAGCGAGTCCACCCGCTTGCGTCATCAGCACTGGATCGTCGGCATTGAGCACCAGCGTTCCTTCGTTGCCCAGTGCGTGCGAAACGGTCATCTTTACACCGGCCAGGTCATCCAGGCTGTCGATGCCGTATTCGCCAAAATGATCGGCGCTGATGTTGGTGATGATTCCAACATCGGCGCGATCCACCGCAAGCCCGCGCCGCAGGATGCCGCCGCGCGCCGTCTCGAGCACGGCGGCTGCGACGCGCGTGTCACGCAGCACGCCGCGTGCACCCGCCGGGCCGGAGAAATCGCCTTCGCCCGCGCGTTCAGCGCCGATGACAATGCCTTCGGTGCTGGAGTAGCCGACCTTGCCGCGATACTTTGCGTCTGCCGCATCGATGAGCGCGGCCAGCAGGCGCACGGTGGTTGTCTTCCCGTTGGAGCCCGTCACCAGCGCGACAGGAATATCGTGAAGCGACGCCCAAGGGATTTCATCGATGGAAGGCAATGCCGAGAGCGGCCATGACTTGCTGCCTGCCCCCGCGCCCACAGAGACTTCCGCGTCGTCCACCAATATGGGCAAGTGCCGGCGTTCGGCTTCCGCACGCAGCGCGCTCAACGATGGATTTATTTCGGCCTGCGCGCGTGCCGTGAACAACGCGGCCATCGCTGCGAAATCATTTCCCGGCAGATGCAGTTGGTCGAACGGCGGGTTAACTTTCGCGCCGGCGTCGCCGTCAAACAGTCCGCTTGCCTGTTCCCACGCCCACTCGTTGATTTCCGTCGCCGTGAAAAGCAGATCGACCGGTGCGGCGAATACCAGCAACGTGCCGCCGGAATGCGCGCGCACGATCGCCTCTGTCTGCGGCCAGCCCATTGCGTGCCGCATCGACGTAATCGCAGCGCGCCAGCGTTCGTGTGCGTCCCTTGCCTGCGCCGTCGGTCCGAGCGCTTCCAGCACAACACCCGTGCCCGCAAAAAAACGATTGTGCCCCGTCAGGCGGCGTGAATCGGCGAAGCAGGAATTGGGTTCGGGCAATGCATCGGCTGCAATCGGCGTGTCCTGGGTCAATCTTCGCTTTCCTTGACGAAGCGCAGTCCGCGTTCATCGCGTACAAAACCGGCGGCTTCGAGCGCGGCATCACCCGAAAGATTCGCCTCGTCGGTTTCTTCGCTGGCTTTTATTTTTGCGGGCTTGGGCGCCGCGTTCGTTTCAGTGACGGCCGCAGGTGGCGCACCCGCCGGGCGGAATTTGGTGACCTGTTTCCACGAGCGCGCCAATGCATCGGCGAAGATCAGCAGAAGGTCCCCGTGCTTGCCCATTTTCAATGCGGCATCGATGGCTTCCTGCTCATCGGGGATGATGCTGATCGCGCTTTCCGGCACGCCTTTGGCACGCAATACTTTCGCGATCATGCCGGGCACTTCATCACCGTCACGGCCACGCAGCGAATCATCGCGGCGGCAGATGTAATGATCGAAGCGTCCCGCCACGGTTTCTGCAATGGCGACGATATCTTCGTCGCGCCGGTCGCCCGGCCCCGCGACCACGATGATCCGCCGGCCAACAACATCAAGCCGCCCGGCCAGGTCCGCCATCACGCCGACCGCGTGGGCATTGTGGCCATAGTCGAAGATCACCTTGAACGGATGTTCATCGAATACATTCATGCGGCCCGGCGCCTGGTAGAACGTGGTATCAAAGGTGCGCAGTCCCTGGCGGATGGCGTCGAGCTTGATCCCCAGTGAAAACGCCAGCGCCGCCGCGAACATGGCGTTCTGCACGTTGTGCATGGCGCGGCCTTCGAGCGTGGCGGGGATCAGGTGCGTCCACATCAGGGGGATGTGGCCGCCCTTGTCGTAGAGGGTGATCATCTGGCCGTTCACGCCGGCCTCGAGCGCACAGGCGCGTCCGCCGGCGCGGATGTGTTCGCGCACCACCGCGTGCTGCGGGTTGAGCGTCACGTAACAAATGCTTTTTGCTTCCGTGTCCGCCGACATCTTGATCACGTGCGGATCATCGGCATTGAGCACCGCGCAATCCTTCGCCACTTCAACGATGATGCGTTTGACTTCAGCCAGTTGCTCCAGCGTGTCGATGCCCTTCATGCCGAGATGATCGGCCTGCACGTTGAGCACCGCGCCCACATTCACGAACGGCACACCCATGCCGGCACGCAGTAAACCACCGCGGGCGATTTCGAGGATCGCCATGTCTATTTGCGTATCGGCCAGCACCATGCGCGTGGCGATGGGGCCGGTCATGTCGCCTTCCACCGTACGTTGTCCGTCGATGTATACGCCGTCCGTGGTGGTGAGTCCCGGTGTGAAGCCCGCCATCTTGGTCACGTGCGCCAGCATGCGCGAGGTGGTGGTCTTGCCGTTGGTGCCGGTGATGGCGGCGATCGGCACGCGCGAAGGTGTTCCCGCAGGAAACAGCATGTCGATCACCGGGCCGGCCACGTCGCGAGGCGTGCCTTCCGAAGGCGCCACATGCATGCGAAAACCCGGCGCGGCATTCACTTCGCAAATACCGCCGCCGACCTGCTTGTAGCTTTCGGTGATATCGGGAATGAGGAAATCCACACCGCCCACATCCAGCCCGATGGCGGTAATGGCGCGCACAGCCATGTCGCGGTTGTCGGGATGGATCACATCGGTGACATCGGTGGCGGTGCCGCCGGTGGAAAGATTGGCGGTGGAACGCAGCATGACAAGTTGATCTTTTGCCGGTACGGAATCCGGCGTCATGTCGACGCGCGCCAGCATCATGTCGGCCTGCTCATCGAGCACGATGCGCGTCATCACTTTTTCATGGCCGACACCGCGGCGCGGATCCTTGTTCACTTCATCAACGAGTTGCCGGATGGTTGATGTGCCATCGCCGATCACATGGCCCGGCGTGCGCTTGGTGGCGGCCACCAGTTCACCGTTGACCACCAGCAGCCGGTGATCGTCACCGGTCAGGTAGGTCTCAACAATGACGGAGGAAGAGTGTTCTGCTGCGGCAGCGAATCCTGCGCGCACTTCCTCTTCGGTGGTGAGGTGAATCGAAATACCGCGCCCGTGATTGCCGTTGTAGGGTTTTGTCACCACCGGATAGCCCAGGCGTTTTGCCGCCCATACGGCGCGATCAGCCGAACGAACCAGTTCCTGTTGCGGCACCGGCAGTCCGCGTGCGGCCAGGATTTTATTGGTCTCTTCCTTGTCTCCCGCCAGTTCCACCGCGATGTAGCTGGTGCGCCCCGTGACGGTTGCCTGGATGCGTTGCTGCCATTTGCCATAGCCCAGCTGGATGAGCGATTGCTCGTTCATGCGCAGCCACGGAATGCCGCGTTCCTCGGCGGCACGCACCAGTGATGCCGTCGACGGACCCAGCGCGCGGCGCTGCGAATAGCGGATGTATTCATCGCGTGCCTTCGGCCATGACCAGCCTTCGGGGACGGAATTTTTCGGGCGCAGGTTTTCGGGAAGCAGCGAACACAAAAGTTTTAACGCGAGTTCACCCGCCTCGATGCCTTCATCGCGCTGCGCATATTCGTAGATCACGCTGTAGATACCGGGCCGGTCGGTGCTGCGCGTTTTGCCGAAAGTCACGTCTTCGCCGGCTACGTTCTGCAATTCGATGGCGACGTGCTCGAACACATGCCCCAGCCAGGTGCCTTCGCCTTCCAGCATCCTGCGGATCAGTCCGCCGGGTTCGCGATACGAGCAGCCATGCTCCTGCAAACTCGGCAGCGCCTTGACCAGTTCCATGACATAGGCTGTACCCAGCTTGCCGGTGGGCCATTGTTCCAGCGGACCCAGGTCAAGTTCCAGCCGGATGACGGGGAAATGCGCATACAACGACGGGCCCACATACACCGAACGATCGAGAATGCGCATGACCTCTCCCTATTTTTTCTGGCGAGCTAGTGAACCGGCGGATGCCTGCCGCGTGTGCAGGTTGAATGTCGCGCCGGCAATCAGGATATTGACGGCGATGCCCAGCATGCACACCGGCTGTCCCTCATCGGCGGAATCCATCGAAGAGAATTCCATGCCCGACGCATCGACCACGGTAATGCCGCCGCTGCCGACCACTTCGAGCGTGTTGTCCGGGCCGATAAAGGCGGCAGTATCTTCGTCGAGGCCCAGGCCTACGGCAAAAGGATTGTAGGCGAGCGCCGCCAGCAGCCGTCCCAGCCGGTCACGCTGGCGGAAATGCTGGTCGATGATGAAGCGGTTGGTGAGGCCTAGGCCGGGCGCCAGGCGCACCGCACCGGCAATGGGGCTGGAGCCCTCTTCACCGAAAGCGATCATGTGTTCGCTGATGAAGGCCGCACCGGCGCTGGTGCCGGCCATGTGAACGCCGCCGGCGTTCATCTGGCGCAATGCTTTTGCGACCGATGTACCGCCGAGGATAGTCGACAGTCGCAACTGGTTGCCGCCGGTGAAAAACACACCAGTCGCGGATTTCAGTCTTTCAAGTCGTCCTGATTCTTCGCAATCGCGGCGCGTATCGAAATCCATCGCCGTGACCCTGGCCGCACCCAGGTCGGTGAAGATGCGTTCATAGCGCGCGCCCGTGTCCGACAGCTGGCTGGCGGTGGGGATGACCACGATATCCGCGTCGCCGTCGCCATTGCGGCAATGTTCCACAAACCGCCGCAGGATTTGCGGGGAATTCTCTTTTTCTTCTGCACCACCGATGGGGATGATCCAGCCTCGGTGTGCGCCCTCGGCGACCTTGCTCGGCATTCGTACTGCTCCGTCTTGTAATGGTGAAATGATGCCATTGGTGGTGGGGTAGCGCCAAAAAGAGATTTTCGGGTATCACAGGAGCAATTCGCCAGCCCATCAATACCCTTCGACGGGCTCAGGGCGAACGGTGGCAAAGAAAGACCGCGCACTTAAGGTCATCACAAACTACCGTTCGCCCTGAGCCCGTCGAAGGGTGTAGCAGGCTGGCGACTCAACGAAATAGTCCATTCAATTTTCCCCACCCGCATTCCTATACACTACGACACTTTTTGCGGGGCTTTATGTGGTTCAGGAATTTACAGGTTTATCGCTTCCCCGCTCCGTGGAAAATTGACGCATCCGCGCTTGAGGAACAGCTGGGACGGCACGTTTTCCGTCCGGCCAGCGGCTTTGAGATCCAGACCCAGGGTTGGGCCTCGCCGCGCGATGACGGCGGGCTGGTGCATTCAGTGAACGGCCAGCTGCTGATTTCGCTGTGCACCGAAAAGAAATTGCTGCCGTCGTCAGTGATCAAGGAAGAAATCAAGGTGCGCGCCATTGCTGCGGAGGAGCGCCAGGGCTACAAACCCGGCCGCAAGCAGATGCGCGAACTGAAGGAAGAAGTGACCGACGACCTGCTGCCGCGCGCCTTCAGCGTGCGCCGCCGCACCGGCATCTGGATCGACCCGGCCAATGGCTGGCTGGTGATCGACAACAGCTCACCGGGCAAGGCTGATGAAGTGGTGGGGCTGCTCAATAAATCAATCGACGATTTTGTGATTGAGCGTTTGAACACGGCGCTGGCGCCGGGTGCGGCCATGACAGGCTGGCTCGCAGCTAACGAAGTGCCGCCCGGATTTTCCATCGACGACGATACCGAATTGCAATCGCCCGTCGAGGAAAAAGCCACCGTGCGCTTCGTGCGCCACGCGCTGGATCCGAAAGAAGTCCAGCGCCATATCACCGCCGGCAAGCAATGCACGCGCTTGGCACTTACCTGGGCCGATCGCGTGTCTTTCGTGCTGACGGAAACGCTGGTGGTGAAACGCGTCGTGCCGCTGGATGTGCTGAAGCAAAGCGACGAAGCGCAGGGCCAGAATGAAGATGACCTGTTCGATGCGGACATGACGCTGATGACCGGTGAGTTGCAAAAACTGCTGGCCGAACTGCTCGATGCGCTGGGCGGCCTGCAGGAGGGCGCGGGCAAATAATTGTCCGTGCCATTGCACGCCAGCTCCCGTTAGAATCCTTCGCATCGTTTCCGCGACCGCGAAGGCTTTCATGTACACACTGTTCTATGTCCCCGGCAGCGCCAGCATGGCGATTCACCAGGCGCTGCTTGAAATCGGCGCGCCGCATGAACTGAAACTGATTGACCTGGCGAAGGGCGCGCAGCGGGAACCTGCGTACCTCAAGCTCAATCCCCAGGGCGTGGTGCCGACGCTGGTCATTGATGGCCGGCCCATGGTGGAGTCCGCAGCGCTGCTGATGACGCTGGCTGACCGGCATCCCGAGGCAAAGCTCGCGCCGGCTGTAGGCACCGTCGAGCGCGAAGCCTGGTACCAGTGGACCGTATTCCTGAGCAACTCGCTGGCGGCCACGTATCGCCTGTGGTTTTATCCCAATGACCTCGGCTCACCCGCCTACACGGACGAGGTCGGCGGCGCGCTGCAGAAAAAAATCGAAAGCGTGTGGGACCGGCTGGAATCGCATCTCGAGGCGGGCGGCCCTTACATGCTGGGTGCAGACATCAGCACGGTGGATTTGCAATTGACAATGATGATGCGGTGGTCGCGCAACATGCCGCGCAATGCGCTGGAATGGCCGCACCTGAAAGTGCTGGCGGACAAGGTGCGCGCGCGCGACAGCTGGAAAAAAATGTGCGAGCGTGAAGGATTGACCGAGTGGATTGCCTAGCTTCAGCTGCGGGCCATTTCAAATAATCAAAAGAGGAAAAATGCAAATGGATATGCGCGCGATGGCAATGGGTTTGTCGTTACTTACGGGTGTCCCGATGCTTGCCGTAGCACAGGGATTCAAATGCAAACTGGCTGACGGCTCGCTGAGCTTCCAGGAACAACCTTGCCCGGCCGGTGCGGTGAGTTCATCCATGCCATCCGCGCCTGACAGCAGCGGCATTGGCGGCGCCGCACCGCAGCCGAAAGAATTACCGGGACGCCCCGCCGGCAGGCGGGATCCGCGCCTTCCACCGGAAAATAAACAGCAGGACGCGCAACGGCAGCGCGCGGAGGAAGAGGTCAACAAGCACAACCAGGAAGTGAAGGCCTATAACAAGATGCAGCGCTGCAACTACGCGCGCAGCCAGCTCGGCGTGGCGAAGGAATACAAGCCGATCTTCCGGCGCGACGACAAGGGTGAGCGGCATTACGTTGAAGACGGGAATCGCGCCAATGTAGTTGCAGCGGCGGAACAGCGCGTAGCGGCGGAATGCAACTGATGGCGATTTCCAGGAGAAAACACTAGCATTGACGAGCTTCGCAGGCCGAAAATGGCCTGAAAGCAGCGCCTGTGCTGGAGGTCAGGCTTTTTTTGCGACCTTCGCCGCTGTTTTCGCCCTTGTTTTCACCATTGCTTTCGTGCGCGCCATTGGTTTCCCCATCACCTTGCGTGATTTTTCCATTGGGCACGTTCCGTTTGCGACAGGCTCAATGGCCAGCCCGCGAAAATAAGCGTCCATCACTTTCTCGCCGTCATCCCCCAGTGAGAAATAGGCGGGATCCAGCAGCCAGTTGATGATGAGTCCATCCATCAGCGCATGAAAGCCGATTGCGGCGAGCCGCGGATCAACGGATTTCGGCAACTGCCCGTTCTTGAGCGCGTTGCGAAGTCCTTCCTCGACGTGTGACACGCAGTCAATGCGCCCCTCGAGATTACGATCACGCAGCGGCGCCATCTCGTCCACGTACTCGCATTTGTGCGTGACAATTTCAAACACGCGCTGGATCTGCGGATTGCTTTCGATGTTGCGCAGGACAGCAGCGGAGCGATTGCGAATATAGGCGATGGGATCGTCGGGGCCACACTCGCCCATGCCGCAGATCACTTCCTCCATCGGCAGCGTCACCCTCTCCATCATCGCGTTGAAAAGATCGAGCTTGTTCTTGAAGTGCCAGTAGATCGCGCCGCGGGTGAGGCCGGCGGCCTCGGCGATTTCGGACAACGACGTGCGCGAAACTCCCTTCTCGTTGAAGACGTGTTCCGCCGTATCGAGCAATCGATCGCGTGTTTCCTGTGCTTCTTCCTTCGTTCTGCGTGCCATGAATATTGTTCCGAATCCCTTTGGTGCTGCCGTTCTCCCCGCGTGCCGCGTTGCCCTTGTTATTGTTACTGCTCCGCAACATTCCGTATCCGGACGCGCGGTGGGCTGTCACAAAGCGATGTCATCCTTGCCTGCATACATCGGCGCGGCAATTTTATTAAATTCACCGTAGTCCAACGTGTGCACCGCACAAATTTCTTGCAAAACACTTTACATACATCCGTGAATGTATGTATTATACGTGTTCGTTCCCGTATTGGCCACACGCATTTGCCTGCAATTTTTTCATCTGTAATCCAGTCGCCAGATTTCACCAAAAAAGTTTCGTCAACACATTGCCGGCCCCCGCTCATCCACGGATGACGCCAGGCGGACCGCGCGCCGAAAGGGATTCCATGTTGTCTCCTCACACTTCCAGTGCACTCCTGTCTGTTCATTTGTCCAAACTGCCTCTTTCCCGTTTGGCGCCGCTGGCCGCT
>JBDTWS010000112.1:0-13640 GCA_040006575.1 Betaproteobacteria bacterium
CGCTTCGCGGGTCTGCGCGCGCGTGAGGCGGATCAGCAGCGAGAGCTTGAACAGCGCAAGATTGAGCGCCGGCATGAACAGGTGCGTAAGCCCGTCCCAGGTGAGGAAGCTCACCTGGATGCCGAGGACGCTGACGGTTTCCCCGCGACCGTTGGACGGCAGCCAGCCCAAATACACCGAGAAAAACATGATCAGCACCAGCCCCACCCAGAACGTCGGCAGCGAAAAGCCGACAATGGAGCCGGCCATGATGCTGCGGCCGATAAAGCCGTTGGGCTTCAATCCGGCGATAAGGCCCAGTGGAATACCGATCAGCACCGCCATCACCATGGCGACCAGCGCCAGCTCGATGGTTGCCGGCATTTTGCTGAGGATCAATCCCAGCGCCGGAACGCCAAACACAAACGAGCGGCCCAGGTCGCCCGACAGTGCGCCCCTGAGGAAAGCGAAGAATTGTTCCAGCAGCGATTTGTCCAGGCCCAGCGCCACGGTGGCGCGCATTTTTTCCACCTCGTCGGCCTGCGGGTTCACCAGCAGTTCGATGGGATTGCCGATCGCGTACACGCCCAGGAACACGAGCATCGCCATCACCAGCAGGACAAAGCCGGATTGCGTCAGGCGGCGAAGAGTGTAGGCAAACATGGGGTTCGGTTCGGAAGTAGCGAGATGTTGAAAATCATGGATCGAATCGTGAGGGGGACGCAGCGGCTCTATGTTAAACGTTTGGCAACGCTGCGGCGCTAGTTTGGCCGCAAATCCATGGCCAGGGTGTATTGATCTGCCCGGCCGGCGTAACGCAGTCCACTTCGGGTTGCCCACGTCGATATTTCGTAGTGAAGCGGGATGAGCCCCGTATCACGAATACCGAGCTCTGTTGCTTGCGCCAGTAACACCGCGCGTTTATTGTCGTCTATGGTGGTGAGCGCTTGCGCGAGCACGCGATCCAGTTCCCTGTTGGAATAGCGGCCGCGATTGGCGACCCCCATGCCGGTAGCTGTATCGTAGGTCGCAAGCAATGCGCGCAGCGGCGATGACGCTTCACCCGTCTCTGCTCCCCAGCCGACCATTATGAAACTGAACTCCAGCCTGCTGCCACGGGAAAAGAAAACCGATGGCGGCATCGTTTCCACCCGGGTATCCACGCCAATTCGCGTCAACATTTGCGCAACCGCCTGAACGATCTTGTCATCGTTGATATAACGACCGGCGGGGCCATGCAGCGTAAGCCGGAAACCGTCGGGATAGCCGGCATCGGACAACAATTTTTTCGCTTGCGCGGGATCGGGCTTTTCCGGCTTGAGGATTTTCGATACGCCGAAAAATCCGTCGGCGAGCAGCTGTCCCGCCGCGATGGCATTCCCGTCCATGATGCGCGAGACGATCGCGGCGCGATCAATCGCCAGCGATAGCGCGCGCCGTACGCGCGCGTCCGCCAGCGGATTTTTCTCCAGTGGCTTGCCGTCCTTGTCGAACGTGTAGGGCGAGCGGGTCTTTCGTCCCGAGTCCAGATGAAGATAAATGATGCGGTTCGATACTTTGTTGAACAGGCTGAAGCGCTTGTCTTTTGCGAGATTGGCCTGGTCCTGTGTCGGTACACCTTCGATGAATGCGACGTCGCCTGAAAGTAGTGCGGCAACGCGGGTCGCCGGATTGGTGAGCATCTTGAACGTGACTTTATCCCAGGGTTCTTCCCCGGCCCAGTAGGCGTAGTTCGCCTTGACCACAATCTGCTGATTCGGTACATATCCGACGAATTTGTAGGGACCTGTGCCAATAGCGGCTTTGCCGCTGTTGTAGTCTTCGGTCGTCGCCGTCTGGCCAACTTTCTTGCTGACGATAAGGACGGTGGCGATATCGTTCGGCAGCAGCGGAGACGGTACCGCCGTTCTCAATACAAGCGTGTAGGGATCGACGATTTCAACGGCGGTTATTGCCTTCAGATAAGTCGCGAAGGAAGCCGGACTGTTGGGAACGTTTGGCGCGCGTTTGATCGTGAACGCGACATCTTCGGCGGTGAATTCGTGACCGTCGTGCCATCGCACACCGCGCCGCAATTTGAATTCCCACGTGGTGCTGTCAATGGCCCGCCAGCTTTTTGCCAGCCCCGGCACCAGGCTTTGGGACGCGTCCTGCCGTATCAGCGAGTCGTAAATATGCCGCAGCACGCCATTGTTCGGGATCAGGTTGTGATAGTGCGGATCCATGGAAGTAATCGCCGAGGACAGTCCAATGCTGATTTCGCGGGACAGTGGTTTCGCGTCGGCCTTTGTGTCGGTCTTTATCACGGCAGGAGCTTGCGCATGCACTTGTGCTTTCGCCTCGCCCGCCAACCCGCTTATTTCCGCTGCGGCGACAACAAAAAACAGGCTCAGGAGCGTACGACCCAATAGTGTTCTCATAGCGTGTTCCTCACGAGTTTGTGTGGTTCATGGATCCCCGTACCCTGCGTTGCAACCATCGTCCGGGGCGGTGGGAGGTGCCAAAGCTGAAAGGCGGCGCGCGCGGCGCGGGCGCAGCCCATGTCTGCCGGCCGTTGACGAAGACGGCGGCAATCCCCGCGGATAACCTCGTGGGATCGTCAAAGGTCGCGCGGTCGATGATCGTTCCTGCATCGAAGATCGTGATGTCGGCATGCGCCCCAACGCGAATGACGCCACGGTCAGGCAGCCCAAAAACCGTCGCGGGAACACCGGTCATCCGATGTACTGCCTGCTCCAGCGAAAGCAGGCCAAGCTCTCTGGAATAGTGGCCGAGTACCCGCGGAAAGGTACCGAACAGCCTCGGATGCGGCATGGCCCGGGCGGTAGGCGGGGTGAGTCCATCCGAGCCGATCATGGCCCCGGGGAACGCCAGGACGCGACGCAGATCATCCTCATGCAAATTGAAATACACCGCGCCCGCCGGCGAGAGCCGCTCGATGGTGGCGGCAATCGATAGTTTCCAATCGCTAGCAATATCTGCGAGCTCGCAGCCTGCGCACGCCGGGTGCGGGATTGAATGTGTCACCACCACCCGTTCGGCGCTTTCGACACGATCCATCATCAGCACCGTGGAGGTTGCCGTGTACGGATACAAATCCAGACCTACTTCGTTCGTCAGACGCGCGGCGGCGATCAACCGCAGTGTCGACAGCGTAAGACCCCATGCATCGCGTCCCACGCATTTATGATGGGAAAGTACGATGGGAAGACCGGCTTCGCGACCAATGTGGATTGCTTCCGCGACGCTTTCGACGACACGCTGTCCTTCGTCGCGAAGGTGCATTGTCAATAGCCCGCCGCAGTCAGCCACTGCTCTCGCCAGTTCAACCAGCTCGCCGGTAGCGGCGCAACGCGCGGAGTCATAGGCGAGCCCCGCAGAAAGGCCGATGGCCCCGGCTTCCATTGACTCCCGAATCTTTGCTTTCATGGCGGCGATTTCTGCATCCGTTGCTTCGCGAGCGACGTCAGTCATGGCACCTACCCGTAGCGTCCCGTGCCCGATCAATTGGGCAACGTTGACGGCGGCCGGCGCGGCTTCGAATGCCGTTCGATAGGCACGCAAGTCGGGAAAGCGGAATGCACCACCGCGCGGCCCGCTAGCCGGAAACAAGGATAGCGGTGAGGGCAGGCTTGCTCCGTTGCAAGCGCCATTCAGCGGCAGGTGCAGTGGTGCCAGGCTCACGCCGCAATTGCCGTTGATAACGGTCGTGACCCCCTGGCTTACCTTCGATGTCATGTCCGGACCGTCAAGCACGGCAAGATCGTCGTGGCTGTGGCAGTCGATGAAACCGGGTGCAACGGTCAGGCCGATGGCATCAATGCATCGTGTCGCACTCGACATCGGTAGTGGCGCATCTCCGCGCATTGAAATCGCCACGATGCGGTCGCCCGCGACGCCAATGTCCGCATCGAAGGCCGGGCGCCCTGTCCCGTCGATAACGCGTCCACCCGTGATGAGTAAGTCGAGTTGATCGGTTGCCGCGCGTGGTTGCCGGGATGGCTTCGTTGAAGATGATTGCGTCGATTGCAAATCTGCGATCCGGTTGAAATTATTTTTCGGTTTGAGCGACCATAGCCACGAACGCTGCATTTAACAAACAACTTATTTCAATTGATTGATAGAATTTGTCCATGAATACTTCGAGTCAGGTAACGCTCAAGCAATTTCGCGCGTTCGTGGCGGTGGCCAACTACGGCAGCTTTACCCGCGCGGCGGACAAGCTCTTTCTCACCCAATCCACACTGACGAGCGCGATTCGCGAGCTCGAGCAGTCCATTGGCCTGCGACTGTTTGATCGCTCGACGCGCACCGTGTCCCTGACACGGGAAGGCGCGGAGTTTTTACCGGCAATATCGCGACTGCTCATTGACGTTGAGACCAGCGTGGCCAATATTCGCGATGTGGCGCTCAGTCGCCGCGGGCACGTCAGCATCGCCGCGGGTATGACCATCGTCACCACCCTGCTTACGCCCGTTGTCGCAAAATATTCGCGGGCTTTCCCGGCGATCAAGATTCACATTCGCGACGACAACGGGAGTGGCATCAGCCGGCGCGTCAAATCAGCGGAAGCCGATATCGGCATTAGCGGCAAGTTTGGCGACGATCCCGAACTGACCTTCCTGCCACAGTTCCGCGACCGGTTCGGCGTCGTCTGCCGCAATGATCATCCCCTGGCCCAAAAGACCGGCGGGATCGAATGGATGAAACTGGAGGGACATCGCTACATTGAATCAACGCGCGATACCACGGTGCATGCGATGCTGCAAAAAGTTGCCGGCGAATTCACTTTTTTTAACCACGCCGCGTTTGAAGCTTCAAGCCTGACTTCACTCGAATGCTTGCTTGGCGAAGGCCTAGGGTTCACCGTTATTTCAGCGCTCGCGGCCAGTCATAACCCTGGGAAAAACCTGGTTTTTCGCCCCTTGCTGGGTCCGGTACTTGAGCGCGAAGTCACCATCATCACTCGCAAAGGTCGCGCACTATCGCCGGCGGCCACCGGCATGCTGGGCATGCTGGTCGAAAGCTTCTCGCGAAATGAATTACCTCCCGGGGTGTCGCGTATCAAACACCGGCCAGGCAAGTAGGCCCGAAGTGGCGCGCCCGTTGTGTGACGCAAAGGCGTACGACGTCCTGTCGAATTGTCCGATACGGTTGCGCGCGGCCCGTAGCGCCTTGAATCGTATACTTGCGGCCAATACGGCCACCAATACGACCACGGGCACATGAGCGCAGACCCCCGCCATTTGCCTTGTGGGATCATCGATTCCCGATTTTTTACACCGGTCCCAGCATGACAACAGAAACACCGCCACCGCATGTGCGTCGCAAGCGTTACCGCGGTACGCATCCGCGAAAATTCGAGGAGAAATACAAGGAACTCGAGCCGCAGAAATTCGCGGCCGACGTGGAAAAGGTCATCGCCCGCGGCCAGACGGCGGCGGGCTCGCACCGTTCGATCTGTGTCGATGAAATCCTCGCCATCCTCCATCCACAGCCGGGCGAGATCGCGCTGGATGCTACCTTTGGCTACGGCGGGCATTCGCAGGCCATCCTGCCGCACCTGTTGCCCGGCGGCAAGCTGTTCGCAGTCGATGTCGATGCCGTCGAATTGCCGCGTACCGAAGCACGCCTGCGCGCCGCCGGATTTTCCGAAGACGTGCTCAGTGTTCACAAAATGAATTTCGCCGGTGTCGCGCAGTTGTTGCCGGAGGCGGGTGGCGGTTTTGACTGCATCCTCGCCGACCTCGGTGTTTCCTCCATGCAGCTCGATAATCCGGCGCGGGGCTTTTCGTACAAGAACGACGGGCCGCTCGATCTCAGGCTGAATCCGCTGCGTGGCACGCCCGCATCCGCGTTGCTGCAAACGATCACGCAGCCGGCGCTGGCGGAATTGTTGACGCTCAATGCCGATGAGACGCACGCGGAACTCCTGTCGCATCGCATCAAAAATTACTCGCCGCCCATCGCCACCACACGGCAGCTGGCCGATCTGGTGCGCACCGCGCTGGAGGGGCTAGCCGAGACGAAGGAGCACAAGAAGACACTGGCGCGGGTGTTCCAGGCATTGCGCATCGCGGTCAACGATGAGTTCGGCGTGCTGGACCGTTTCCTGGATGTGCTGCCCTGGTGCCTGAAGCCGAATGGCCGCGTGGCGATCCTGACATTTCATTCCGGCGAGGATAGGCGCGTGGAGCAGTCGTTCCAGAAATATGCGGACTCTGGCATCTATTCAAGCATCGCACGCGAGCCACAGCGGCCGGCGCCCGAGGAACAGCGCAGCAACCCCCGTTCGACATCAGCGAAATTGCGCTGGGCGATTCGTTTGGATGAGTCGGTCGGCTGAACTGGAAACTCGGCAAGCAAACACTAGCACCGGCGCGCTTCTCCAGCCATTTGTGGCCGGAAAGCGGCGTCAAATGGCGATCTGCAGAATTTAGTGCGGGCTACTTGCCTGCCGGCTTGATCATCAGCGCGTTGAACCGCCGCTGTGCACGAGGCGTGATGACCAGTCCATTCTTCGCCGCGAAATCGAATATTGGATAAAACACCGGAATCAGCGGCTGGTCCGCCATCGCAAATTTGATCGCGCGACCGAGCAACTCGTCGCGGCGCTCATCGTCCATCGTTTGCAGCGCGTCACCCAGCAACTGATCAACCACCGGGTTGGTGTAGCGCGTGCGATTGGCGGTACCGAATCCCTTGGCCGGAATCGCGCTGGCCACCAGTGCACGCAAACTGTTGGCGGCCTCTTCCGCGCCGTACTGCGCGGCAAACGCGCTGAAGTCCTGCTTCGAAGCGCGTGAAAAAAACAGGCTGCCGGGAATCGCTTCGACTTCGGCCTTCAAACCCAGCCGCGTCCACATCTGCGCGACCGCTTGCGCTACCGAGGCGTCATTGGGATAGCGGTCGTTGGTGGCATGCAGCACGATGCGAAAGCCTTCCGCCCAGCCGGCTTCCTTCAATAGCGCCTGCGCTTTCGGCAGGTCGAAGGCATCGGGTTTCAAGCCTTTCAGCGCACCCGGGAACTGTTCCGCCAATAGCTGCGAGGCGGGAATGCCACTGCCATCCATGATGCGCTGCACGATCAGCGGGCGATTGATGGCCAGGGACAAGGCCTTCCGCACGCGCGTGTCCTTGAGCGGATTCTTGTCGAGCGGCTTGCCGTCTTTCGCCGTCACGAACGGCGAGACATCGCGCACCGAATCCAGTGCGATGTAATGCACCAGCGCGGCAGGCCCGCGGAACAGGGCATATTTTCCGTCGCTCTTGATGCGTGCGAGATCGGCGCTGGGTACCGCGTCGATGGCGTCCACCTGCCCCGACAGCAGGGCCGCCAGCCGTGCAGGGTCTTTGGCGATCACGCGCTCGGTGACCTTGGCCCAGGTGGGCTTGGGTCCCCAGTACTTATCGAATCGTTCGACGACCAGCTGCTCGCCGTTTTTCCACTCCACCAGTTTGTATTGCCCGGTGCCGATGGCCGCCTTGCCGGAATTGAAATCCTGCGTGGTCATGCCCTTGGCCGCCGTCGCCGAGATCACGTAAACATTGGCGAGATCGTTCGGCAGCATCGGCGTGGGCGCCGTGGTTTTCATCTGGAGGGTGTAATCGTCCAGCTTGATGATTTTTTCCACACTGCGCGTGAACTGCGAAAAAGAGTTGGGCGAGTTCGGCACGTTGGGCACGCGTTCCCAGGTGAAGATCACATCGTCGGCCGTGAATGGTGCGCCGTTGTGAAACACCACGCCTTTGCGCAGCTTGATTTCCCAGGTGAGGTTGTCGATGTTCTTCCACGACACCGCAAGCTGCGGACGCGGAATGAGTTTGGCATCGAGTACCGCGAGCTTTTCATAGATCAGCTCATGCGAAGACCCGGTCGGGAAAGCGGCAAAAAAATGCGGGTCGAGCGTGTTCAGCTCGAGTTTGGTGCCGATGATGAGGTTTTGCGCGCGGGCCACACCCACGCAAACCGCGAACGCCACGAGGGCGAGGCAGGACGAAAGCAAGGCACGGGCAAGTCTGCGTACTGTCATGATGCGTCTCCTGGTGGTTGAATCGATTATCCGGGGTAGGCAGTAGCGGGGTCAATGCGCGCCGTTTATCATGTTGCGATGAATACAAACACTTCCGCTGCTCCCCGAATTGCCCTGGGCTGTTTCATGCTCGAATCCAATGCGCATTCTCCCGTCGCCACACGCGAAGAGTTTGCGCAGAATTACCTGCAGTTCGGCGAGGAGATGGCGCGCGACTGGCAATCGGAACATCCCGGCAATTCAAAATGCCTCACCGGTTTCGTCGAGGGCATGAATACGGGTGCTGCCTGGCAGCCGTTGCCACTGATGGGGACGATGGTCGGCGCCAGCGGGCCGATCGACCAGGTCTTCTTTGACGAAGTCGTGCGTGAAATGAGCGAGCGGCTGAAGGCTGTCATGCCGGTGGATGGTGTGTTCCTGTCATTGCATGGTGCGGCAATCGGCACCGTGGAAACCGACCCGGACGGCACGCTGCTGGCGGCCATGCGCGCCATTGTCGGCCCGGATATTCCCATCATTGCCACGCTCGACTTGCATGCGAATGTTTCGCAGAAGATGGTCGACAACGCCGATGTGCTGGTGGTGTATCGCACCAATCCGCATGTGGACATGGCCGAGCGCGGTGTGGAGTCGGCGGCGCACATGCGCGAGTTGCTGGGAGGTATGCGGGCGACGACCGGGTTCGTAAAGCTGCCTTTCATCCCGCCCTCGGTCACACAAAACACCAAGTCAGGGCCGTACGCCGACATCATCAATTACGGACAGTCGAAGATGGATTCGCGCGTGATGAATGTGTCCGTCGTCAGCGGATTTTCATTGGGTGACACCATCAAGAACGGAATGTCGGTGATCGTCACGACGCGCAATGATCAAACACTGGCGAAATCGCTGGCAACCGACATTGCGACACGCACCTGGAGCGAGCGCCATCGCTACATTCCCAACCTGACCTCGATTGAGGACGCCACGCAGATGGCGCTGGCATGCGGCGTTGATGTGGCCAGACCTTCACTGTTGTTTGCCGATGTGGCGGACAACCCCGGGGGTGGCGGACGTGGCAACACGGTGTGGATATTGAAAGCGTTTCACGATGCCGGCGTGCAGGGTGCGCTGCTCGGGATTTTTTTCGATGCCGCGCTGGCGGAAGAGGCGCATACGCGCGGCAAGGGTGCGAGGTTTCACGCCAAATTCAATCGCAATGAACCGCACTCTCTTTCCGGAAAATTCGAAGCCGAAGTGGAAGTCGAAGGACTGCACGACGGCAACATCATCGGCACGCGTGGCATCGCAGCGGGTCATGGCATCACGCTGGGCAGGATGGCGCTGTTGCGCGTTGACGGGATTCGCGTCGTGGTGGTCAGCGTGCGCCAACAGTGCAAGGACACGGCGATGTTTGAAGTCTTCGGCATCGACATCGCAAAGCAGCGTTCGGTGATCGTGAAATCGCGCGGCCATTTTCGCGCAGCGTTCGACCTGCTGTTTTCGGACGATCGCATCATCGAAGTCGATGTGCCGGGGCTGACGACGCCGATCCTGTCGCGCGTACCGTATCAGAATGTGCGCCGGCCGATTTTTCCGCTGGATGCGGATACGGTGTGGAGTTCGGCGGAATAGAGGCCGGACAAACGGTGAAGCAAAAACTAAAAGGGCGCATCGAAATGCGCCCTTTCAGTTTTTTCCAACTTCACCGCGGCAGATTTATTTTACCGGCTTCAATCCCATCGCCAGTGTGTACTGGTCGGTGCGCGCAGTGTATTTCAACCCCTTCTGCGCAGCCCAGGTTGAGACTTCGTAATGCAGCGGAATCAGGCCGACATCGCCCATCGCCATTTCGGCAGCCTGCTGGATGAGTGCTTCACGTTTCTTGTTGTCCATCGTGACCAGTGCGTCGGAAAGGACTTTGTCGAACGCCGGATTGGTGTAGCGACCGCGATTGGTGACGCCCATGCCCTTTGCCGGGTCATAGGTGGCCAGCAGTGAGCGCAGCGCCGAGCCCTGCTCGCCCGATTCGGTGCCCCAGCCCAGCAGCATGTAGCCGAACTCCAGCTTGGTGGCGCGCGTGAAATAGACGTTGGAAGGCATTGTTTCGACCTTGGCGTCGATGCCGATGCGCGAGTAGAACTGCGCCAGTGCCTGCACCACGTTGGCGTCGTTGATATAGCGGTTATTCGGCCCGTGCAATGTCATGGCGAAGCCATTTGGATAACCGGCCTCGGCCAGAAGCTTCTTGGCGCCTTCCGGATCAAATTTGGTGACCTTCAATTTCTTGCTGGTGCCATAGAAAATATCCGGCAGCAGTTGTGATGCCGCCACAGCCTTTTTTTCCATTACGCGGTCGACGATGGCATCGCGATTGATGGCCATCGACAGCGCCCTGCGTACGCGCACGTCGCGGAACGGGTTCTTGTCCAGCGGCTTGCCATCCTTGGCTGTCACGAAAGGCGGCGACTTGTCGGTGCTCTGGTTGAGGTGAACGTAGATGACACGGTTGGAGACCTTGTCGACCAGCGAATAGTTCTTGTCCTTGGAAAGTTGCGCGATGTCTGCGGTGGGTACGGTTTCGATGAACTCGACGCCATTGGACAAAAGTGCGGCAACCCGTCCCGACGGACTGGTGAGAATCTTGAAAGTCACTTTGTCCCACGGTTCCTCGCCGCGCCAGTAGCCGTAGTTGGCTTTCACCACGACGCGCTGGTTGGGAACGTATTCCACGAATTTATAGGGGCCGGTACCAATACAAGCCTTGCCGGAATTGAAGTCTTCCGTCGTGGCTTTTTCGCCGATGCCCTTGGAGACAATCATCACTGACGCAAGGTCGGAAGGCAGCAAGACATGGGCTGTCGCGGTCTTGAAGATGATGGTGTACGGGTCGACGATCTTTACATCGATGATGGGCTTGGTAAATGTTGCGAACGAGGACGGGCTGTTAGGCACGTTGGGCACGCGCTTCAGCGTGAACGCCACATCGTCCGCCGTGAATGCCGAGCCGTCGTGAAAGCGCACATTTTTGCGCAGCTTGAATTCCCAGGTGAGGTCGTCCACGGCGCGCCACGATGTGGCAAGGCCCGGGATCAGTTTCTGGTTTTCGTCACGTGCGATCAGCGCTTCGAAGACATGCAGCATCATCGAATTGTTCGGCGACAGGTTGTGATAATGCGGATCCATCGAGGTGATGGCGGCCTGCAGGCCGATGTTGATATCGCGCGGCTTGCCCTGCGCGGCCGCCGGCTGGGCGAAACCGAGCAACAGGGCCGTGACGATAAAGAGGCCGGAAAAAAACGTTCCAGTGCGATTGGGTTTGAATGCGCGAACCATGTCGTTCTCCCTTGACGGTGGGCTGCAGCGTTGATGGCGCGAGACATCATCGCCCTCGCCGAATAGCGATAATATCGGAAAGGCCGCATGTGCGGCCAGCGCAAATTAGCGGCGGTCACCATGGGCATCATCGAAAACTTTGAAAAAATGCTGGCGGGCGGCAAAGACAACGCGTTGTTGCGGTTTTCGCTGGGTAACGAGTACATGAAAATCAATGACGCGGGCAGCGCGACCGCACACTTGCGCGCCGCCGTCGCCCAGGATACCGGCTATTCGGCGGCGTGGAAATTGTTGGGCAAGGCGCTAACGGTGAGCGGCGATACGGCTGGCGCAAGCGAGGCGTACGTAAGGGGAATCGAAGCCGCCAATGCGAAAGGTGACAAGCAGGCCGCAAAGGAGATGACCGTTTTCCTGAAGCGCCTGCAGCGCCCGCCAGGCTGAGACTCAAGCACCGGTGCACCTGACCGGGCATTTATGCCGGGAATACCGCGCCAATGCTGGAGTTTGTTGGTCAGGTCGGGGCTGGAGAGCCGGCAAGAAACTGCTGGATGCGCGTCGCGCTGATGGTGCCGTCCACAACGGCCTCACCGATCTTGCGCAGCAGTATCAGGCGGATCGCGCCAGCCTCATTTTTCTTGTCGCGGCCCATGTGCTCAAGCATTTCCTGCGGCGCGATGCCCGGCATCTCTGTGGCGAGTCCAGCGCGCTCGATTAATTTCAATGCCCGCTCACACGATGCGTCATCAAGCATGCCGAGTCCGTTTGAAAGTTGCGCGGCCAGGGCCATCCCGCAGCCGACCGCTTCGCCATGCAGCCATACCCCGTATCCCATGGCGGACTCGATGGCGTGACCGAAGGTGTGGCCGAGATTGAGCAAAGCGCGCCCGCCGTCCTTCACGGTTTCGCGTTCGTCCGCGGCCACTACCTGCGCCTTGATTTCACACGAGCGGCGAATGGCATAGGCAAGTGCCACACCATCGCGTTTCACCAGCGCGTCCATGTTCGCTTCGAGCCAATCGAAAAATTCACCGTCCAGTATCAGGCCGTATTTGATGACTTCGGCCAGGCCCGAACGCAACTCGCGTTCAGGTAACGTCGCAAGTGTGGCCGTGTCCGCCACTACCAGCTGCGGCTGGTAGAACGCGCCAATCATATTTTTGCCCAAGGGATGATTGATCGCGGTTTTGCCGCCGACGGAAGAGTCCACTTGTGCGAGCAGCGTGGTGGGAATCTGGATGAACGGCACACCTCGCTGGTACGTGGCCGCAGCAAAGCCGGTGATATCGCCGATCACGCCGCCGCCCAGCGCGATGAGCGTGGTGGTGCGGTCGCAACGATTTTGCAGGAGCGCATCGAATATGCGATTGAGCGCGGGCCAGTCCTTGTAGGCTTCGCCATCGGGCAGGACGATGGGCAGGACTGTCACGCCGTTTTGGGTGAAGGTGTTCGCGAGGCGCCGGCCGTAAAGCGGCATCAATGTTTCGTTGGTGACCAGCGCTACACGAGGCTGCGCCAGATGCGCCTTGATGAGGCCGATGTCGTCCAGCACACCCGGCGCGATGGCGATAGGATAGCTGCGATTACCCAGTTCGACGTTGAGTGTTGCTGAGGAAGCGAGGTTATGCATTCGCTATTCTAAGGGCCGCGCCGGCTCTGGGTGCGCAGGTGGCGATGACAAAGTTGAGGGCGGCCATAAATCGCGGCGCCTGAGCAGATCGACAATTTCTCGCACCAGCCGCCCGGCACTTTGCCGGCCTGTTTCAACGATGAGGTCGGCGGTCTGGCGATACAGCGGGTCGCGCTCTTCCAGCAATGTTTTCAATACGCCGCGCGGATTGTCTGCCTGCAGCAACGGGCGCCGGGAATCGTGCCGGGTGCGTTGCCACAGATGGTCCAGCGTGGCGTGCAGGTAGACGACAACACCCGTGCGCTTGAGGATTTCGCGGTTGTCCCCAGCCAGCACCGCACCGCCGCCGGTGGCCAGCAGCAAGCCCTCACGTGCGCACAATTCCCGGATCATTTGCGATTCCCGCGCGCGAAAACCCGATTCGCCCTCCAGCTCGAAGATGGTCGCAATCGTCACACCGGTATGCTCGACGATTTCCTGGTCGGCATCCACGAAGGGCAAATCCAGCTGCCGCGCCAGCGCTTTGCCGATGGTGCTTTTGCCTGCGCCCGGCATGCCAACGAGGTAGAGGTTTTGCTTTGTTTGCGACATGTTGAACGTGGGTTGTGATTGCGGGTGATGGTCGAGGCAACCGGATCGAATGGCGGCAGAAATCGGGTTGTGAGCAAATTCGGCATCAATACAAA
>JBDTWS010000113.1:0-13326 GCA_040006575.1 Betaproteobacteria bacterium
GAAATGCGCGATCAGGCCGATCTGGAAAAACTGGTGGCGGAACTGCCGCAGCAACGGGTCGCCCGGGACGTAGCCGCTGACCATGGCGAATCCCACACCGCAGAACAAATACCGCGTGTCCATCTCCAGCCCGCGATTGGACGGGTCCCAATAGCGGTCATAGCAATATTCCTGCTCGAAGTTGGTGAGAAAGCGCTCGGCATACGGCAGCGTGGCCGAATCACCCCACTTGGCCGCGAAGCCGATGCGCACCATGTCACCGCGGGAAAGTGCGCGCGGATCGTCGAACGAGAGATAGCTCATCATCGGGATGCGCTTGTTCTCGATCTGGTGATATTTAATGACGCCGCTGGGCAAGTAAGCCGGGATCAGTGGCGAGAGAAAATATTCCCAGTGCAGCGACAGCGGCGTCTGGCGTTCATTGCGCACCAGCTCGAGGTATTTCTCGCGATCGGCGTAATCGGATTTGGACAAGAGCGCAGGCGCGCCTGCTTCATCGTGGCCCCAGAATTCCATGCTGTGCAGGCAGTGCGCACCGCGGCCGTCTGATTCCCATGCCGGCGGATACGGCCGGCCGAAACGATCGATGATGTCGACGGCGGTTTCGAGCGGGATGTTTTCGCCCGACACTTCCAGGACCGCCAGCGCAACATCGATATCGTAGAAAAAATACAGGCGCGCACGACCGACCTGCAACGTGATTTCCGGTCCGTCGGGTTCGGTGCGCAGGCGTGCTTCCTTGATGTCGTGGCGCTGGAACGCGTGCAGTGAAGACTGTGCGCCCCTGCCTTCATCGCCGACGCCATACAAGAACCGCTGCACATACGGCAGGAAATAAACGAACTCCTCGTAACCCGCCTGGCAGGAATCGTCCTCGATCAGCAAGGCGTCATCGACGAATTTCCACGGCCCGGGTTTGCGTTTCAGCACATCCCAGTAATGCAATGCATCGTTGCCGCTCTCGCGTTCGCGCCGCAACGGCTCAAGCGTGATCGGCCACAACAGCGTGTGATTGAATTCGCGAACAGTTTTGTCGGGCTGGTCGGCCATGCTCATTTAACAGGTTTGGGCTGGAATGCGGGGTCACCGAATTGCCACAGCAGGAACGAATATATATCAGCCGTTTCGGCATCGCGCTGCGTGCGGCTGGAGCCCACACCATGGCCCGCATCGTAGTCAAGGCGCAGCAAGACCGGGTTGGCATTGTCGTCCGCTGCGACGGCAGCCTGCAGGCGCGCCGCCATCTTGGCCGATTGCCAGACTTCAACACGCGGATCATTGACGCCATGCATCAGCAGCACGGCCGGATACTTGGTGCCGTCCTTGACGTTGTGCATCGCGCTCATGGCCAGCAGGCCCTTGAACCCGGCTTCGTTTTTCACGGTGCCGAATTCCGGAATATTGGGCGGGCCGTTGGGCGTAAATTCCGCGCGCAGTGAATCGAGCACGCCGACAGACGAGACCACCGCCGCAAACAGATCCGGCCGCTCGGTCAGCGCGCGTCCCACGGTAATTCCGCCGGCGCTGCCGCCGGCAATGGCGAGTTTTTCCTTGCGCGTGAATTTGCGTTCGATCACGTATTCACCGCAGGCAATCAGGTCGCGCCAGGTGTTGGGCTTGGTGAGTTTCTGCCCGCCTTGGTGCCACTCTTCGCCGAACTCGCCGCCACCGCGCACATGACACGTGCCGATGATGCCACCGCGCTCAAGCCAGGCCAGCGTGGTGGGCGAGAACGTCGGTGCCATCGTAATGCCGTACGCACCGTAGGCGCGCAACAGGGTGGGATGATCTGCGTTGAGCGTCGTACCTTTTTTATATATCAGCGACAGCGGAATCTTGGTGCCGTCTTTTGCGGTCGCCATCAGCCGCACTTCATCGATGCCATCGAAATCCACTTTTGTTTTCGGCTGCAATTTTGTGTCGACCAGGTTGCCGCTGCGCTCTTCCACCGTTGAATAGCGCGGCGGCTCGGTCCAGCCTTCCAGACGCAGCAACGCACCAGGCCGCTTGGGATTGGTGATCATCTGGCGGATCGCGAGATCGAACGGCAGACGCACAAATTCCAGTTTTCCACCGCTGAAAACGCTCTGGCTGAAATTGAGGCGCTGCAAACGATCGAGGCCGGCCGATAGCTCGCGGATATACAGCGCATCCTGCGCCACCGCCAGTTCGCGGATCACCGTATCGCCATGCGGGACAATCGTGGTGGCTTTTTCGACGCTGGGATTACCGAGCCCCGTGCGCAGCACTTTATAGCGCGGCGCATCCTTGTGGCTCAGCAGGTAGAGGGTGTTGTCGTGCAGCACGAATGAGGTGACTTCATCCTTCGCGTCCACTGCCTTGCGCCAGGCCTGGCCCTGTGTGTAGGTCATCGTGTTGGCGACATACAGCGTCACTTCGTTCAGGTCACCATGCTTGATCTGGCCGACCAGGAATTTCCCGTCGGCGCTCAATCGCACACTGGGGATGTCGATGTCGGCAAAAATAATCCGCGTGTCGAGGCCCGGGCCGAACACCTGCTCGTCCTTGTCCACTGGTCGGCCAAGCACATGGCGGTAGACCATGCTGCGCAGATAGCGATTCTTCGGTGCGCCGGTCTTGGGCTGCGGCAGGCGGTTATAGAAAAAGAATTTTCCGTCGGGCGACCACTTGGTGATGTCGGCGAAGCCGATGCGGTCGATGACCTCGCCGTTTTCCTTGCCGGTCGCAACATCGACAATGCGCAGGCTGGTGTCTTCCGAGCCGCCGGCGGCGATGCCGATGACCACGCTGCGCCCGTCGGGTGAAGCCACAAAGGAATCGATCGCATAGCGCAACCCGGGTTGCGATATGGCCGCGGGATCCAGCAGCAACCGCTCCGCACCGTTGAAACCCTCGCGGACGAACAGCTTGCGCGAAGCGTCACCCGGCGCCAGCTTGTAATAGAACACACGCGTCTGGGTGCCTTCACCTGCCACCTGTACGTTGCTGATGGCGACGCCGGATTCGGACAACGCACCGATGCGTTCCTGCATTGCCTTGCGGCCCGGAATGGCATCCAGTGCGCGACGCGAAAATTCGCCCTGACCGCGCAGGAAGGCGACCACGTCGGGATTGGCCACATCTTCCATGTAGCGGTAGTGATCAACCACGCTGATGCCGAAATGGGTTTCGGTGACGTTCTTCACCGCAGCGACCGGTGGCAGCGGTTTCTTTGGCGGCGGTGGCGGAATCACGACCGGTGCCGGCGCGGCCTTCGGTGGCTCCGGCGGCGGTGGGGTGGCGCAGGAAGCCAGCAGGCACGCGAGCACAATTGGCCCCACGCTGACGGCAAAAAATCCGGGGGTCCGGCAATTATTCGAATTCACGATTCAGCTCCGACGGTAATTTCTAGTTAGACCGTGAAGCTAGCATGCGGCAAGGCGTTTGTCTAAAGCGGGCTGAAATGGCGCGCTTGCAATTGAAACATGTCCCGGACGGCGAATACGTCCTACCAATAATTCTCGACGATAATGTGGCCGGGCTCCAGCCGTCGATTCATGCGGAAACCGCGCGCCTTCAGCAATGCCCGCATGCCTTCGACCATTTCCGGATTGCCGCACAGCATGAAGCGCGAACGCGCATCGGATAACGGCACGCCGGATGCCGATTCCAGTTGTCCGGATTCGGCCAGTGCGTTGATGCGGCCATTCAGCGCGCCATGCAAGGTATCTCGCGTCAGCGTTTTCACGAAATGGAATTTCGCCATGTCGGGGCCGCCATGTGCTGCCGCGAGCTGTTCCAGTTCCTCGACGTAACCGAGGTCGCCTCGATCGCGCACCGAGAGCACCAGCACGATGTGTTCAAAGCGTTTCCATACCGCTGCGTCGCGCAGCATCGACACGTACGGCGCGAGACCGGTACCGGTGGCGATCAGCCAGAGATCCTGCTCGCGGCCGGGCTGCTTGAAGCGGTCGACGGTGAGAAAGCCCTGCGGCAATTGCTCGACCAACATGGTGTCGCCCACATTGAATTTACCAACCTTGCTGGAAAATTCGCCGGTGGGAACGATGACGAGAAAGAATTCGAGAAATGGTTCATGCGGTGCCGACACGATCGAATACGCACGCCAGATGATTTCCCCGCCGGCCAGGCGAATGCCGATACGCGCGAACTGACCGGGCGTAAATACGTAACCGGCATCGCGCCGCAATCGAAATGACATCAGCGCCGGATTCCAGCGATGGACCCAGACGATCGGCTGTTCGGTAAATTTTTCGGCGGGAGGTGTTGGTAAACGCGGTACGGCGTCAACAACAGGATTTTCCAAAGGGATGTCGGCCATCATGCAATCTAATTTGCGCCATTGCGCGGGATTTCAATAGTTTAGCAAATCACTCGGGAATAGGCTGCAGTGGCGGGAAAGGCCGGGGATTTCCCATAGCATCGGCATGCGCAGATCGCCATTTGGCGGGCTTTACCAGCCATTTTCAGCCCGTAAGCCGCACCAGTGCTTGATTTTCCATAATGAAGATCAGGAAATCGTGAATTGCAGCGCAGCCAGCCTGGCGTATAACCCGCCCTCACCTACCAGCGAGTCATGCGTGCCTTCGGCGACGATCGCGCCGTGATCCATCACCACAATCCGGTGGGCCGACTTCACGGTCGCCAGCCGATGCGCAATGATCAGCGTGGTGCGCCCCAGCATGAGTTTTTCCATCGCCAGCTGCACCATGCGTTCGGATTCAGCGTCGAGCGCAGAGGTGGCCTCATCTAGCAGCAGGATGGCGCGGTCGGCCAGGAAGGCGCGCGCAATGGACACGCGCTGGCGCTGGCCGCCCGAGAGGCGCACGCCGCGTTCGCCAAGGTAAGTGTCGTAACCCTGCGGCAGCGCCTCGATGAATTCGCGCGCATAGGCGGCATCGCATGCAGCACGGACTTCCTCGTCGGTGGCGTCCTGTTTGCCATAGCGCACATTGTCCGCAACGCTGGCCGCGAAGATGACGGGGTCCTGGGACACCAGCGCGATGCGGCCGCGCACGGCTTCGGGATCGGCCTCACGTAAATCCACACCATCAATTCTCACCGCGCCGGATTGCGGATCGTAGAAACGCAGGAGCATCTGGAAAACGGTCGTCTTGCCCGCGCCGCTGGGACCGACCAGTGCTATCACTTCCCCCGGCTGCGCACCAAGCGAAAAATTCTTCAATGCCGCGCTGTCAGGCCGCGACGGATAGTGAAACGTCACCGCCTCCATCGCAACGCGGCCGTTCTTGTGCCCCGCCGCCGCCTGCGGCAGTGCAGCGGGATGGAGCGGTGCTTCGATGTCGGGCTTCGTCTCCAGCAATTCCATCAACCGCTCCGATGCACCCGAGGCACGCATCAGTTCACCATAGACCTCTGAAACTGCCGCGACAGCGTTGGCCACCAGCACGGCATAAAACACAAATGCCGACAATTCGCCGCCGGTGAGCCGGCCTTCAATCACATCGTGCCCGCCCACCCACAGGATCACACCAATGGCACCAAAGGCCAGCACGATCACCGAGGCAATCAGCCCCGCGTTGAAACGCGCCTTGGTTTTCGCCGCGAGGAAAATCGCCTCCACCCGTTCGCCGAATCGCGCACGATCGTACCGCTCGTGCACGTACGCCTGCACGGTGCGAACTTCATGCAGTGTTTCATCGATGAAGGCCGTGGCATCGGCCACGCGATCAGTCATTTCCTTCGACATTTTGCGCACCCGCCGTCCCAGCAGCAGGATCGGCGCCAGCACCAGCGGGATCACCGCCAGCACCAGCAGCGTGAGCTTGGTACTGGTGATCAGCAGCATCACCATGCCGCCGATGAACAGCACGATGTTACGCAGCGCCCACGAAAACGCACCACCGACGACGGCATCGAGCAAGGTGGTGTCGTTGGTGATGCGCGAAATCACTTCGCCGGTGCGGGTAGTCTCGAAAAAAGTCGGTGACAGTCTCAGCACGTGATCGAACACCGCGCGACGGATGTCGGCAATAAAACGTTCGCCCACCCAGGTGATGAGGTAGTAACGCGTGAAGGTGGATACGCCCAGCACCACCAGCACCACCAGCAGCAGCACCAGCGTGAGATCCAGTGTGCCGGTGTTGCCGCCCGACAGCCCCTGGTCGATCACGTGCTTCAGTCCCTGGCCGATGGCAAGGATGCTGCATGCGGCCAGCGCCAGTGCGATCATCGCAATGATGAAACGGCCTTTGTACGGTGCAACGAAGCGCACCAGTGCGGCCAGTTTTTTCAGGTCACGCGGGCTGCGCTTGGCGGTTGCGTTTGTAGATGCGTCCGCAGAAGGCGTGCCAGCAGGCACCGTGCCGGCCGGTGCTTCGGTCTTGCCGCTCACGAAAGGAACGTCGAGGTTGCGCGGTTAATTGCTAGCCACCGCGCCGCAGCGACGGCCGCGCGACCTTGCCCGACAGCGTGAAATTGCCGCGGTCCTGCGCCACGCTTGAGCGGATTTCCGAGCTGATGTTGCCGGAGAGCGCGCTGTCCTTGTACACCACGTTGACGTTGCCCTGGGCCAGCAGCACGCCGCCGACCAGTTTCAGTTTTTCATAATGAAGCACGCCGTCGGCCACACGCAGCTGCCCGGTCATTTCCGCAAACTTGGTCTGGCCGCCGACGCTGCCCGGTGACCGCATGACCTGCACAAGATCGACGTTGCCGACCGAGCCGTCGCGCACCAGGAAGCCGCCCTGCACCGTGACCGCATCGAACAAGTCGCCGAGTGTCGGCGCACTAGCCGCTGCGGTGAACTGGCCTTCTAGGCGGCCGTTCAAGGCCACGTCGCGTGTGAAGCCATCCGCGAGCTGGTCCACCTTGACTTTTTCCAGCGTGAATTCGCTGCTGAATGTGAGGCCCTGCTTCCAGTCGACCTTGAGGTTGCCGACAGCCGTGCCTTCCAGCAGCTTCAGCTCAACCTGGGGAAACACCATGCCGTCGCCCGCCATCGTGCCCTTGGCCGTGATCGCGTTGATCGGCACCGGCACGCCGATGGGCAACACCATCTGCTGTCCGTTGAATTCCACCACCCACTCGTTGCCGGCCGCCGGATCGGCGGGGGCCTTGCTGGGTGTGACGTCCAGCGTCCACTTGGCGCCCTTGGCGCGCGCGAAGGCCTTGGTGATCTTGCCGGCCTTGTCGAACTGGATGTCGGCATCGAACTCCTCGATGATGACGCCCTTCACTTCGACTTTCACGCTGCGCAGCGTGATCTTGCTGATGTCCATGTTCTTGCCACGGCCCTCGGCGCTCGCCCAGTTCACGGCGCGCACCAGCGCATCCGGCGCGATGGTCACGTTCGACAGCTCCAGTGTATCGACCGAGAAGCGGTCACTGAACAAGTTGCCGATGTCCATATACAACTTGCCGCTGGTGGCCTTGGCGTCCAGCACCTTGCCCAGCGCGACCTGGTCCAGGTTTACATGCGGACGCGGCAACAGCGCCACGCGCAGGCCATTGGACGAAACTTCATCGTGTATCCAGGCCGAGAGCGCCTTGTCGAAGCGCGAATTGACGGCACCCAGCGGCACGAAATGGATCGCCAACAGTGCACCACCGACCAGCACAATCACGCCAACCACCAGCCAGCGCAACAGGCCGCCGCTTTTTTTCTTGCGATAGTTACGCGGTTTCCGAGCCGCATCGGGATCAATGCCCTGCGCCAGGTCGTGCTCGTGTTGTTCGGCCAGTTCTTTCAGTCGCGCCACCTGCGCAGCACGCTGGCGGGCCTCGGCCTCTTCTTCGGCGCGGCCTTTTTCTTCGGCTTTTTCACGGGCGGTGCGCTCGACATTCAGGCGCTCTTCAGCTTCGCGGCGTTCATCGGCCAGCCGGGCTTCACCTTCACGGCGTTCGTCGGCGACCCGCGATTCAGCCTCGCGCTCAACGCGATGGCGCGCTTCGGCCTGCTCGGCTGCTGAGCGTGATGCAATCTCGCGGGCTTTTGCTTCGGATGCGGCTTTCTGCTCGGCTTCTTCACGCGCCGCGCGTTCGGTTTCAAAGCGGATCTGGTTTTCACGATCCGATTTTTCGCGCATCTCGGCTTCGATCAGTGCGCGGGCCTGGGCCTGGATCTTGGCTTCTTTCTCGGCCGCAAGCTTGGCCTGCATTTCTGCTTCGGCCTTGGCGCGTGCCTCGGCCTCCTCGCGGGCGCGCGCTTCCATGCGCAGGCGATTCTGTGCTTCCATTTTCTTGCGGGTCTCGGCCTCTTCCTCGGCGAGCTTGCGCGCGTCTTCCTCCGCCTTGAGACGGCGCGACATTTCCGCCGCGGCAAGTGCGGCAAGTTCAGCCTGCTGTTCTGCGGCCTTGCGCGCCTCGATTTCCACCTTGTTCTTTTCGGCCGTGATGGCGGCGATCTGCGCCTCCATCTCGGCGCGAATGCGTTTTTCCTGGTCGGCCAGCATGTTCTTGGCGGCAACTTCGGCCGTACGCTTGGCGTCTTCGGTGGCGCGCCCCAGCGATTCGCGCTCTTCCTGCAGGCGGGTCTCGAGCATCTTCCGCGCTTCCTCGCGCGCCTCTTCCATCACCGCGGCTTCAACCTCGGCGCGGCCTTCGTCTTCCACTTCCACGGACAGTTTCTCAGCCATCTCGGCGCGGATCTTGGCCTCGATTTCTTCCTTCAGCTGGTGGCGCAGTTCACGCTGCGCGACTTCCAGTTGTTCCTGCTGTTTCTTGGCCGCTGCCTCGGCCTGCATACGCGCCTCGGCCAGTAACTTGGCTTCGGCTTCAGCTTTTACACGGGCCTGCGCCAGCGCATGCGCTTCGGCCTCAGCCTTGGCGCGCGCCTCCGACAATGCCCGCTGATGCTGCGATTCCTTTTCCATCTGCTCGCGCGTCAGGCGATCGCGCGTATCGGAGATGGTGTCCTTCTGCTTTTTCTCGGCCGCCTTCTTGGCCTCAAAGTCGAGGCGCGCGGCTTCCGCCGCCTGTTGCGCGCGCTTGGCCTCTTCCATGGCGCGATCTTCGGCTTCGCGCTTGGAGCGCGCTTCGATTTCCAGGCGTGCGCGGATCTGCGCTTCGCGCTCGGTCTTGGCACGCGCCTCCACCTGTGCGCGTTCGCGCGCGGCTGCCAGGGCGGCTTCGAGTGCGGGATCAGGTGGTGGTGGCGACGGCTCCCTCACCGGCGGAGGGGCGGCGCGCTCAACCTGGTCGGACGACGCCGGTGTACGGTATTGCGACGGCTTGAAACCCTGCGTGGCGTTGAAATCGATCTTGGGCGCGGTGGGCCCGGGCTTCTTGGGCGCGGTGAAATCGAAATCGTCGTCGTCGCCGCCGAAATCGGTCATCGCCACTTCCTGCTTCACCTCAAAAATCTTGATGAAGCCTTCTTTCATCAACGCATTGAGCGATTTTTCCAGCGCGTTTGTCGCGATATCGGTTTTCTCGGACAACGTCGTCACGTTCGACTTGCCGTCGATCGACTTCAGCACTTTCATCAACTCACGTGACAGTGACTGCGTCTTTTGATTGACCTGGGTCACGCCCTTGGCAGTCTTGGTGAAAATCGTTTTCAAATCCATCGCGTCGCTCTTTTTGAAAGATGGCTAAGGGAGGGCTGCCAGGCAATGAGACGGCACTCGACATCGAATCGCGCCCCGGTGCGCGATGAGTCGGCAAATGTGCCTTGCCTTAAGTCCCAATCTTCTCATGAAACACGCCGTTTCGGCAGGCCAATCCCATGGGGGTGCGAGGTGGCAGTGACGGTGGCGGTGGCAGTAAAGCGCCACATCCCCACAAAGCGTTACAACTTGGCGAGTGCGCCAGCCACCGCGAGCGTCACACCGGTAGCCGCGCGGGCACGGTGTCGAATCGTCTTTGTGCAACGCAACATTGTGAACGTGGCGGGCAAAACCACATAGCGCAGCAAGCCGCAAATAAAAAGCCCGCGCCTCAATTAAAAAGCCCGCGCCTCAATAAAAAAGCCCGCGCCACTGCGGCGCGGGAAACTCACCCAGGAAAAACTATTGATCCAGGTCCCATTCCGTCGAACGGCTGCTCAGTTGTTTCACGGCGTCCTCGATCAGGTCACGCAGCACCTCATCAATCCCTTCGCGGGCCGATGACTTGTTGGCCACATCCGGCGTGAAGCCGCGCGTTGATTTGCCTTTCAGCGCAAGCATGTTGTCAACCAGTGTTCCCACGCCGCCCACCGAACTGCCGGTGGCCTTGATCGATTTGCGCACATTGACCGCGTCGAGCACTTCGCCGGTGCTGGCGTCGAGCACACGCACGTCTATGCCCAGCCCGTCGCTGGCGGAACTGCCGCCCAGTTGCAGGCCGCCGATGCCGAATGAATTTTCGTTGCTGGTCTTGCCGACCGTAACTTCCGATATGGTTGCCTCGAAAATTACCCCCGCGCCGTGGACCTGTTTGGTGGCCGCCTTGCCGGTGGTGATGCCCTGCGCATTGAGGTCGCGCTCACGCGCCACACCTTCGCCGATGCGCTGGCGTTCAACCACCCGGAACTTGCGCGTTTTTACCAGTGCGGTAGTGAACATGTCAGTGGCCGCACGCGCCGGGATTTCGGTGACCGACGAGCGCATTTCGTAAATTGTCACCGACATGCGGGCGGCTTTCTTGTCATCCTTGGCTGGGGCTGCGTTCCCCATCAGCGACACCGAGACGGCAGTCAACACCAATGCGCGAGGCAGTGCCGACAACATTGGGATGACGCCGCCTTTCATGAATTTCGTGGCGATGTTCATTTGCAATCTCCCAGTCGTTTCGCCGTCAATTTGGTGCGCACGACGCTATTGTTCATCTCGTGCTGGACGACCTTCATGTCGAAGTTGAAGCTGTCCTCGCTCACCGTGCCGCTGCCTTCACCGGTCATCTTCGGCTTGCTGCAGGTGTACTTGACGCTGATCTCGGCGCCATTGCGCTTCACGTCCGGGGGTGTGCAACCGTCCATGCCCTGGCGGTTGACGTAGGCGTTGTTCGACTCCACGTCTTTCTGCGTGACGCACTGCTTGAACGACACCGGGATGCTCATGCCGAACATTTCAGTTTTGGTGGTGTATTCGTACTGGCCGGGCTTCAGGTTGGTGGGACCCTGGGCCTGCGCGGACAAGGCCAGCAGCACGCTGCCGGCAGCGAGGAAAACGGACTGGAATTTCATTGCTTTCTCCTGTAGAGACGATCAAGGCTTGAGGGGCACGGCCGAACCAGAACGCACCGGACGCAAACGAGCGTGATGTTTCCGCGGCTTCAATGAATAAGACGCGGGCAGGAGGAAAACTACGACATGCGGCCGCCACGGACGGGCGGCCGCATCAGGGGACCGACTAAGGGGCGCTAATTACCCTTGGAGAAATACAGCGACGGCAGGCAGGCCGGATTGCAGGCCTTGGCCTCGATTTTCCACTCGATCTTGAAGTCGGCCGCGGGGTCTTCGACGGTGCGCGTGAAGGTCTTGTCGATGGTGGACTTGCTGCTATCGGTTTTCACCTCGAACTCGGGCTTGGCGCGCATGCCGCGGTCAAAAATGAAGAACGCTTTCTGCACCGGCGCATCGACGGTCTGGATACTGGGGATCGGCAGTGCCGGTTCAACAAAGACATAGAGGATCTTGCCCTTGATGAGGTCGGCGAAATCCTTGGTCGCGGGCTCCAGGTTCAGGGTGATCTTGTCGCCCGCCAGTTCGCCCTTGACGGGGATGTAGAACGAATGCGGCATCGCCATGCGCGCGAACGTGCCCACATCTTCCAGGTACGGCGTGCCGATGGGCGAAATGATCTTGTGCAGCATCACGCGGCTTTTCAGTTGCGGCTGCATGATGATGGCGTCCTCCGACATCTCGAATTTTTCCACCACACCTTCAATCTGCCCCGTCAGCGGGATAGGCTGTCCTGCCTTGATCGATGCGTCCTTTGCGTAACGCAGTTGCAGCTTGCCGCGCATGTCGAGCTTGTAGGTGAAATAGGGTTTTCCCTTATCCCGCATCTCGGCGCGGAACTGCGCGTAAACCGGGCCTTCGAATTTCTCGCAGTACTTGGCAAATCTCTGTTGCGTGAAAAATTGCGCCGTATCGCCGGCCAGGCCAATGACGGTCGTGGCGATCGCAATCGGCCCGCCCGCCGCGCCTCCGACCAGGATGCCCGCACTGGTCTTGAACGTCTCGGTAATGGCGAACTTGGCCGTATCCGATCCCTTGGCGTTGGGAAAGGCGTCGATGATCTTGCCGGGTCCCTTGTCGATGGCGAATGCACGCAGGATTTCCCACGGTTTACCGATCATGTTCATGCTGGTCGACAGCGCCGAGAATGCTTCGGTCGCCGCTTCCAGCGTATCGCAGGTGGCGTTTTTCTTGCCGGCCTGCGCGAGGCGTTTTTCGAATTCGGCGTTCTGGTTCTTGATGGCTTCGTTGGCCTGGTCGATCTGGTCGAACAGGGGCTTCAGCGCGGGCAGCGTTTCGGGATATTTATTGCCCAGCTCGTAGAATTTGCCCAGCGCGTTTTCATATTGCTTTTGAGCGGCAGGCACTTCGGCCAGCTTCTGTTTCAACGCGGCCGATTTTTTCTGGAATTCTTCCTTCGCAGGCGATGGCGGCAGCGCGGCGATCTGCGCATCGCCCGCAGCCTGTCCGCTTTGCATGGTCTTGATCAAGGAAGGCGCTGCCGCCGAGGAGGTTGACGCCGCCGCGACAGGCGAAGCAATGGTGAGCGTCGCCTCGGCCTTGCCCTTGCCGTCGGGTGCAGTGACGGCAATCTTGTATTTCCCTTCAGCCGTCGCGGTGTAATCGGTTTTGAACGCGCCCGATGCATCGACGGTCGCCTTCAACTCGACCGCTTTTCCACCCGCACCCGCCGCCGAAATGCTGATGCTCACCTGGTTGTTTTTGCCGACCACCAGCGTGGAACCTGAAATTGTTACCTTGCTTTTCACCAATGCCGTCGAGGGCACGACGATGACGGTGATGGGCGCATTGATGGGCGTGAACGCCCCGGCGCCAGCGCCGAACATCAACAGCGTAGCCAGCATGGCCAGTGCATTTGCGTGCCGGATTTTTTTCACACCCGCTCGATAAAACTCGCCGCTATTCATGTTGGTTATCCCCTGGTTCAATGCGCTTCGGCCCGACGTAAAATTTTCGGGCGCACAAAATCAAGCACCGGAGCGGCTTCCAGGTCATTTATGGCCGGGAAAGCGCACCAGTGCTTGTGTTTCACACCTGCAATTACGCAAAAATTATTTCTGCCGGTCTTCGGCCTTGAACACGCCGTCCTTGATCGTCATCTTTGCCTTGCTCTTGATGTCGACCATCTCGAAGGAAAATTTTCCTTCGATGACCTTGCCGCTGACTGAAGTAATTTCAAACAGGTTGTTGCCGTTGCC
>JBDTWS010000114.1:0-13298 GCA_040006575.1 Betaproteobacteria bacterium
CCGCTCTCGAGTGGCAGAGATTGAAATGGCGCGAGTGCAGTAAAGCCCTGTAAAATAGCGTGTTTTCCGCCGCAAGTTGCGTGACTTCCTGACCGCAATGTGCCCCAGCCCGCAATTCTCCCGTCCCGCATGAGCAAAACCCTGCAAGCCGTCCGCGGCATGAACGATCTTCTGCCGCAAGATGCGCCGCTCTGGCAGTTTCTTGAGGACACGACCCGCACGGTATTCGAGCAATACGGCTATCGCCTGATGCGCGCGCCGGTGGTCGAGCCGACGGCGTTGTTCGTTCGTTCGATCGGCGAGGTGACCGATATCGTCGAGAAGGAAATGTATTCCTTCGAGGACAGCATGAACGGCGAGAAACTGACACTGCGTCCCGAAGCGACGGCGGGGCTGGTGCGTGCGGCGATTGAACACAATATTTTGTACGAAGGCCCCAAGCGCATCTGGACCTCGGGCGCCATGTTTCGCCACGAACGTCCGCAGAAAGGCCGTTTGCGCCAGTTCCACCAGTTCGATGTCGAGGCGATGGGATTTGCCGGACCAGACGTCGACGCCGAACAGATCGTGATGCTGGCGCGGCTGTGGGAAAAATTAGGGTTTACCAGCGTTGCGCTGCACATCAATTCCATCGGCGATGCACCGGCGCGCAAGGCGCATCGTGACGCGCTGGTGACGTATTTTGAATCGCACCTCGACCAGCTTGACGAGGATGCAAAGCGCCGCCTGCACACCAATCCCTTGCGTACGCTGGATACGAAAAACCCGGCGATGCAGGGACTGGTCGATGGCGCGCCGAAGCTGGCCGATTACCTCGGTGAGGCGGAGAAGGCACATTTCGACGGCGTGAAACAGCGCCTCGATGCGTGCGGACTGGGCTATATCGTGAATCCTCGCCTGGTGCGCGGGTTCGATTATTACAACCGCACCGTCTTTGAATTCATTGCCAAGGGCAAGGATTGGGAACTGACGATTGCGGGCGGTGGCCGCTACGATGGCCTGGCCGAACAACTGGGTGGCAAGCCTGCAGCATCATGCGGATTCGGTTTCGGCGTGGAGCGCGTGCTGATGCTGCTGGAAGAAAATCCACCTGCGATGCCTGAAACGCTGGACGCGTATGTGATTTTTTCAGAAGGTGTGGAGCACCAGGCTTTTGCCGCGGCCGAGCAATTGCGCAAGGCCGGGCTCGCCGTGGCATTGCACGGAACGCCGGATGGAAAAACGGCCAGCTTCAAGTCGCAGATGAAGAAAGCCGATGCCAGTGGTGCGCGCTTTGCTATCATCTTGGGCGCAGATGAAGCGGCGGCCGGGAAAGTCAGTGTGAAGCCCTTGCGTGAAGCAGGAGAGCAGGCGTTACTGGGCATTGACGAAGTGAAGGCGCGGGTTCGGAACGAATCATCATGCTGATGGCCTGAGGATTGTCATCCCGTTGCGGTGGTTGCGTGGCGGAGGCATCCAGGCGTCGGCGAAAATTTAATATTGATCACGCAGAAAGAGACCGGGTAGAGATTCATGGCAGCTTACGATTTGGAAGAACAGGAACGCATCGATGCCCTCAAGGATTGGTGGGACAGATGGGGCAACTGGGTATTCGCAGCGGTAGCCGCGTTCGCCATCGGCGTGGCCGGCGTGCAGGGCTGGCGCTGGTACCAGGCCAAGCAGAATGCCGACGCAGAAGTTTTGTACAAGAGCGTTGAGAAGACCGCGCAGGAAGTGGCCGCCAGCAAGGACAGCAAGAAACTGTCCGAAGCCGCGACCGCGATGGCAGACACTTTCCCGCGCACCTTCCAGGCAACCGACGCAAAATTGCTGGCCGCGAAGGCGGCCTTCGATGCCGGCGACCTGGCCGCGGCGCGCACCCACCTGCAGTGGGTGATCGACAATGGACGTGACACTTACCAGCCCATCGCGCGTGTCCGTCTCGCTTCGGTTTTGCTCGACGACAAAAAATACGACGATGCGCTCAAAGTGCTCGACCAGGTGAAGGAAGAGGGCTATGCATCGATCGCGGCGGATTTGCGCGGGGATGTGCTGGCCGCCAAGGGCAGCCGGGATGAGGCGCGCGCCGCCTACCAGCTTGCCGTGGAAAAGTCGGCTGATCGCAGCCCGCTGAAAGCGCTTTCGCAAGCGAAGCTCGATGCATTCGGCGGCGCGCCACCCAAGCCGGCTGCGCCCGCGACCGATGCCAAAGACACCAAAGGAACGAAATAGTGAATCCAGTTGACAGGTATTCGATCCGGCGCGGCGTAAGCGTACGAGTACAGCGTGCAGGCATGGCCGCGTTGTTGGTGGCCCTCACGAATCTCGGTGGATGCGCCTGGCTCGGCTGGGGCGGCAGCGACAAGAAGCCGCAACCCTTGCCGGTCATCAGCGGCGTCAATGCCGCCTCGGTTACCTGGTCGGCCAACGTCGGCAAATCGGGCGGTTACCTGTTTACGCCGGGCTTCAGTGACCGCGTCATCTACGCCACCGCGCGCGATGGCAGCATCTATGCGCTGGCGCAGGATGGCGGTCGTGTGGTCACGCGCCTCGAGGCGAAGGCCAAGGTTTCAGGCGGCGTCGGCGTCAGTGAAGACATCGTCGTCGTGGCGTCAGGCAAGGGCGACATCATTGCGCTGGACGCCGCCGGACGCTCGTTGTGGAAATCCTCGGTGTCGGGTGAAGTGCTGGCGCCGCCGACAGTTGCGACAGGCAATGTCATCGTGCGCACCTCCGACGGCCGCATCATCGACCTCAACCGCATTGACGGCAAACGTAAATGGGTTTTCCAGCGCGCTGCACCGGCGCTCACCTTGCGCACCAATGCGGCGGTGCTGGTCAATCGCGGCGTCATCTACGCAGGCTATCCCGGGGGCAAAGTCATCGCCATCGAACTCGAGAGTGGCAAGCCAATCTGGGAAGCGACGATTTCGCTGGCTCGCGGTGCAACCGAGCTTGAGCGCATCGCCGACGTAGCGGGCTTGCCGGTGCTGGATGACACGCGCATCTGCGCCGCCGTCTACCAGGGCCGCACCGGTTGCGTGGAAACGCTGAACGGCAACGTGCTCTGGTCGCGCGAGATTTCCAGTGCCGATGGTGTCGCCATCGACGCAAAATACCTGTACGTCGCGGATGTCGCGGGCAATGTATTTGCGCTCGACAAGTCCAACGGCGCTACCGTGTGGAAACTTGAAAAACTGCAGTTGCGCGATCCCGGCACGCCGATAGTGATCAACGGGAAAATACTCGTTGGCGACAAGGACGGCCTCATTCATGTGCTGTCGACTGAAAATGGCGACATGATCGGCCGCGTCACCACCGACGGCAGCCGTATCGTGACCCTGTGGCCGAATGGCGACGTGGCCATTGCCCAGACCGACAAAGGTGGTGTGTTTGCCATCGCAGTGAAATAACAGGAAAGTCCCGGCGACCGATCATGAAACCCACCATCGTTATCGTCGGTCGTCCCAACGTCGGCAAATCCATGCTGTTCAATCGCCTCACCAAGACGCGTGACGCGATTGTGGCCGACATGCCCGGCCTTACCCGGGATCGCCATTACGGTCATGGCCGTGGCGGCTCCAAGCCCTACCTGGTGGTCGACACGGGCGGTTTCGAGCCGGTCGTCACCGAAGGCATCATGCATGAGATGGCCAAGCAGACGTTGCAGGCCATCGCTGAAGCCGACGCCATCATTTTTGTGACCGATGGCCGCCAAGGCTTGACCCCGCAGGACAAGATTATCGGCGAGCGCCTGCGCAAGGACACACAGTCGCGCGGCATTCCGCTGACGGTGGCGGTCAACAAGGCGGAAGGCATGGCCGAAGATGTGGTCTCGGCTGAATTTCATGAGCTTGGCCTTGGCATGCCGGTGGCGATTTCGGCCGCGCACGGCGAAGGTGTCAGGCAGCTGATCGAAGATGTGCTGGCGCATTTTCCGGATGCGGTGGACGAATCCGAGCCGGACCATCCCAAGATCGCGGTAGTAGGGCGTCCCAACGTCGGCAAGTCCACGCTGGTAAATCGCCTGCTGGGTGAGGACCGCGTGATCGCCTTCGACCAGCCCGGCACCACGCGCGATTCGATCTACATTCCGTTTGAAAAAAACGGCAAGCAATATACCGTCATCGATACGGCGGGCATTCGCCGCCGCGGAAAAGTTTTCGAGGCGGTTGAAAAGTTTTCAGTCATCAAGACACTGCAGGCCATTGAAGACGCGAATGTGGTGCTGTTACTGCTCGACGCACGGCAGGAAATTTCGGACCAGGACGCGCATATCGCTGGCTTCATCCTGGAATCGGGTCGCGCATTGGTGGTGGGCATCAATAAATGGGACAACCTCGACGACTACACGCGTGAGCGCACCAAGTCCGAATATGATCGAAAGCTGCATTTCCTGAAATTCGCCAACTTTCACCTTATCTCGGCGAAGGACGGCATGGGTGTCATGCCGCTGTTTGGTTCCATCGACCAGGCGTTTGCGGCTGCGATGGCGAAACTCTCCACGCCAAAGCTGACGCGCGCCCTGATAGCGGCCACGGCAGCGCACCAGCCGCCGATGAATGGCCTGAATCGACCCAAGCTGCGATACGCCCACCAGGGTGGCCACAATCCACCCGTTGTTGTAGTCCATGGCACCGGCCTCGCCAACCTGGCCGACAGCTACAAGCGCTACCTGGAAAGCGCATTCCGTGATGCTTTCAAGTTGAAGGGCACCCCACTCAGGGTGGACCTGAAGCAAGCGGCCAATCCCTACGCGGACAAGAAGCCCCAGAAACTGACGGCCAGCCAGGAAAACCAGCGCCGCCGTGGCCGGATCCGTTCCAAGAAGATGTTCAGCTAACCTTTCTTGTGCAGCTACCGTTGGGAAATTTGAATCCGACCCGACCTACCATTGCGTAAATATCGTCGATAGCGGTTGTTACCGGAACCGCCGGCCAATTTCGCTGTCAGTCCTTAAGTAAACCTTGGCGCAATTAAGCGTTTGGGATAAAGTAGTTTTTCGGAAACCCAATTCGACCGATGTAAAAAGCCCGCTCTGGGCTAAAAACGCACGGTTGGCAATGCAACTGGAGAATAAGAATATGAGTGGTAAAGGGCAATTACTACAAGACCCGTTCCTGAACATACTGCGCAAGGAACACATCCCCGTTTCCATCTATCTCGTGAACGGCATCAAGCTTCAGGGCCAGATCGAATCTTTCGACCAGTACGTCGTGCTGCTGAAGAACACGGTCACGCAGATGGTATACAAGCATGCAATTTCGACGGTTGTCCCGGCGCGTGCGGTGACCATTCCGTTTGAAGCGCCCGGCGAGGCTTGAACCCAGCCTGGCCCGCAGTTGTCGGGCCTGTCGGACGCCAGGCCGCAGCCTGAACTTGTGAACGGCGGCGCCACCCCCATCTGTAGCGGCGTGCAGTGCGGCCCGGCGGTTGTCGTCGGCAATCGCGGCTGTGCTGTCGACCATTGATGAAACCACAACTCTCTTCAAACATGCCGCTGCGCGCCCACGCCATTGTGGTGGGTATGGATATATCCGACCCGCTTTTCGATGAGCGCCTCGCGGAAGCGGTGGAGCTCGTCACCAGCGCCGGCGCTTTGGTCTCGCAGACGGTGGTGGGTCGGCGCGCAAAGCCCGACGCCGCGACCTTTGCCGGCAGCGGCAAGGTCGAGGAAATTGCTGAAGCGGTCGTGGCGCATGACGCGAGTCTCGTCGTGTTCAATCACCAGCTTTCGCCGATCCAGATTCGAAACATCGAGAAGACCGTCGGCGTGCGGGTCATCGACCGTACGGACCTGATCCTCGATATTTTTGGCCAGCGGGCACGCAGCGCCGAGGGCAAGTTGCAGGTGGAACTCGCGCAGATGCAGCACCTGATGACCCGACTTGTGAAAGGCTGGACGCACCTTGAACGCCAGCGAGGCGGCATCGGCGTGCGCGGCGGCCCGGGTGAGACGCAACTTGAAATCGATCGCCGGCTGGTGGGCGAGCGCATCAAGCGACTCAAGGAAAAACTTCGCAAGCTGGAACGCCAGCGCAATACCCAGCGCGCAGGGCGTCGTCGTGCGGGCGTGTTCAATGTCAGCATCGTCGGCTATACCAACGCCGGAAAATCGACGCTGTTCAATCGCATGACCCGTTCCAGCACCTACGTCGCCGACAAACTGTTTGCGACGCTCGACACCACCACGCGCAAGCTCTACATTGACCCGGGCATTCACGTCACCATGTCCGACACAGTGGGCTTTATTCGCGACCTGCCGCACGGCCTGGTGGCGGCATTCCATGCCACGCTGACGGAAGCGATGGAAGCGGACCTGCTGTTGCACGTGGTCGACGCGTCGGCATCGATGCGTGAACAGCAGATGGAGGACGTGAACGCAGTGCTGGAAGAAATCGACGCCACCGCGATTCCGCAAATCGTCATTTACAACAAGATTGACCAGCTGGACGGTGCGCCGGTCGCGTCGGCCCTGCGTAACGAAGATGGTAAAATTGTTGAGTTGCGCGTAAGCGCACTGGCGGGAATCGGCATGGATTTGATGCGTGAATCCATCAGGGAATTTGCCGAGGAAAATGGCTTTGGGGCAGGACATGCATTGTTGGTACCCGATGATGCGCAGGACGCACCAGCGGCGAATGAGACCGCACACATTACAAACGATCCGTTTTTATCAGCGACCGGCCACGATACCGGCAGTGATGACCAGCGGGACATAAACAGCACTCGAGAAACAGACACCACCCGGAGCGAAATGAATGCGGTCATTTGATCGAAACGTGTTGTTGGCCTGGATTGCGCGCCCTTTGGCAATCGTGGCATACCCTTTTTACGTAGCCAGGTTTCGCCTGGGCCGTCGTGGCGCAGCTGCACAAGTGGCTACGCCCATGGCGGAAGATCCCCAATGGGGCAAACGCGGCGGCAATAACAATAACAATGACGGCCCGCCTGATCTCGACGAAATCCTGCGCAAGTTCAACCAGAAACTGGGCAATATTTTCGGCAAGAAAAACACCGGCTCCGGCGGCGGCAAAAGCCCGGGCGGCCCATCGGCGGCAATGATGGGCAGTGGATTCGCGCTGGCCGCGGGCCTCGCGATTTCAGTGTGGCTCGCCAGCGGCTTTTACATCGTCGATACCGGCAAGCTTGGCGTTGAGCTGCGCCTGGGCAAATATCAGCAGACCACGCAGCCCGGCCCGCGCTGGCACTGGCCTTATCCTTTCGAATCCGTTGAAGTGGTCAACGTGAGCCAGTTGCAGGTGGTGGAAATCGGTCATCGCAACAACCAGAAAACCAAGATGCCCGAAGAATCGCTGATGCTGACCGAAGACCAGAACATCGTCGACGTGCAGTTCGCCATCCAGTACACGCTGAATTCGCCGGAGCAATATTTGTTCAACAACCGCAATCCGGAAGAAGCCGTGCGCCAGGTCGGCGAGACCGCCATGCGCGAAATCGTCGGCAAAAGCAAAATGGATTTTGTGTTGTACGAAGGCCGCGGCGATATCGCGGCGCGCGCCAAGATACTGATGCAGCAAATCCTTGATCGGTACAAGGCCGGCATCCTCATCTCAACGGTAAACCTGCAGAACGCGCAGCCGCCGGAGCAGGTGCAAGCCAGTTTTGACGACGCTGTGCGCGCCAAGCAGGATTTGCAGCGCCTGAAAAATGAAGGCGAAGCCTACGCCAATGACATCCTGCCAAAAGCCAAGGGTGCCGCCGCGCGCCTGATGGAAGAGGCCAACGGCCATAAGCAGCGCGTCATTGCGACAGCGCAGGGAGATGCGTCGCGCTTCATCCAGGTGCTGGCCGAATATGACAAGGCCCCGGGTGTTACGCGTGAACGGCTGTACCTGGACATGATGCAGCAGGTCCTGCAAAACACCAGCAAGATCGTTGTCGACCAGAAGGGCGGCAACAGCCTGCTATATCTGCCACTTGATAAATTGATGGCGGCCACGCAGGGATCGAACAGTTCGGCAACGGTTGAGAGTTCGCCGCGCCCGGTAACTGCCGCAGAGCCGGTGGTGGTGCCGCCCGTGGAAGCCCGTCGCGATCTTCGCGGCAGGCAATAAGGAGATGACCGTGAGAAAAAATCTCCCCACCATCATCTCGATTGTCGTCCTCATCCTGCTGACGCTGATGTTCACGGCGTACACGGTGGACCAGCGCCAGGCCGCGATTCGCTTCCGCCTGGGTGAAGTTGTTGCCGTGCAGACGGAACCCGGCCTGTACTTCAGGTTGCCGCTGGTGGAGAACATCCGCCTTTACGATACCCGCATCCAGACCATGGATACCAAGGATGCCGAGCGCATCCAGACCGCGGAAAAGAACAACGTGCTGGTCGACTCTTTCGTCAAGTACCGCATCATCGACGTGAAGCAGTTCTTTGTTTCGACGGGCGGTGATTTCTCCAAAGCGGAAATTCGTCTTTCGCAATCGGTGAACAACGACTTGCGCGAAGAGTTCAGCAAGCGTTCGCTGGCCGAGGTGATTTCGGGTGAGCGCGACAAGATCATGTCCAACCTGCGCGCCAAGACCGATCGCGATGCACGCAGCATCGGCATCGAGGTGCTTGATGTGCGGTTGAAGCGAGTCGACCTTGTGCCCGAAATCAGCGCCGATATTTATCGCCGCATGGATTCGGAACGAAAACGCGCCGCCAACGAATTGCGCTCCACCGGTTCGGGTGAAGCCGAAAAAATTCGTGCCGACGCGGAACGCCAGCGGGAGATTACACTGGCCGAAGCGTATCGCGAGGCGCAGAAAATCAAGGGCGAGGGCGATGCAGGCGCGGCCAAGATCTATGCGCAGGCGTTTTCCAAGAATCCCGAGTTCTACTCCTTCTATCGCAGCATGGAAGCCTATCGCAACAGTTTCCGCAACAAGAGCGACGTGCTGGTCCTCGAACCCAGCTCGGACTTCTTCAAATACCTGAAGAATCCCAACAAGGCGGGAAAGTAAGTCAAATCGCGAAATTGCGCGCAGTCACGGCGACTTGCGTATAATTCGTCAACGGCGCGTCCCAAATAGGGGCGCGCCGTTTTTGTTGTGCGATTCGGACTGTTCAATCCCAAAAAGCGCCTGACTGTGATCAATGTATTGCTTGCCGGCCTGGCACTGATGCTGATTTTCGAAGGGCTGCTTCCACTGCTGGCGCCGCGCGCCTGGCGGGAGACGTTCCGGAAAGTAATTGAATTCAACGATGGCCAGCTACGTTTCCTCGGATTGGCCTTCATCGCGGGTGGCGTGCTGCTGTTTCTACTGGTGAAGTAATTGAGAACCTGGACCCTTCCGGAAAATATTGAAGACCTGCTGCCTGCCGATGCAAGGAAGCTGGAGCGCCTGCGCCGTATCGCGCTGGATCGTTTCGAGCGCCATGGCTACGAACTGGTGATGCCGCCTTTGCTCGAATACCTGGAGTCACTGCTGTCGGGTACCGGCAATGACATGGACCTGGCCACCTTCAAACTGGTCGACCAGCTTTCCGGCCGCACCATGGGTATCCGCGCCGACACCACGCCGCAGGTGGCGCGCATCGATGCGCACCTGCTGAACCGCCAGGGCGTCACACGCCTGTGCTATGCGGACAGCGTGCTGCACACATTGCCGGGTGGACTGGGCAAAAGCCGCCAGCCATTCCAGGCCGGTGCTGAAATGTATGGCCACGCAGGGATTGAAGCGGACATCGAAATCCAGCAGTTGATGGTCGATGTGCTGTTTGAACTTGGTGTCACCGGCGTTCAACTCGATATCGGTCATCCAGCCATTTTCCGCACCTTGATTGAGAGCGTCCAGGCCGACGCGAACGTGGCCGAGCAGGCGTTCCTCGCCATTGAAGGCAAGGATCTTCCCGCGTTGCAGGCGCTGGCGCCAAAGCTGGGCGCGGCCGCCGCAGCACTTACCTTGCTGCCAAGCCTGTATGGCGGCGCAGAGGTGCTTGAGCGTGCTGCGACGCTGTTACCGCGCCTCGATCGCATTACCGAATCACTCGCACAGCTCGCGCAGATCAACGCGCATTTTTCCGCGCAGGGAATCGCCGTCAGCGTCGATCTCGGTGAACTGGGCGGATTCAATTACGAAAGCGGCATCACCTTTTCGGCTTATGCCGCCGGGTCACCCGATGCCATCGCGCGTGGTGGCCGCTATGACGAAGTCGGCAAGGCATTCGGGCGTGCCCGCCCGGCGACCGGCTTCAGCATGGATTTAAAAGCGCTGCTTCCCCTCACGCCTGATGCAGTCATGCGCGGCGGGATTCTCGGCCCGGCCGGCGCAGATGCGTCGGCACTGCTCGAAATGAATCGCCTGCGCGCGGCCGGTGAAATTGTCATCGCGCGCCTGCCCGGAAGCGAAGCGCATCTGGGCGAACTCGGCTGCGACCGTGAGCTCGTGCAGTCCGGCGGCAGCTGGACTGTCGTGCCGCGCAAATAGAACACTCCAGCAAATCTCGAAGGAATAATCATGGCAAAGAACGTAGTCGTCATCGGTACCCAGTGGGGCGATGAAGGCAAGGGCAAGATCGTCGACTGGTTGACCGATGAAGTCGCGGGTGTGGTGCGCTTCCAGGGCGGGCACAACGCCGGCCACACGCTGGTGGTCAATGGCAAGAAGACCGTTTTGCGCTTGTTGCCTTCCGGCATGTTGCATCCGCATGTGACCTGCTACATCGGCAACGGTGTGGTGCTCTCACCGGCCGCGTTGCTGCAGGAAATAGACGAGCTCACGACGGCCGGACTGGATGTGGTAAATCGCCTGCGCATTTCGCCGGCCTGTCCGCTGATATTGCCATACCACGTCGCCGTGGACCAGGCGCGTGAAGCCAAGATGGGGGTGATGAAAATCGGTACGACGGGTCGTGGTATCGGCCCCGCGTACGAAGACAAAGTCGCGCGCCGCGCCATCCGCCTGCATGACCTTCTGTTCCCCGAGCGTTTCCGCGAAAAATTGGTGGACGTGCTCGACTTTCACAACTTTGTCCTGACGAAATACCTCGGCGGCAAGGAGGTGACGGTCGATGAAGTTTACGAACCGACGCTGGTGATGGCGGAGCGTTTGAAACCGATGATCGGCGACGTGTCGGCAGAACTGAACAAGCTGATGAGCGAGGGCAAGCCGTTGCTGTTTGAAGGCGCGCAGGCGGCCTTGCTGGATGTCGACCACGGCACTTACCCGTATGTGACTTCGAGCAATTGCCTGGCAGGCCAGGCGTCGGCAGGGGCGGGCGTGGGGCCGCAAGCCTTGAACTATGTGCTCGGCATCACCAAGGCCTATGCAACACGGGTGGGCTCAGGTCCTTTCCCGACGGAACTCGAAGACGATATCGGTGAACGCTTGCGCAAACGAGGCAATGAATACGGTTCTGTCACCGGGCGTCCTCGCCGGTGCGGCTGGTTCGATGCGGCCGCGCTGAAACGTGCCGCGCAGATCAATGGCTTGTCAGGACTGTGCATCACCAAGCTCGACGTGCTGGACGGACTTGAGACTTTGCGGATTTGCACGGGCTATCGCGTCAACGGCGTGGTGATGGATATGCTGCCCTATGGGGCGGACAACATCGCGCGTTGTGAGCCGATCCTGGAAGATCATCCCGGCTGGAGCGACAGCACCTTCGGCGTGAAGGCGTGGGACGGCCTGCCGAAAGCGGCGCAAGTGTATTTGAAGCGCATTGAAGAATTGGTTGGTGCGCCGATTGCGCTGGTGTCAACGGGGCCGGATCGGGAAGAGACGATTGTGGTCAGGCATCCGCTTCGCTAGTTGTTCGCGAAGGGAACGCCTGTCATTGCGCCAACGAACCGAATTGCTCCGTTGCGTCGGCCGAGTCAGGTCATGCGGGGCGTGGCAACCAGTTCGCCGCGCTTCACAAAGTACTCCCGTGCCATCTTGACGAGCTCGCCCTCCGTAGGATGGTCGACCGTCTGCCATCCCGAAATCTGCGCCGCCACGATGGGACGATGCTTCTCGACGTAGTGGCGAAAGTCGGCCTGCGCCGTGTGAGAGCCTGCAACGAGGACCGACTTGATGCCGGCAAGCGCATCGCAGACCTCGGCGAAAAATTCGTGCTCACTGCGCACGTCGCTCCCATGCTGGCGCGTGTTGTGGGCGTGCTCGCTGATCTTCTGGTCGATTGCTTGCCCGGCGTCGATCTGGAGCACCTGAGCGGAATGGTGATTGATCCAGGCTACGGCGTGATTAAGCGGCATTGAGGACTCCTTGGTCGGCGCATTGAGTACGCCAACAGTTTTTTGTTTGAAAGGGATGGAGAGACCGCCGCAGGATAGGTCCTGGACTCGGTCGTTGTCTGTGCGGCGGCCCACGGTTCCCGCAAAGTGAAATTGAAGAACGCCATCTGGCGCGCCTTCCCAGCCACTTATGGCCGAAAAGCCGCGCCAACGCTTGAGTTTACCGAAAACTTCGGGCGCTACCGCGCACGAGCGGGCGAACCCCACTGTGCGCCATAGAACAGACCATCGCCGCCGCTCGCATGCACCATGCAGCCATCCTTCGCCGTGGGCGAGGCCCGCGTGCGCCGTGTATGCGACGCCTACCAACAGGAACCATGATGCTTGCCCGAACCGAGACTACTCAAGGTGCGACTGCCGTGCGCCGCGCGCCCGCCGTGCTGGCCATTGTTGGCCTGATGTTCGTTGCATCGGGCTGCGCATCGCTGGAACAGCAATGCGCCGAGCCGGTGGTGGTCGAAATACCGGCCATGTGGTCGGTAGCGGATGCGTCACCTGCGATAAACAACACCTCACTGGCGCAATGGTGGCTGCGCTTTGACGATCCCCTGCTCGCCCGCCTGGTCGCACAGGCGATGCAGGCCAACACCAGTGTGAAGTCAGCGCAGGCCGCGCTACTGCAGGCGAGGGCACTGCGTGATGTATCGGCGGCGGCACTGTGGCCGAGTCTCGGCGTTTCGGCCTCGGCGCAACACAGCACCTCGCGCGACGACAACGGCCGAAACAGTGCCAGCAACAGTTTTCGGGCAGGTCTCGACGCGAGTTGGGAACTCGATGTCTTCGGCGTCAATCGCAGTGCGCTTAACGCGAGTGAGGCGATGGTGAAGGCGAGTGCCGCCAGCCTGGGCGACGTGCAAATATCGATTGCGGCCGAAGTGGCGCTGGATTACATCGCCATGCGTGCAGGGCAGGTGCGACTGGCCATCGCCGGTGAAAACCTGGCGAGTCAAACCGAAACCTTGCAGATCACGCAGTGGCGCCGGCAGGCCGGGCTGGTGACCGCGCTCGAAGTCGAGCAGGCGCGGGCACAAACTGAACAGACGCGCGCGCAGTTGCCGGCCCTGCAGTCGGTGATCG
>JBDTWS010000115.1:0-12970 GCA_040006575.1 Betaproteobacteria bacterium
TGGCGAGCGTGTCGCCGACATCGCTGAACGCTTTGGCACACCGTGCTTTGTATATTCGGAAGCCGCGTTGACCAGTGCTTTCCAGCGCCTTGATTCTGCATTGAAAGCGGCGCGTGCCGGACGGCCCTACCTGATCTGTTATGCGGTGAAAGCCAATTCCAACCTGGCGATCCTGAACCTGTTCGCGCGCCTGGGTGCGGGTTTCGATATCGTTTCCGGCGGCGAACTGCAACGCGTGCTGAAGGCCGGTGGCGATGCGAGCAAGGTGGTTTTCTCGGGCCTGGGCAAGACTGCCGCCGAGATGAAAATGGCTCTCAAGGCGGGCATCAAGTGCTTCAATGTGGAGAGCGAACCCGAACTGGAAAGGCTCAACGCAATTGCGGCCTCGCTTGGCCTGAAAGCGAAAGTCGGGCTTCGCGTAAACCCCGATGTTGACGCGAAAACGCATCCCTATATTTCTACCGGCCTCAAGAACAACAAGTTCGGCGTGGCGTTCGATCGCGCACTGGCGGTGTACCGCAAGGCTGCCGCGCTGCCGAACATCGAAGTGGCCGGCGTCGATTGCCATATCGGCTCGCAGCTCACTGATGATGCGCCGCTACGCGAAGCGATGGCGCGCATCGTGGCGCTGGCGGACACGCTGAAGGCCGAGGGCATTCCCATTCATCATATCTGTCCGGGCGGCGGTGTCGGCATCACATATAAGGACGAGGTCACCATTGAGCTCGATGGCTACGCCGAGGCGCTGCAGGCCAGCCTGGGCGATCGCGATGTGGAGTTGCTGATGGAGCCCGGCCGCATGCTGGTGGGCAATGCAGGCGTGCTGCTGACGCGCGTGGAGTACGTGAAGCCGACCGCAGACAAGAATTTCCTGGTGGTCGATGCCGCCATGAACGATCTCATCCGCCCGCCGCTGTACCAGGCGTATCACGAGGTGGTTGCCGTGCAGCCGGGCAATGCGGCTGCGCGCGTTTATGACGTAGTCGGCCCCGTGTGCGAGAGCACCGACGTGCTGGCGCACGCGCGTGAGTTGCCCGCAGTGGAAGGTGATCTCATGGCGATACTTTCCGCGGGCGCATACAGCTTCGTGATGTCCTCTAACTACAACACGCGCCCTCGTGCGCCGGAGATCATGGTGAGCGGTTCCGGCATGCGCGAAGTGCGCGCGCGCGAGACTTTCGATGAGCTCGTGGCCGGCGAAAAAATCTGACCGCATCGGAATTTTTCGTGCAAACCCTTCAATCGAAAAGTTGTTGGTGTTGAGTCGATACCATTTTGCAAACGGCGTGTGCAAATAACCACACTTGACACGTTCTAAAACTGGTGTTCAAAAAAACTTCTGTAATAGAATCCGTTTCACCAAGTGCCCGAGTTGTCGAAGCCCACTTGTTTTTGTTTTAGTGTGTTGAAGCAATCGGGTTGAGTGAGGTTGCTCTGCTACTGAAGTCAGTTTGCTGTAGTTGGCCATAACTCAATCGTTCGACAGAACTGAAGCTTGGTAGGTATGCAGAACATCGCAGCCTGCTAATAAAGCAATTCGGTCCAACCATCGAAAGGAGTTAATCATGGCAACAGCCAAGAAAAAACCGGCAGCAAAAAAGCCGGCAGCAAAGAAACCCGCTGCTAAAAAAGCAGTGAAAAAGCCAGCAGCAAAGAAGCCCGCTGCTAAAAAAGCTGTAAAGAAACCCGCTGCGAAAAAACCCGCCGCCAAAAAAGCCGCAAAGAAACCTGCTGCTAAAAAGGCTGCGAAGAAACCCGCTGCGAAAAAGAAGGTAGCCAAGAAGCCGGCGGCCAAGAAAGCAGCCAAGAAGCCTGCTGCTAAAAAGCCTGCTGCCAAGAAAAAGCCAGCCAAGAAGAAGGCTGCGCCCAAGAAAAAGGCTGCTGCAAAGCCCATGGCGTCAAAGCCAGCCCCGATGGTCACCCCGGTGATCACGCCGCTCATCAAGCCGATGGGCTAAGCGGCAGGGAAATAGATTCCGGTCCTGCGGGTTGGTTTGGTCAAGACTGCACCACCTCGCCGGATCGGATTATTCATCCTCACAATATGTATCCACATTCCCAAAAGCGTTCGTCCTCCCGCCCGCGCCATATTCCGCGCCCGCGGCACGACCGCCCCTCACGCTAGATTGACGTTACGGCCCTTGCGCCGTGTCACCGCTTCGCTGAATGCGTGAGCGATCTGGTTTTATTGTTCCGGTTTTGAGCTATCGGCTGTTGGCACCTCTGCCGATGCCGGCCCGCGCATTTGCCTGAACAGTGAATACAGTCCTGCCGCCGTCAACACATAGAGAATCGGCACCAGGACCATCAGGTCCAGGCGCAACGGCGCGCCATTACCGGACTGCGCGGCGATAGCAGACATCTGCAGTTCGAACGCGTTGAATATCAGCCACAGGATGCCGGAGAATACCGCCGCTTCGCGGAAAAAGCTGGATCGAGACGATGTGTCCCGTCGCAGGGTTAGCACCAGTTGAAATCCAATAAGTGCCGCCGCGATGATCACGCCGGCATAAGGCCATATCGCAATGAGCCGGGCGGGGCCGAAGAAAATCCAGTCGACTATGTCCATGAGTAATTCAAGGCAGTTGCGCGCGCGGCATGCGCTCGAGAATGATCTGCGTTTTCTTCAGCAGCCAGGGCGCGTTGCGGTTACGGTCGTAAAAACGCGGCCGCGGCACCATCGCCGCCAGTTTTGCCGCCTGTTCCGCCGAGAGCTGGTTTGCGCCGACGCCAAAGTAATGGCGTGACGCCGCTTCGGCGCCAAAGACGCCGTCGCCCCATTCAATGACATTGAGGTAAATTTCCAGGATGCGCTCCTTGTCCATCATCCATTCCATCATGACGGTGATCAGCGCCTCTTCGCCCTTGCGGTAAACGCTGCGTTCGCCCGATAGGAACAAGTTTTTGGCCAGTTGCTGCGAAATGGTTGATCCTCCCGCCACCACCTTTCCTTTTTTCTGGTTCTTGTCCATTGCCTTCTGGATTCCCTCCCAGTCGAACCCTTCGTGGTCCACGAACTTGTCGTCTTCGGCTACCAGGATGGCGCGCTTGAGATTCGCGGAAATTTTTTCGTACGGAACCCAGACGTGCTGTAGCTTTGCGGCAGGCTTCTTTTCCTGCATGAGATCCAGCCGTGCCGACATGAATGCGGTCGAGGACGGGTTGTGATCGGTCCACCACCAGAGCTTGACGAGGACATAGCCCTGGTAGGCGAGAAAGACGATTAGCACCAGGCCGATCAGCGCGCCGGTGTATTTGAAAAACTTGCGCATTATCCGCCGCGCATTTTCTTCATCAACGCGTCCGTCGTGGGCCGGATACCACGCCACAACAGGAACGCCTCCGCTGCCTGCTCGATGAGCATGCCCAGGCCATCCACGGCGCGTGCCCCTTCGCTTGTCGCAAGCTGCATGAAAGGCGTCACACCCTTGCCGTACATCATGTCGTAGGCCAGTGTGCGCGGACCAAAACACGACGCTGCCACCCCGGGCAATTGATTGCCGATGCTGGCGCTGGTCGCATTGATGATGATGTCGAAACGCAGGCCGGCCAAGTCCGCTGTCGGGATCGCGTTGACCGGGCCTGCGCCGCTGAACTGATTTGCGATTTCTTCGGCCTTGCTGTGGGTGCGATTAGCGATCGTGATCTGCTGCGGCAGGCCATCGCACAGCGGACCAATAACTCCCCGCGCCGCGCCGCCCGCGCCGAGCACCAGGATTTTCGCGTCCTTCAACGGCACGCCAAAATTTTTGGAAATATCGCGGCACATGCCAATGCCATCGGTGTTGTCGCCCAGCACGGTGGTGCCGTCGAATTTCAATGCGTTCACCGCACCCGCCAGGCGCGCGCGCGTCGTAAGTTCAGTCGCGTAATTGAATGCTTCTACCTTGAAAGGCAATGTCACGCTGGCACCGCGGCCACCGTTTGCGCGAAATGCATCGACGGTACCGCGAAAATCCTCAAGTGGCGCGAGCAGGCGTTCGTATACAAGCGCTTCGCCGGTCGCCAACGCGAACGCCGTATGTATTTCCGGTGATTTCGAGTGCGCGACGGGATGGCCAATGATGGCGTAACGATCTGTCATATATAGTTATAGCGAAATCAGGATTTGAGTTGCTGCGGTCTTATGCGCGATGGATTTACGATCCATATTGGTGCAGTGCCATTATTTGCGCACCAATAGTGAACCTCCTACATGGTATTTCCCCGCTTTTTAATAGAAAATCAATGGCTTAGCTGAACATTGCGCATGGCATGTTTTCTGCTATTTTTAATATCTTATGAATCTCTAATGAATTTGTAATTGAGTTTATTGTTTTGCACTTCGTTTATCTACGTTTCTACTCAGGAGAACAACATGGCAGTCGCAGACGCACTAAAAATGGCGAAGGACAATGAATGCAAATTCGTTGACTTCCGTTTCACCGACACCAAGGGAAAAGAACAACACGTATCGGTGCCGATCAAGGCATTCAATGAAGAAAAATTTACCGAAGGCCATGCGTTCGACGGCTCGTCCATCGCAGGATGGAAAGGCATTGAAGCTTCCGACATGATCCTGATGCCCGATCCGGATTCCGCGTTCATCGATCCTTTCTTCGATGAATCGACGCTGGTACTGTCATGCGACGTGATCGAGCCCTCAACCGGCAAAGGCTACGACCGCGATCCGCGTTCGCTGGCCCGCCGTGCTGAGGCTTACCTGAAATCGAGCGGCATCGGCGATGTCGCCTACTTCGGACCGGAACCCGAATTCTTTATTTTCGATGCCGTGGAATGGAATGTAGACATGTCCGGCTGCGGCGTGAAAATTCTTTCCGAAGAAGCACCGTGGTCCACCGGCCGCGCATTCGAAGGCGGCAACCTGGGCCATCGCCCCCCGGTCAAGGGCGGTTATTTCCCCGTGCCGCCGGTTGATTCATTCCAGGACATGCGCTCCGCCATGTGTCTCGCGCTGGAAGAAGTCGGCGTCGAAGTGGAAGTCCATCACCATGAAGTGGCCGCGCCCGGCCAGTGCGAAATCGGCACCAAGTTCGCGCCGCTGGTACAGCGCGCAGACTGGATCCAGCGCCTCAAGTACGTCGTGCACAATGTGGCGCATAGCTATGGCAAGACCGCCACCTTCATGCCAAAGCCCGTAGTCGGTGACAATGGCTCCGGCATGCACGTCCACCAGTCGGTCTGGAAAGACGGCAAGAACCTGTTCGCCGGCAGCGGCTATGCAGGCATGTCCGAATTTGCGCTGTATTACATCGGCGGCATCATCAAGCATGCGCGCGCATTGAACGCGATCACCAACCCGGGCACCAACTCGTACAAGCGCCTGGTACCGGGATTCGAAGCACCGGTGAAGCTTGCCTACTCCGCTCGCAATCGTTCGGCATCGATCCGCATTCCGTATGTGCAGTCCGATAAGGCGCGCCGCATCGAAGTACGTTTCCCGGACCCGACGGCAAACCCGTACCTGGCCTTCGCCGCGATGATGATGGCCGGCCTCGATGGTGTGCAGAACAAGATTCATCCGGGCGATCCGTCGGACAAGAACCTGTATGACCTGCCGCCGGAAGAGGATGCAAAAATCCCGACCGTGTGCTCCTCGCTGGAACAGGCGCTCCAGTACTTGGACAAGGACCGCGAATTCCTGACGCGCGGTGGCGTGTTCTCCAACGAAATGATCGACGCTTATATCGAACTGAAAATGCAGGAAGTCACGCGCTTCCGCATGACAACGCATCCGGTCGAGTTCGATATGTACTACTCGTCCTGATCAAAATACGTTTTGTGTTCCCGGGCAGGCGGACAATCCGCCTGCCTTTTTTATTGCCTGTTTTTCTCGCCTTCCACGCCGCGCTATCACATCACCCAGGTAGCTTTTGTAGGAAAACGACGCGTTTTTCGCCGTCAAACTACCTATGGTGTCCAAGCCCTAGTTAAACCACAACTCATTGAGTTGAAAAAGAATTTTCCCGGCCGTATGCTGGAAGACCGCCCAAAGCGATTTCCTGCCTGGTGAAAGATCATGAAACGATCCGCGAAAATCCTTTGTTTACCCTTGCTGTTGCCGGTCTCGGTTGCCCTCGCCCAGCCCGGCGCGAGCAATGCGATACCACGCGTGGAAACCACCATCATTTACAAGCTTGTTGATGAAAGCGGTCGCGTCACCTATTCCAATGCGCCGATCAAAGGCGGCGCGCGCGTCGACCTGGAACCGATCACGGTCATTCCTTCCACGCCCAGCGGCTCGCTGAATGCGGCCAACGCGCAGGCCGTCGTGCCATCCGCAAATATCAAGGCATCCGCTATGGCTGCCGCGCCACAACTGGCTTCCGTAAAGGCGCCGATTGGGGTAGCGACTGTCCTGCCCGTATCCAGCCAGTCGCGATTACCAGCAGCCGCACCTGCCCAGGCACAAACGCACGCGCCGGCGGTGGAACCACCAAAAATGGTACTTGCCTCAGTTGATTCCATGAGTCGCATTACCGAGCAGCGCCAGGCCGAGACCAAGCGGCGCATTCTTGAGGGCGACCTGCAGACTGAAGAAAACCTGCTCTCTGCGTCCAAATCCAAGCTGGATGAAGAGCGCCAGCTATCCAATGGAATCCGGGCAATGCGCGCATCGTTCGCCGCGACCACCGAATCCGTGACTCCCCAAAAGCCCTTGATGACACCGGAAACGCGCGCAGAAATCGAGCGCCATTTCGAACGCGTCCGCAACCTGCAGGATGAAGTGGCCATGCACGAAAACAACCTGAATGGCCTGCGCGACAAATTGGCGGCGTTGAAATAGAAGGTGCCGCTCGGGATTTGCTGAAATTTGCTGACGTCTCCTTTCGATCGGGTTGCCGATCGATACCTTGAACGCCGGAAGTGAAGAGCTTCCGGCGTTTTTTTTGATGCGGATTCTTGAATGAATTGCATTGGCGTGATGCCGGAGATCTTGCTCACATGTTGGCCGCACCCGGCGTTGTCATCACGTACTGACCGGCAACATTTCGGCGCTATGCTGCAAACTGGGGCCTCGATCCGCCGTTTAATACTCGCCTGAAACCAGTGGCCCGTAACTTGCTTTTTACATCAAGAAGACTAGATGTCCACCGCTACCAAAAACGCCAACCAAGCACCGCCTCTCAACCCCCACTACGCCGGCATGGACCTGCTTTCCACCGCCGTGGTAATCATCGACCGCTCATTTGTGCTGATGTATGCCAACCCCGCCGCCGAGGATTTATTCGCGTTCAGCCTGAAGAACGTTGCGGGCCAGCCGTTCGCTCGGCTGTTCTCGACCGGTCACGCGGGCAACCATGCGCTGTTTTCCATGCTGGAACAGGTGGTGAAAAATGACGCCGGCTTTAATGAAAATGAACTCACCCTGGAATCCGCCACCAACCACACGCTGCACTCGTCGTGCGTTGCCTCGCCGCTGGATGACAAGCGCGTGGTGCTTGAATTCCACACGCTGGACCAGCAAATCAAGATTGCGCGGGAGGCAAAAATCCTTGAGCGCCAGGAACTCAATCGCGAACTGATCCGCAATCTGGCGCACGAGATCAAGAATCCGCTGGGCGGCATCCGCGGTTCCGCGCAATTGCTGGAGCGCGAACTGCAGGGCCTGCCCAAGGAAGCCGATCTCAAGGAATACACGCAGGTCATCGTCAACGAAGCCGATCGCCTGCAGACGCTGATGGACCGCCTGCTGACGCCGCATCGACTGCCGCAGATGGCGCGGCTGAATATCCACGAAGTGCTGGAACGCGTGCGCACACTGGTCCTCGCGGAATTTCCATCGGGAATCTCGGTGGTGCGCGACTACGACACCAGCCTCCCGGAGTTCATCGCCGACAAGGAGCCGCTCATCCAGGCGCTGCTGAACATCACCCGCAATGCCGCGCAAGCCATGAACGGCCGCGGACAGATCCAGCTCGTCACCCGCATCGCGCGCCAGGTCACACTGGCGAAGCAACGCTATCGGCATGCGATACAAATCCAGGTCGTCGACAACGGCCCCGGTGTCCCCGAGGCGCTGACCGACAAGATATTTTTCCCGTTGGTATCAGGCCGTGACGGCGGCACCGGCCTGGGACTTTCGCTGGCGCAGAACCTGATCAGCCAGCACCTGGGCATCATCGAATTCGACAGCGTAGCGGGACACACCTGTTTTTCAGTGCTGCTGCCGATCCGCGAAAGCCAGACGCTGAACGCGCCCGCCCCGTCCTCCTATTCAAGCTATTCCCCGTATTCTCCTCCTCACTGAAAGTGATTCATGCGGCCTGTCTGGATAATTGACGACGACAAATCGATACGCTGGGTGATCGAAAAAGCACTGACCCGCGAGGGCATCGCCTACCAGTCATTCGCCGCCGCGCAGGAGGGACTCGACGCCCTCCACAAAAATCCGCCGCAGGTGGTGATCAGTGACATCCGCATGCCGGGTGCGTCCGGTCTTGATTTCATGCAGCAGCTGAAAGCAAAGCTGCCGACCACGCCGGTCATCATCATGACGGCGTACTCCGATCTGGAGAGTGCGGTCGCCGCGTTCCAGGGTGGCGCGTTTGAATACCTGCCGAAGCCTTTCGATGTTGATCATGCGGTGGAGCTGATTCGCCGCGCACTCGACGAATCGATGCGCGAAATCCCCGAGGCGGAAATCACGGCGGAAGCGCCGGAAATCCTCGGCTCCGCACCGACGATGCAGGAAGTTTTTCGCGCCATCGGCCGTCTTTCGCAATCACACGCCACGGTGCTGATTACGGGTGAATCCGGCACGGGCAAGGAGTTGGTCGCGCACGCGTTGCATCGCCACAGTCCGCGCGCCACCAAGCCGTTCATCGCCATCAATACGGCGGCGATTCCGAAGGACCTGCTCGAAAGTGAACTGTTCGGCCATGAGCGTGGCGCGTTCACCGGTGCCGCCACCATGCGGCGCGGCCGCTTCGAGCAGGCCGATGGCGGCACACTTTTCCTTGATGAAATCGGTGACATGCCACCCGACTTGCAAACGCGTTTATTGCGCGTGCTGTCCGACGGCCAGTTCTACCGCGTTGGTGGCCATACGCCCATCACCGCGAACGTGCGTGTGATCGCGGCGACGCACCAGGACCTGGACCAGCGCGTAAAGCAGGGCCTGTTCCGCGAGGATCTGTATCACCGGCTGAACGTCATCCGCCTGCGCCTGCCGTCACTGCGCGAGCGACGCGAAGATATTCCTCTCTTGGCCAAGCATTTCCTGGCGAAGAGCGCGCGTGACTTGAGCGCCGAACCGAAACGCCTCACCGAGAATTCATTGAATTTCCTGGCGCAACAGGATTTTCCCGGCAATGTGCGGCAACTGGAAAATCTCTGCCACTGGATCACGGTGATGGCGCCCGCCCAGATGGTGGAAGTCAAAGACCTGCCCTCGGACGTGCGCGGCTCGAACGGCGGCGAGAAATCTGCGGCCGTCGACAGCAACTGGAAACGCGCGCTGGAACGCGAAGTCACGGCCTCACTGGGACGCGGCGAAAAGGATATTTTCGACGGATTGAATCGCGCGTTCGAAGGCGCACTCATCACCAAGGCGCTGGAGCACACCGGTGGCCGGCGCATTGAAGCGGCAACGTTGCTGGGCATTGGACGCAACACGTTGACGCGCAAAATCCAGGAGCTTGGCCTGGAAGCAGATCAAGAGTAATTAGGGCCGCAAAGTCAAGCACTGTGGCGGCTTCCATGGCATTTTTGCCCTGCGAAGCCCGCCAAATAACGATCTATGCTTGCCGACGCGGGCTGGATGCGTTCAGGTCGTTTCCGTTTCCGCCTGCTGCGGCCGCCACTTGAGCAACTTGTTTTCCGCCAGCGTCACCGCGAAATCCAGCAGCAGCGCGCACAGGGTCAGCACCAGGATTCCGGCGAATACGGTGTTGATATCAAACGACCCTTCCGCCTGGTGTATGAGGTAGCCCACGCCTTTCGCGCTGCCCAGGTATTCACCCACCACCGCGCCGACGAACGCCATGCCCACGGAGGTATGCAGGCTGGAAAACACCCACGATGTCGCCGACGGCAGGTAGACAAAACGCAGCAGTTGCGATGCGTTCGCGCCCAGCATGCGCGCATTGTTCAACACCACCGGCGACACTTCCTTCACACCCTGGTACACATTGAAGAACACGATGAAAAATACCAGCGTCACACCCAGCGCCACCTTTGACCAGATGCCGAGCCCGAACCACACCATGAAAATCGGCGCGAGGATCACGCGCGGCATCGCGTTCAATGCCTTGATGTAGGGGTCGAGGATCGCCGACATCGTGTTCGACAGTCCCAGCCACAGGCCGATGCCCAGGCCAAGCAGCGTGCCGATGACGAACGCCAGCGCGGTTTCCTGTAGCGTCACCCACAGGTGCGCATAGATTTCGCCGTCGGCAAACCAGACGAAAATCACCTTGAATATTTTCAGCGGCTCACCGAAGAAAAACGACGCCTTGTTCTCGTCATCGAAATAGAACGGCGGCACCAGGCCGGGCACCGTCAGCAGGTGCCACCCCACGAAGATCGCCACCAGCAGCGCGACCTGCCAGAACCAGATGGGCAATTTTTTCATGCCGGCACCTTGTTGCGCGTCTGCGCGTAGCCCTTCAACACTTCTTCCTTCATCGCATGCCAGATCTGCTCATGCAATTCCAGGAAGCGCGGGGTCATGCGAATCTCGGCGACATCGCGCGGCCGTGGCAGGTCGATGCGGAATTCGCCGATGGGACGCGTTGCCGGGCCCGCCGCCAATACCACCACGCGATCCGACATCGAGATCGCCTCTTCGAGATCGTGCGTGATGAACAGCACTGACTTGCGATTGGCGTTCCACAATTCCAGCAATTCGTTTTCCATCAACTGCCGCGTCTGGATATCGAGCGCGGAAAACGGTTCGTCCATGAGCATGATCTTTGGGTCAAGAATCAGCATTTGCGCTAGCGCGCAACGCTTGCGCATGCCGCCGGACAATTCGTGCGGATAGCGATGGCCGAATCCGCCGAGGCCGACCCGTTCCAGCCATTCTTCGCCCTGTCGTGCGGCATCTGCAGCATCGACACCGCGGAACTGCAGGCCAGCGGTCACGTTGGCCAGCGCAGAGCGCCATGGCATCAGTGATTCGGACTGGAACATGTAGCCCGCGCGCGCGTTCAGGCCGGCAAGTGGCTCACCAAAAACCTGGACTGTTCCTGACGAAGGCCTCAGCAGCCCGGCGGCAATATTGAGCAGCGTGGATTTGCCGCAGCCGGTGGGCCCGACAATCGACACAAATTCGCCATCGGCAATATTGAGCGACGTATCCTTCACCGCGGTATAGCCCGCGCCGCCGGATTTACCGGTGAATGTGACAGAGATTTTTTCCAGTGATAGCGCTGGGGTCATGCCAGTCACATCCTTTGTCGGCAGGGTGGCTGCGCTTGCAGCACGCGCAAGCTACTTCTGCACAAGTTTCAATTTCGCGAGCCGGCCGTCAGCCTGCTTCGCGAGGTCGGCAAGTCGTGCTGGTTTCTTCGCAGGCACGGGCGCTTTACCCGGCGCCGTGCTGCCGGTCCTATCATCGCCGATTTCGGCGGCCAGCAAATCGGCGTCCCTGCGAATGGTCAGTGACACATCCACCATCGCGCCGATCGACCGCGCCCACCTCTGCGCGTCCGGATGCGATGCAGGATCGACCTTCGCCAGCAAGCGCGCCGAAGAGACAACGGCGTCGGCCAGCACATTTGAAAATCCGTGGCGCGCGGCCGCATCAAGGACAATGCGCAACTGCCGCGCCGCCTCGCCAAATTTTTCCAGCACGATGTCCGCCTGCGCCATTACGATGCGCGCATCGAGCGCAGGCAGCATATGTCCGTCGCGCTCGGCCATATCCAGCGCCTGTTCGGCGGTTTCGTGCGCCTCGCCCGCGCGGTTGAGCCGCAGCAGCGCGTCGCCAGTAGACATGAGGTTCAGCGCGATCAGGTTGCGGTCACCGGCCTTGCGCAACATCGCCAGCGCCGCGCGATAGCGAGTCAGCGCTTCCTCATGCCGGCCCTGCCGCGTCGCGACCACGCCGAGATTGTGCATGCCACGGCCGATGTTGGCGGTGGCCTGGATTTCCCGCCAGAAAGCCAGCGCGTTTTCGTAGCCGGCCTCCGCGCTTGCGTAATTGCCCAGGTGATTTTCGGCCAGCGCCAGATTATTGTGCGCCGCCGCCACCAGCGAGGGACGGCCCACCGAACGCGCCAGGTCGAGCGCACGGCGCTGCAGTTCGCGGCCTTCCTCGCGACCGCCCGACTGCATTAGTGCAAGTCCCAGCACGCGGCAGGCGGAGGCTTGAAGCGCGGCATCCTTCGTCTTTTCCGCGACGACCAGCGCAGCATCGGCGCTTTTCTTCGCTTCGCCCAATTGTCCCAGCAACAACAACAGGAATGCCTTGGCCGCCTGCACTTGCGCGGTAAGGCGTTCTGCATCGGCAGGTACTGCCGACAGCGCCGCATCCATCGTGTTCAACGCTTCTGCCGTGCGCGCGCCGAAGCGCTGGAACAGCCCCAGGTAATACAGCGGCGCCGCCGTGGCATCGCGCGTGGTATCACGCAGCGCCGTGGCGAGCCAGATATCGGCCGCGTCGATTCCTTCGGTGATGAAGCTGCGGCATTCCAGATAGTCGAACCACGCCGGCGCCGCCGCTTCCAGCTGGGCAAGATTGGCGTGCCGCGCGGCCGATTGCCAGGCCTCGCGCAGGTTGGCGCTTTCCATGTCAATTCTCGCCAGCGCCTGCGGTTCTTCCGGGCCGGCAAGCCGCCCATGCACATCGCGCAGCCAGCCCATGAAATACGCGTCGCGTCGCTTGAGCAGTAGTTCCTGGCGCGTCATGGCTTTGCCGGTCGAGCGGTCCGGCTGTACCCAGGCCCATTGCCTCACTACTTCATGCAGGCGCCAGCGATCGTTGGTGGCTTTTTCGAGCAATGACTTGGTGGCAAGCGCCTTG
>JBDTWS010000116.1:0-12669 GCA_040006575.1 Betaproteobacteria bacterium
TGGTTCTCAGGTTCATGCCGGATTGTTGCAGATTCCGATGGCTTTTTGACATAGGAGTCATCGGCGTTCAGGTACTGCGCAAAGGTCGACTACTCGACAGTCAGGCTCAAGCACTGGCGCGCATTTCCCGGCATTTTGGCCCCGCAAGGCGCACCGGCGCTAGGGTTTGGCAGGCAAAACCCAACGCGGAGCACAGCTGTCGGTTCATAAAAGTCATCTGTTCCGGCGCACGTTTTTACGCCTGGGTTTGTAAGCGCCTTGTCCTACGCCCGTGTGCAGGCCGCACCTACAGGGCAGGGCGTGGCTGCCTGTTAGTCTGCCCTCTGACAGGAGAGCCACTGTTGCCTCCCCCACCCATCACAAGAAATCGTTGCCGCGCAGATCGACGGATCGCTTGCGCCGCAACGAAAAAGTCACACCGCAATCATGGCCACTCAAACTGAAACTATTGATGCAGCCCCTTCAAAGCCGCCCAAACCCCGGATTTCGGTGATTCCCGAAAACGGCCGCATCACGTTGGCCGGTGTCCTTGACGCGACCACCGTTACCGAGGCGCGCCGCCTCGTCGAAAAAAGCGGACAAAGCGGAAAACACGGCAAAGGCGAGAGCAGGCTTGATGTCGCCGGCCTGACCGATGTCGACACGGCCGGTGCGCTGCAGCTTTGCAACTGGCAGGACCAGGGCGATACGCTCATGGGCGTGCGCGCGGAACACAAGCGACTCCTGAAGCTGATATCGGGCCTGGACCGAAAGCCACCCGTGGCGCCGAAGCAGGCCTCCGCTGCATGGCGATTTGTTTCGGGCGTCGGGGCCGCCGCCGCTGAAACGTGGAAGGACTTCGTCGATTTTGTCGATTTCACCGGCCGCACTGCTGCTTCGATCGGCCAGTTGCTGCTGCGTCCCGTCAATATCCGTCCCTCCGCCATTGCACATCACATCGTCGAGACCGGCGTGAAGGCGCTGCCCATCGTCGGCCTGCTGGCGGTGATGATTGCGGTCGTGATCGCGTATCAAGGTGTGGCCCAGTTGCGGCCCTATGGCGGTCAGGATCTCACCATCGATCTGGTTTCCGTCTCCGTGCTGCGCGAGATGGCGGTGCTGATCACGGCCATCCTTGTTGCCGGACGCTCCGGCGCCGCGTTTGCGGCGGAAATAGGCGTCATGAAATCAAGCGAGGAAATCGACGCGCTGAAAGTCATGGGCCTCGACCCGATGCAGTTGCTGGTTGCGCCACGGCTGATCGCGCTGCTGATCACGCTGCCGCTGCTGACGTTCTTTGCCGATGTCATGGGCCTGCTCGGTGGCGCATTCATCTCCAATTCACTGCTGGATGTGTCGTTCTCGCAATACCTTCCGCGTGTAAGGGCCGCCATCGACAGCGGTGATCTCTTCGTCGGCCTCATCAAGGCGCCGGTGTTTGCGGCCGTGATCACCATCACCGGCTGCATGCACGGGCTGCGCGTAAAAGGCTCGGCCGAAAGTGTCGGCATTGAAACGACGCGTGCAGTGGTGAAATCCATTTTCCTGGTGATCGTGCTCGACGCGCTGTTCTCGATCTTTTTTGAGCGGGTAGGAATATGAGCGCGGCCGCGGCGACATCAACATCAACACCTGCGTCAGTACCCAAGGCGGAAAAGAACCGCAACATCATGTCGGCCACCGGCATCGTCAACCGCTTCGGCAAGCAGACGGTGCACGATGGCGTCGATCTCGATGTAAAGGCCGGCGAAGTGCTGGGTATTGCCGGCGGTTCGGGTTCGGGTAAATCGGTGCTGTTGCGCACGCTGGCGGGACTGAATATTCCCAAGGCCGGCAAGGTGATGGCCGATGGCCGCCCGGTGGCGGAGCTCACCCCGGCGGAGCGCGCTGCGTTCATGGGAATGCTGTTCCAGCATGGCGCCTTGTTTTCTTCTTTGACGGTGGCCGAAAACATCACGCTACCCATGCGCGAACACACCGACCTTGAAGCCGCCGAGCGCGAAGTGCTGGCCGCCATCAAGCTGGGAATGGCCGGGCTCGATGCCGGTGCCGGCGCCAAGTTTCCCTCAGAATTGTCGGGCGGCATGGTGAAGCGCGCGGCCCTGGCGCGCGCACTGGCGCTCGATCCGCGCGTGCTGATGCTGGACGAACCTACCGCCGGACTCGATCCGGGTGCTGCCGACGGCATCGACGAACTGATCGAACAATTGAACAGCACCCTCGGTGTCACGGTGGTGGTGGTGACGCATGACCTGAACACACTGTTTGGTGTTTGCGACCGCGTTGCCGTGCTCGCCAATGGAAAGATCACCGTCGGCACGCCGGAGAAAATGTTACGCAGCAAGGAAGCCGGCGTGCACGATTTCCTGTCGGGAACGAGAGTGGAAACGGCACGTGCTGCGGCGAATCTCAAGGTGCCGGCCAAAGCGGCGGCGAAGACTGAAACGCCTGCAGAAACGAAAGCCTGAGGTCTCGATGCAAGTCACTAACAACACTGCTACTCAACAACACAATACAAACCTGGGCTGACTCATCATGGAAAACGACAAACGCTATTTCGTCGCCGGGCTGTTCATCATCATCCTGCTGGTGGGAACTGTCCTCGCCTTCATGTGGCTGGCCGGCTCTGAGCGGCGCGACGATGTGATGTACCACATCAAATTCGGCGAATCCGTGAGCGGCCTGGCGGTGGGCGAGGCTGTGAAATATCGCGGCGTTGACGTGGGCACCGTAAAAACCATGACGCTTGATACCGTAGACCCGAGGTTGGTCGAAGTCGCGGTAAGCCTGCGCAAGGAAGCCCCTGTGAAGACCGACACCAGGGCCATGCTGAAAATGAAGGGCGTCACCGGCGCCATGTTCATCGAGCTCAACGGTGGCTCGCCGAAGACCGATCTATTGGTGGCGTCGACCAAGGAAGGACAGATACCGGAAATTGGCACCGAGAAAAGCCCGCTGACCAATGCGATGGACCAGTTGCCGCAGGTGTTGCAAAAATTCACCGCCATTGAGGAACAGGCAAAGGGCGTGATGACCGATGTGGCCGGGTTCACCAAGAAGGTCAAGGAGAATCCATCGCTACTGTTGCGCAAACCCAGCGAACAAGACCTGGAACGCGCGCGTGAACGGGAGAAGGAAGAAGAAGCGGCCAAGGCAGCGGCCAAGCGCAAGACGAAATGAAGTCGCGGTAGGTTTTTCGCGGGCAACGGACATTTGCCCGACAACAGGACGTAAAAAAGGCGACCGGTCGATCGCCTTTTGATTCGTTTGCAAAACGAGTGCGTCAGTCGCCGAACGCGCTAATGTTGGCCTGCATCGTCACGGGCTCACCGCGGTTGGCTCGTTCCCAGATGTGGCGGCGCAGGCGGCGCAGGTCGCCATCGCATTCGCGGATGGTGCTGAGGTGATTCTTCAGCGCGGCGCGCAGGTTTGCGGGCAAAGCCAGTTGCAGCACTTCTTCGTAGGCCTTGCGCGCAGCATCCTCGTGGCGCTTGCAGGATTCAACAATGTCCACATCATCACGATTTTGCAGTGTTGCGCGCAACCAGTTCCAGGTGCGGGTCACGGGGGCGAAAAAGTGGCTAAGCGGCTTCGGGCCGTTGCGATAAAGGATCGACATGCCTTCCAGTTCCTCGGCGCGTTCGCGGCTCATGACGGCACACGTGACCGACAGCGCGGTCAGCGACAGTTCATCCGCGTCAACAGCGGCGGTGCGAAATGCAGCTTCGTCGTCGCGCGCCTGGCGGGCGAGTGAGTCAAGGATTACCGCGATTTCTTCGATTTGCATGCCGAGCCCTCAAGAAATTTCTATTGGAAGCACTATGCAATGAGTGACCGCCGGAAGGGATAGGACTGGCTCGCGTGATTTTGTAGGATATGCAGGAACCGTGCACGCCCTAAAGGTGACCCGACGGACGTCTTGCGCGCCCGGACCACCTTGCCGTTCGGCCAGCAAATGGGACAGATGCCGGGCCCCCGGTAGCGATGCCCGCGATTGCATGTTTTCCAGCCACCCGTGTTCTGCTTTTGCATGGCAATCCTCCGCGAAAATGGCGAAATGGAGGTGTTCAAGAGGTGCACTACGTTCAAAACTGGTGCTGCGACATCGAGACTCAACCTGCGTGTTTCTTCACCCACGCCACGTAGCGATCCATCCAACCCTGGAACAGTTTTTGGCTTCCCTCGCCGATTTTTCCTTCGCCGTCGAGTAGCCCGTCTTTCATCTGGATAAAGGCTTCCGGCTGGCCCAGCGTTGGCACGTCAAGGTAGGCCAGTACCGTGCGTAGTTGCTGTTGGGCCACAGCCGTGCCGATCGCGCCCGAGCTGACGCCGATGATTCCGGCCGGCTTCCCGGCCCATGCGCTCTGGCCGTAGGGGCGTGAGGCGTGGTCAATGGCGTTCTTGAGGACACCGGGCACACCACGGTTATATTCCGGCGTGAAAAATATCAGTCCTTGCGAGGACGCAATGCCTGCCTTGAGCCGCTTTACCGGATCTGCCGGGCCGGCGTCATCGTCCTGGTTGTAAAGAGGCAGGTCGCCGATTTCCAGGTGTTTGAATTTGAAATCGGCCGGCGCGATTTTTTCAATCGCCAGAGCCAGTTTGCGGTTGAAGGAATCTCGGCGGAGGCTGCCGACGATCACGCCGATGGCGTATGGGGTCATATTTTCTTTCCAGGTCGTGCGGTGAGACCGTGGGCGGCAGGATTCTTTGCAATACGGACTTGGGTCGGGAAAAGCTTAGCGACGCCTCGTTCCCACCGACGTAGTCCGTGCACGTGTCGCGCTGTGGGAATTGTCCTACAAGGCAATAAAAACAGCCCTCCGACCGAAGCCGGAGGGCCAATCCCCGCCCAGGGAGGGAAGGCGGGGAGGGCCGGTGTGTGCGCACGACGCGTCAACAGGACGCGCCTCGAACCCACACCGCTCACACCACGCGGTTGACCCTACTTCTTTTGTACGGAGGTCGGGCTGTTGCCTTGCGGGTTGCCATCTGTCTTGCGCAGTTCACGCTCGAACTGCTTCGTGCGCATCTGGTCACGGCTCATCATGCCGGACCTGGTGGTATCCCAGGTGTCGAACTGCATGCCGTGATACGCCGCGTATTCCGCGCGGGAAATACGGCCATCCTTGTTGGTGTCCATCAGCGCGTAGATGCGGTCGAATTCCGCGTCTGTGGTCGATGAGTGCATTTGGGCATTCGCCGCTGAACCCATCAGCGCTATGGTCGTCAGTCCTGCCAGGGCCAGTAATTTGCTTTTCATTTTGTATGTCTCCTGAATTGGATAAAGCACGTCTACATACCACCGGGAGTCCGGCGATGCATGTGAATCACATGGTAAGCAGGCGCGCGTGTTGGCGATGTAAGCGTATCGAGCGATGTGGTGTGGGAAGCTCAAGCTGAAAGCGTTCACTGGCTTCAACGGCCATGTGAAACACAAGGACTGGCCGTGCTCCTACGTGCGTTTGCGGCCTTTGGACAGTGTGTTGTCAGCCTGGTTAGCGCAATATCGAGCCACAACAAGAACCATGATGGAAGGCGCACACATGAACCAGCAAAAAATATCCGATCAGGTACGCGGGAAATCGATCCGCCTGACGTGGACCGACGGCCCGAGCCGCAATACCTCACAAGACCATTCGTTTCACAGTGACGGCACCGTTGATTGGCATAGTGCAGGCAGCGATCACGCGGCGAAAGTTACAGGCGCGGGCGGACATTTGGCTGGCCATGTGTCTGCCAATGTGCCTCATCGTCCGCACTACGCGGCGATGAAGATTTCACGGGACGTCTGCCTCGTCTCCTATCTGGCCGATTCCGGCTACACCCTGACAGTCGCGCTGAATTTTACGGACAAGTCGATGGCAGGCGTCGCCTCAAACGGGGAGAACTGGACACCGGTTCGCGGCAAGTTCGACGTCTTGCCAAAAAATGCCCAAGCGCGCGCGGAGCGGCTGGTGTTCGCAGGAGGGAACGCGTACGTCATGAACGCGGGTTAGCGCGCCCGCTGCAAAATCTGCCGCCACTGGGTATTTCAACTACGTACATCAATTACGTACATCACCTACGTACATCACCTACGCACCTCACCTACGTACCTCAAGCACCGGCGCGGCTTTGCAGCCAAAAAGCGCTGGAAAGCCTCGTCTTTGCAGGTGTTTTTGTCTTCGGTTCAAACAATCGTGCCAAACGCGGCCCCTGCACCTGCCGTTATTGCCATTGCCAATGCGCCCCAGAACGTTACGCGCGCAACGCTCGTGCCGATGGCTGCATCCCCGGCGCGTGCGGCCAGTGCACCCAGTATTGCGAGCGAAACCAATGCGCTGATCGCCACCCAGGCAATCAGCCCCGGACCGGAGATCAATCCCGCGACACCGAGCGGTATCACCGCGCCTGCGGAGAAACTGGCTGCAGACGCTACGGCTGCCTGCATGGGCCGCGCGCTGAATGCCTCCGTAATGCCCAGTTCATCCCGTGCGTGGGAGCCCAGCGCATCGTGTTTCATCAATTGTTCAGCTACCTGTTTGGCCAACGCCTGGTCCAACCCGCGCGAAATGTAGATGGCCTGCAACTCGCGATGTTCGGCCACGGGATCATTTTCGATTTCGGCTTTTTCCCGTGCGAGGTCGGCCGCTTCCGTGTCCGCCTGGGAATGCACCGAAACGTATTCTCCTGCGGCCATCGACATGGCGCCGGCCACCAGCCCGGCAATGCCGGCAATCACGATATCGGCATGGCTCGCGTGCGCCGCAGCGACGCCCAGCAACAGGCTTGCCGTAGAAACGATGCCGTCGTTGGCGCCGAGCACCGCCGCGCGCAGCCAGCCGATGCGATCAGTGCGATGACGTTCTGCGTGGCGGCGTGGCTTCATGAATCAGGACTCCCAATGGATACTCAAGACTCGATTTTGCATTACTAGTCCGGCAACACGCACGCCTAATTCGCGCCGGCGGTTAATGCAAGGTGCAAGTTGCTGGAAATTAACAATATTTCACCGCGCGCCGCTCAATCTCCCCGTCGCAATGGCTGCGAGTTGAGTAATATGCTGAGTTGCCTTTTTTGCGCAGCCCGAATTTTGCCGCCGAGGCTGGCGCCGCCACCTGTTTACGCTGCACCCGACCCCAGAACTTTCCATGCCACAAGCCCATTTCTCGCTTCGCCAGGTACTGACCATTCCGTATGTGCTGTTGACGCTCGCCGTCGCGGGCATTATCGGTGGCTTGTCGTACGTCGCCGGCGGCCAGGCGGTGTCGGGGGTTTCGGAAGAATTGCTGCGTGATATGGCCAGCCGCATCAGCCAGGCAGTGGACCGCCACCTGGTGGGATCGCGCGTGGTGCTGGACGCGGTATTTCCGGACGGCATGATTGCGCCGAAAGCGCTGGATGCCGAAAAGGACAACCTGCGCGACCGCATGTGGATTGCCGCGTCACTGAATCCGGATCCCAATAATTACGTGTACTACGGCAACCGTGAAGGCCGTTTCGCCGGCGTCGTGCGAAATCCTGACGGTAGCGGCGAGTGGCGCTCGGGGCAGGGCGCGGACACGCCGCGCAGCCTTGCTCGATTCGCCGGCCTCGGTGCGCCGCTGCAAACACCCACCCTTGAACTTAGGCTCTACAATCCGCGCGAACGGCCCTGGTACAAACGTGCCGTGGAGGCCGGCAAGCCGGCATGGTCACCTGTGTATGTGGACAACCGCACTGGCGAGCTCGTTGCGACGCGGGCGAAGCCGGTCCGCGATGCGAAGGGCGAAATTGAGGGGGTGGCCGCCACCGACGTATCGCTGAAAGCACTGAACGATTTCGTGCGGGCGTTGCGGGTCTCCGAGAACGGCGTGGCGTTTGTGGCCGAGCGCAATGGCGACCTCATTGCCTCTTCGTCCGACGATTCGATGAGGTTGTCGAATGGCCAGCAGACACGGCTGAATGCATCGCAGAGTGAAAACGAACTGGTGCGTGCTGCGTATTCGCAATTTGCCGCCCGTTTCAGCAATGGCATGAGCAACGGCCGGGATGCCGGCGAGCGTGGCCAGACGGGCGGCAAAGGACGTGAAGCCCCACAATCCGCCGGCAGTGAACCGCAAGTCACTGTGTTCGATACGGCCCAAGGGAAAATCTACGCCTCGGCCAACGTGATTCGCGATAGCGCCGGACTGGAATGGATCACGGTTGTGGCCGTGCCGCGCAGCGATTTCATGGCGGGCGTGATGAAGAATGTGACGCGTACGGCAATCATCGCCGTGGGCGCGGCACTGCTGGCAATCGCCCTCGGCCTATGGGTGCTCAACTGGGTTTCGCATGACCTTCGCTTGCTGTCGACTGCGGCCAGGCGGCTGGGTGAGGGACATCTCTACAAGCCGGTCGGCATCGCCCGCCAGGATGAACTGGGCGAACTTGCACGCAATTTCGAGGCGATGCACATCAGCCTGCAGACTGACAAGCTGACGGATGTATTCAATCGCGACACCTTCGAAAAACAATTGGCGCGCCGCATTGAAGAGCATCGGACCAGCACCCGTCCGCACAGTTTTGCCATCCTGTTCATCGACCTGGATTATTTCAAGAAGGTGAATGACGAAATGGGCCATCAGGTCGGTGATACGGTGCTGCAGGAAATCGCCGGCCGGCTGAAGCATTCTCTGCGTTCGGGTGACATTGTTGGCCGTTATGGCGGCGACGAATTCGTGGTGCTGCTGCATGAAATCGAAAACGCCCAGGCCGCCGACCTGGTGCGCGACAAGATCCGCCAGCGCATGAGCGAGCCGCTGGCGTCTCTGGCCGATTCCATCCACGCCCGCCGGCATGTGACCGCATCCATCGGTCTCGCCATTTATCCGGATGACGGCAGCGATGGCGAATCACTGATTTTTGCCGCCGACCAGGAAATGTACGAGCATAAATTCTCGGGACGTCCCAAGCTGGTTCGCAGCTAGGTCCGCTCGCGTTGGTCGGTTTTGCCTGCTGCCGGAATCCGACATTCCATCGCTCCGGTAATAACTATCCTGACCCGGAAGCAATCCCCGCTCCGGTAAACTGGCGGCATGTCCACCATCCTGCCCGGCACGGCGCCTGCCGCCGCTTCCCTTCGCTCCGACGCCACCATTATTTCGCTGGTGGGTTTTGCGCATGGCACGTCGCATTTTTATCACCTCGTGCTGCCGTCGCTGTTTCCCTGGTTCATGAACGAGTTCGGACTGGGTTACGCGCAGGTCGGGGTATTGATGACGATGTTTTTTGTCACCTCCAGCATCGGCCAGGCGATTGCCGGCATCTGGGTTGATCGCTTCGGCGCGCATCGCGTGCTGTGTGCGGGCGTGGGCACGCTGGCGATGTCCGGGGTATTGATTGGCGTCGCACCCAATTTCGCGGGATTGCTGTTCGCCGCTTTCGTGGCAGGGATCGGCAACAGTGTGTTCCATCCTGCCGACTTTTCCCTGCTGGCCAAGCGCGTGTCGCAGCAACGCATGGGGCACGCGTTTTCCACGCACGGCATTTCGGGAAATCTTGGCTGGGCTGCGGCGCCGATTTTGATGACGGCAGTTGCCGCCGCCGCTGGTTGGCGGGCCGCAGGTTTTGCGGCTGCATTGTTCGGCGCGGCGTCCCTCGCGCTACTGGTCTGGAAGCGCGACCTGCTCAAGTACGAGTTACAGCACGCTGCCCGTGTTGCCGAAGGTGAAACGCCGGTAAAACGGGCGAGCGCCTGGTCGTTCCTGCGGGAGCGCATGGTGTGGTTTGCGTTCGCGTTTTTCTTCTTCGCCACATTTGGCTTTGGCGCGCTGCAGAATTTCGCGCCACCGCTGTTGCGGGAATTGTTCGGCCTGTCGCTGGCGGCATCGACCTCCGCACTGACGATATACCTGTTGGGCGGTTCCGCGGGCCTCGTGCTGGGCGGATTTCTCGCCAAGCCAGGCAACCAGCATGAGCGCTATGTCCTGGGTGCGTTTTCGTCCGGTGTGGTGTTTGCGCTGCTGCTGGCGTTCCTGCCGCTGCCGGGTTGGCTGGTGTTGCCGATCATGGCGATGATGGGATTCGGCGTAGGCATCGCCGGGCCTTCGCGCGACCTGCTGGTGCGGGCAGCGACCAAGGCGCGACTGGGCGAGGGTGCATTCGGACGCGTATACGGGATGGTGTATTCGGGGCTCGATGCGGGTCTTGCGGTGGCGCCGATCGCGTTCGGCATGTTGATGGACCGCCACATGCCGTCGATGGTTTTTGTGGGCGTGGCGATTACGCTCGCTTGCGCGATTGTGGCGGCGTTGTTAGTCGCACGCGAAAGCCACGCGACCTGAAGCGAGCCCGCATTTTCCGGTCTAACACCTGCATTGGCGCGCTGCCTGGCTTCATTGCAACGCGCCCCCTTTGCGGACCTTCACGGCTGCGATATCGGCTGCGTTGATATACCCGGAAGCATTGATGTCGAACAGGTAATTCGTATTGTTGGTCACGTAGGCGGCTCGAACTTTCACGGCCGCGACATCGGCGTCGCTTACAGTTCCGCTTTGACTGGAATTGCCGCGTAGAAATCCGATTGACGCGCTCGCATTGAGCACGTTATTTACCCCTGTCAGCCCGACGGCTATGCGCTTTCGGTCGGGTATGCCGGTCAGCGTAACCACAATGTCCTTGCCCGATATAACAGCAGACGCCGATCCCACCGTCGTTGCCGCCGCATCCACGGCGGAGACGGCGCCAAGCGAAGTAACGGGATTATTGAATGAAAAAGTAATGATATGCCCGGTGCCAATGGCGCGCGGCTCAACAGTAATCGCTTCATAGATTTTCCGGCTGACGTCGACCGGGAGGTTGAATGGCCCCGCCGCTCCATGTGTCTTGGTTGAGACCACGGCAGAAAGCGACAACGGCGGCAGGGCTGACGGAGTGACGGTAACCGGGCTCGAGGCCGGACTGTTGCCTTGGGCATTGGTGGCGGTGACACTGCATGAATAACTGACGCCGTTTACCAGGCCCGTTACGGACACAGGGGATACCGCACCCGTCGCGCTGAACGTATTGCCGCCATTGGTGCACTTGGCGGTATAGCTCAGTATCGGCGAACCTCCAGTGCCATTGGCGGTGAAATTGATGACAGCCAGTTGATCTCCCGGCATGCCGCTGTTGATGATCGGTGCTACGGGTACCGTGATCTCCTCAATGCGCTGAAGCAGCCATCCCAATGGTTTGCCGATCTCGTTGCTATTGCCGAATGCATAGACGGAAGAGGCCGGCCCGATGGCGACCGACAGTCCCGTATCATCAGCATTGGCTGAACCTGCGTAAACGTGCGTCCACTTCGTGTTTCCGGTTGCACCGTCGTATTTGATGAGGCGCATATTTTTTGCACCTGCCGCGTCGGTGCTGTAACCGTTGACATATACATGGCCTGCCGCGTCGACGGCGATTGCGGCACCCGTGTCTTCACTTACACCTGAGCCGCCATCGCCGTTGTAGGTGACATTCCAGAGTTCCGCACCATCCTGCGAGGCGTATTTGATGGTGCGAATATTGGTGCCCTGCCCGCTGGCCGAATTTGAACCGGTCACGACGACGTTGTTGTTCGCGTCAACTGCAATTGCCGTGGCGAGGTCGTCGCTCGTGCCGTTGGCGTTAAAGGATTTGTTCCAGATAGCGACGCCGGTGCTGCCCAGGTATTTGATCGTTCGCATATTCCTGAGGCCGGCGGTATCGGTACTTTGCCCGGTCACAATGACGTTGTCCGCGTTATCGATGGCAATGGCATTGCCTGCATCACCGCTTCCCGACACGGTGTCGGTACCCGCAAAATTCACGTTCCACAATTCGCTGCCGGTCGCACCGTTGTACTTGATCGTTCGCATATTTTTTGTGCCCACCGTGTCGACACTGCTGCCGGTCACCACCAGGTTTCCAGCCGAATCGAATCGGATTGCATTGCCTGTGTCCGCGCCATTGCCGCTTCCTGCGTAAACCGCATTCCAGAGTACCGCACCACTGCTGCCGTCATATTTGATGGTGCGCATGTTCTGGTTGTTGCCCGCATCATTGCTGTATCCCGTCATGGCGACATTGCCGGCTGCGTCGATGGCAACGGCAAGGCCGCTTTCCACACCTGTGCCTCCACCATTGAAAACGGCATTCCAAAGCTCTGTGCCGGTGCCGCCGTCGTATTTGATAGTGCGGATATTGTTCGTGCCGCCGGTGGAATCGGCGGAAACGCCGGTCACGACGACATTTCCCGTGTTGTCCATGGCAATTGCCTTGCCGACACTGATGCCTACTGCCGTCCCCTGAAAAAGCCGGCTCCACAAAATCGATCCTGCACTGTTGTACTTGACTGTCGCCATGTCGCCGCGGCCACTTGATCCAAAGAACGCATACCCGGTAGCGGCGACCGTTCCGTCGGCTGCGGCCACCATCGCTGATGCATAGGTATGCAAGGGCGCCGAAGGATTGACGCCGCTCCACATCATCGCGCCGGTGTTTCCGGCAAATTTGGCAGCGAAGATGTTGTCATTGGCAGCGGAGACCGCTGTAACGCCGGATATCAGTACGTTGCCTGCGGCATCCATCGACACACCTGTAGCGAGATCCCTGCCGGCAAATGCGCCGTCATATTTTGCGCTCCACAGTAAGCTGCCGTCGCTGTCGTATTTCAGGACGCGCGCATTCGTCCCTCCCAGGACATCGGAGCTGTATCCCGTTACCAGCACGTTT
>JBDTWS010000117.1:0-12575 GCA_040006575.1 Betaproteobacteria bacterium
CCATCCAGCACGCTGAACACTTTCAATTCTTCGCCCTGCGCACTGTAGTGCAGGCGTCCATCGGTCATGACGCCGTCGACGTCGAAGATCGCCAGCTTTATCTTCGACGCGCGGTCAAGCACAACCGCATCCACGCCCGCAGGCGCCATCCATCGCATCACAGCACGCCCGCCCGCATCAGCTCCAGCACGTGCACGGCACCCAGCAGCTTTCCCTGTTCGTTCACCACCAGCAGTCCGCTGGAGCCGATCTTGTGACGCTGGATCAACTCTGCCGCTTCCACCGCCAGCTTGTTGGCCGCGATGGTCTTGGGTTGCCGGGTCATGACGGCGGCCACGGGTGTATCGCGAATATTGTCGTAGGTCTCCAGCGCGCGGCGCAGGTCGCCGTCGCTGAACACGCCCAGCAAGGTGTCACCGGCATCGACGACTGCCGTCATGCCCAGTCCCTTCTTCGACATCTCCACAATCGCGGCGGGCAACAGCGCTTCGCCGGAAACTTTCGGCACCCGGTCGCCCACCACCATTACATCACTCACATGCATGAGCAGGCGCCGGCCCAGCGAGCCGCCAGGGTGATGCATGGCGTAATCTTCTTCGCCGAAGCCACGCGCGTCGAGCAGCGTGACGGCCAACGCATCGCCCAGTGCCAGTGCGACGGTGGTGCTGGCGGTCGGTGCGAGATTCAACGGGCACGCCTCCTTTTCGACCGCGGCATCAAGATGCACGGTCGCTGCCTGCGCAAGGGTTGATTGCGGACGACCAGTGATGGCGATGATGGGTGTGCCGCGGCGTTTCAGCTGGGGCAGGATCTTGAGAATTTCATCCGACTCGCCCGAATTGGAAATGGCGATCACCACATCGCCGGCCGTGATCATGCCCAGGTCCCCGTGGCTAGCCTCGCCGGGATGCATGTAATACGCGGGTGTGCCGGTGGATGACAGCGTGGACGCGATCTTGCCGCCGATGTGCCCGCTCTTGCCCATTCCGGTGACGACGACGCGGCCTTTTTTTTCCACTGCGTCGAACAGCAGCTTGTGTGCGGCCAGGAATTCATCGCCCAGTTTTGTTGCGAGCGTCGTGACTGCTTCGGCCTCGATATTCAGGGTATCGCGCGCCAGTTTTAGCGTGCGTTCGGTATCTGCAATCGGGCGGGGTTGTAATAGACTCTGCATATCGACATTGTAAAGGGAACTTCAATCACGCTGCTGCCCGGCAGTTTCTCTCCCTTCATGTTCGCCTTGAAGCTGCTCCGTCCACATTCCACACTGCGCTGCACATGAATGCCCACGGCACCCTCCCACTTGTTGTGATCCTCCTGGCAACGGCTGTCGTCATGGTCGTGGTGTTTCGACGCCTTAACCAGCCGGCCATCCTGGGCTATCTGCTGGTCGGCGCGCTGGTGGGCCCACATTCGCTGGCATTGATTCCCGACACGCCGGGCACGCGCTACCTCGCCGAGTTCGGCGTGGTGTTCCTGATGTTTTCCATCGGGCTTGAATTCTCCCTGCCGCAATTGATGGCCATGCGCCGGCTGGTGCTGGGATTCGGTGGGCTTCAAGTGCTGGCGACAATTGCAGTTGTGATTGGCACCACGATGTTGCTCGGCCAGACATGGCAGGTGGGCCTGATCCTCGGCGGCATCATCGCCATGTCCTCGACAGCCATCATCACCAAGGTGCTTGCCGAACAGACCCAGTTGCACTCGCCGCATGGCAAACAGATCATGGGCGTGCTGCTGTTCCAGGATCTTGCGGTTATTCCGCTGCTGGTGCTGGTGCCAGCGCTGGCGTTGACGGGCGAGCAGATTGCCATCGAGATCGGCACCGCGCTGCTGAAGGCGGGCGCAGCGCTTGCCGTTATCCTGCTGCTGGGACAACGCATCATGCGGCCACTGTTTCACTTGGTCGCTTCGCAGAAATCTTCCGAGTTGTTCGTGCTGGCGGTGCTGCTGGTAACGCTCGGCTTGGCCATGGCGACGGAAATGGCCGGCCTGTCGCTGGCGCTGGGCGCCTTCCTCGCGGGCATGCTGATTTCGGAAACGGAATATCGCTACCAGGTTGAGGATTACATCAAGCCATTCCGCGATGTATTGCTCGGGCTGTTCTTCATCACAATTGGCGAACTGCTGAACCTGACCCTCGTGCTTGAAAGGTGGGCCACGGTGCTGTTGGTGCTGGTGGCGCTGATGGTGGTGAAATTCATTATCATCGCGGGCCTGGCGCTGTTGATGAAGAATGAAAAAGGGGTGGCCCTTCGCTGCGCGTTGGCGTTGGCGCCTGCGGGTGAATTCGGGTTTGTGTTGCTGGCGCTGGCCGGACAGATCAAAGCCGTGCCGGAGCCGATCTTGCAGGTGGTATTGGCAGCGATGCTGATTTCGATGCTGCTGTCACCATTGCTGTTGGCCAAGAGTGACAAGATTGTCATGCGGCTGGTATCCGCTGAGTGGGAAACCCGCGCCGTCCAGTTGCAGCAACTGGCCATCCGCGCCATGAACAAGAAGCAGCACGTGATTATTTGCGGCTACGGAAGGTCGGGCCAGAGCCTTGCGCGCTTCCTGGAACAGGAAAAAATTTCCATCATCGCGCTGGACGGCGATCCGATGCGCGTCAAGCAGGCCGCCGCGGCCGGCGACTCCGTGATGTTCGGCGATGCGGCGCGCCAGGAAGTGCTCACCGCCGCCGGCTTGCCACGCGCATCGGCAGTCGTGGTCAGCTTTGCCGATACGCATGCGGCGCTGACCATCCTCGCGCACGTACGCGAACTGCGTCCGGATATCCCGGTGATCGTGCGCACCTTTGATGACACGGATGTGGAAAAACTCAAAGCCGCTGGCGCTGCGGAGATCGTGGCCGAAGTGGTTGAAGGCTCGCTGATGCTGGCCACACAAACCATGCTGCTGCTCGGCGTCCCACTCAACAAAGTGCTGCTGCGGTTGCGACAGGTTCGCGGTGAACGCTATGAATTGATGCGTGGATTTTTCCCGGGCGCCACTGACCAGGATGACGCGCAATACGATTCGCAGCAGCCTCGCATGAATTCCATCAGCCTTGATGCGGGTGCGGCCGCAGTGGGAACCAGCATCGAGTCACAGGACTTCAAGGCGCTGGGTGTGCAACTTACTGCCATACGGCGCCGCGGCGTGCGCGAAACGCAAATGCCGCCGGAAATGCTGCTCGAGAGCGGTGACATCCTGGTGCTGGCGGGAACACCATCGGCGCTGGCGAAGGCGGAAATGCGCTTGCTGCAGGGCTAGACTTGTTGAGCCGGCCCGCAGGCCATGCGTCGATCCATATGCACAACACAAAATGAAAAGCCCCGCGTCTGCGGGGCTTTTCATTTACCGCCATCCAACAGCGGCGGAGCAATGCTTTTGACTTCGCTGAATCAGAACACCATGCAGACGGTATACAACTTGCCATCATCAACGGCGGCCGGCAACTCGGCGGCGTTACCTACGGCATTGGATGTGTCATCGGTAAAGCGGACGCTGCCGGTGTTGGACACACCATCGTCGAGCGCCGTGTCGATCTGCTTGGCATAGCGGCCGGTCATCTGCTTCATGCAGATTTGCGTGCCGCCCGTGGGCATGCCGGCGATCCACAACTGCGCCGTCGTAGCGGTGTTGACACCGATGCGGCCGTTGTTGGCGTTCAGCGGATAGTATTGCGCGTCGGCGAGTGCCGTCGGGCCGCTTGCCAGGTTGGCAAGGCGCAGGTGCTGCCAGAACACGGCAGATTCTTCAGTAGAAGCTGCGGCCGGGAACAAGACCCCTTCGATCTGCCCATTACCTACCGTGCCGCCGGTGCCAACAGTCGCCGTTGCGCCAAGATTGGCGGCAACGCGCGCATCATCACCCGGCACCTGCTTGAACCGATCCTGATAACCATAAATCTGCGTCTGGATATTGCGCATGTCTGTGATCAGGTTCTTTACCTTCGCGCTGTTGATCAGCTCCTGGCCCTTCAGTATGCCGCCCAGCAGCAGCCCGATAATGACCAGTACGATTGCGATTTCAACCAGGGTAAAACCCGATTGCTGACTTTTCATGCTCTTCATGTGATCTCCGAAATTCAGTGGTTTAGAGTGTGCGTGTATTGCTGTAATTATTAGTGGATGGCAACGCCGAGCATCATGCCGAACGCGATAAACACTGTGGCCAGGTCATACAGGTTGATTTGGTCTATCGCTTTCATTGGGCGCCTTTCGTCATTGCTTATGATTGTTCTGAGTGCATAAAAGCAATTCATATGCCATCTTATTAATCATTTGATTTTATTGATTAAATTTAATTATTGCCGTGATATTCGATATGCTTTCGCTGGTAATACGCAGACATATGTCGAGCCGCCCTACAGCTGTCTGGATTTTCGACACCCCAATGCGCCGCCGTCATCATTGCCTTGTTCCTGCGCTGGCGTTTTGTTGCGTTGGCGTCCTCCTACATTTCACGCTAGTCTTGCGTTCGATGACGCCACCCTGCCCGTCCCCCTTTGAATAGCCTCTTCCCGACAGCTGTCAGGCCCATGCTGATGTGGATGTTCCGCGGACGCCGCTGGATCATCCTGGCCATGCTGCTTTCGCTGCACGCGGGACTGCTGTCGGACTCGGGCAGCAATTTCCAGCGCATCTGGCTCCTGGTGCATTTCGGGCTTTTCCTGCTGTGGCAGCCTTTTATCAGCACTGATCGCGAACTGAAGGTGTTCGCATTGGTGATGCTGTTCGGCATCACCGGCGTGGTGTTGTACAGCCTGGCCGGGTGGATGCTGGTGACGTGGGTGGCGATGCTGATCGCCATCATGGGCGGCAAGGTATTCACATTGCAGGCCGCACGGCGCAGCCGCTTTTACCTGGTTGCCGTTTTTTATCTTTTCACGGTGCTGCTGATCTGGACGGTGCCGGTTTCGCTGCTGACGATCACGTCCATTCCCCCGGCGTTGCGTCTCCTCGCCAGCGTTTTCCTGCCGCTCTCGCTGTTGCTCATGGCAGTGCTGCCTTTCCGCTCGGAGGATGAAGGCACCAACCAGGTTTTCGATTTTTTCTACAGCCTGATTGTCTTCCAGCTGGTGGTGGTGCTGATACTGGGCAGCATCGCAGCGATGCGTGTGACGGACAACCAGTATTTCCAGGCCGTTGTGCTGACCGTGCTCGCATTCGCGGCGGCGCTCTTCATCCTTGCTGTGCTGTGGGGGCCGCGCACCGGCTTTGGCGGACTGCGCACCTATTTCTCGCGCTACCTGATGAGCGTGGGCATGCCGTTTGAATTGTGGATGCGGCGCATCGCAGAATTGTCCGAGGAAGACTTGAGCTCTGCGCGATTCCTTGAACGCACGCTCGAGGAAATCGAAAAATTCCCGTGGATCACCGGATGCGTCTGGACCTCGCCGGACGGCCCGGGCCGATATGGACAGGAGACAGCGTTCGATTCGCGCTTCAAGTATCACCAGCTCGAAATTATTTTCTACACGGAAATTCGCATGTCGCCCGCGATGTTCCTGCACATGCGTCTGCTGGCGCAGGTGGTGGGTGAATTCTATGAAGGCAAGCGCCGTGAACAGGTGATGAAACAGAATGCGTACATGCAGGCCGTGCACGAAACCGGCGCACGCCTGACGCATGATATGAAGAACCTGCTGCAATCGCTCTATGCATTGACTTCGGCGAGCGCGCACAAGCCCGATGAGGATCGCAGCCGCAGGACCGAATACGAGGCCATGCTCGCACGCCAGTTGCCGCAGCTTGCCAAGCGGCTGCAATCCACACTGGATAAATTGCAGAACCCCGCACTGGGCGCGGCCAATATCATGGTGCCGGCCGACGACTGGTGGGAAGACGTGCTCGCGCGCCACGCAGGCGATGACGTAAATTTCGTCGCGCGCCGGATTTCTGCCGAGATCATTCCGTCCAACCTGTTCGATACGGTGCTGGAAAACTGCCTTGAAAATGCGCGTCGAAAAAAGCTGGCCGAGCAGTCCATCGAGATACGCGTGGAGATCAACGTGGCCGACGATGCGATCCTGTTGACGGTAACCGACACGGGCAGCGTCATCCCGTCGCATGCGGCCGACGAGTTGCTTCGTTCGCCGATTGCGAATTCACGTCGGGGCGGCTATGGCATCGGCCTTTATCAGGCATACCGGCAGGCCGAGGAACAAGGTTATCGCCTTGCGCTGAAAAGTAATTTGCCCGGCGAGGTTTGCTTCGAATTGCTCCTGGAAAAGCGGAATTTGAAAGCGTAGATCGTTTATCCGCGCGGTTTTCCAAGGTTTTTTTACCTGGGAGCCGCGCCGGTGCTGGAGTTTGCTTCTCGAAATTCACTTATGGCAACTTGCCGGCCACCTGCATGTTGTTCACCAGCACACTGAGCGAAATCCAGTTGACGAGATCGTCGAACGCGTTCGCGGGGCCTGCTGTTGGCGTGTGCGAGACGAACGCGAAATTCTGGCTGGCAGTGGTTTTCAGATTGATCAATTCATCAGCGCCCGCTGCGCCGGCGGCGGCATTTTCACCGAGAGAATAAATGACGGCGGGGGCGTGATCAGCGAGCTTCATGCCTGTAGCACCACACGCACTTGCCGCGCCTGCGATGGCGGCTGAAGGCAGGGGCGACCCCGTCGGGGCAGCCTGACACACCAGCAGGAAAGTAGATGCGACGCCAGGATCGGCCAACGCAGCCGTCGTCGCGAGTTTCATTCCGCCCGACTGTGTAAATGGAAAAAATGTATTTGTGAATGTCACGACCGTGGAACCCCACACGACATAGCGAATGCGATTGGCACGATGTCCCCACGCATCCACCAGGAAACCCTGGCTATCCAGCGGGCCCAGCCCCAACGACACTGCGGGCAAGAAGCCAGCCCAATATTCGCATTTACCCGTAAGCGCCGATTCGCCGGTGGCGAACCGTTCCTCGCCGAACGAGTTGACGTTGCCGACCGTTGTGCCGTCGGTGGCAGGACAGGGAAGCCTGCCGTTCGATGAGGCGTAGCCGATCAATGCCTGTTGGGCCAGGTCGAGCATTTTCTGCGTTTCGCTGATTCGCTTTTGCCTGAGTTGTCCTGCGATGGGAACGGCGATCGTGGTCATGAGGATGGTGACGATCACCAGCACGAGGGCGATTTCGATCAGGGTGAAGCCTCTTTTTCCTGCAATGGTTGGGTGCATGATTACTTTGCCGTCTCAAATATTTCAAGGGTTCTTGATCGGATAAATGCGATCACGTGAAGGCAGTGCGGTGGTCGAATTCAAATACGAATAGTTCAACGGAACCGGCCAGTCGTCTAAGTCTTCCGGTACCTCAAGGTAATTTGCGGGTGTGCCGGAAGGCCTTGTCTGTGATGCGGTCGCAATTCCCGGCAAAATGAATAGCGCTTGTACTGCGGTGCTCGCGCCCGCAGTGAGGCAGTCCCCCGGGAGTGCACAGGTTTTTGATCCGCCTTCTGCGTACGCCTTGCCCACCACATAGTGGATCGCCGAATTCCAGTTGTTGTCGCTGAACCACGCAGGCAGGCCATTGGGGTCACCCACAGACTGCCAGTCGGCTAGGGTTGTGCACTGCGCGCCCGTAAGCGGTGCGGCTGCAATGAATTTGGGCAGCCGGCCCACGTATTTTCCGTTGGCACAGTTCAGCTTATTGGGCGATGTATAGTCCGTATAGTTGGCGGCATAGGGATAATAGCCGTGCAACGCGTAGTAGTTGTTCAATGAACGCGTGAGGAGTTTTGCGATGCGGTCCTCGATTTTTGGGATGAAATCCGCCGTGGTGATTAAAGTAAGCTGGTCATTGAAGGTACTGCTGGCATCGCCTGAAATAAACGGGCCGGCGTTCGCCGCGTTGTTCCTGCCGAACGCCGTGTCGAGGTAGTTTTCGGCGCATAGGTTTGCCGCGATATTCGTGCCGGTCGCGCTGCATGGAAGTACCGCTGCGCTGCGTGTCTGGTTGCCCACCGGACTTCCTGTGGTGAATAAGACCGCGACGATCTGGTTTCCCAGCACGGTCGCGCCATCGGCAGCATAGGCTGGCATGTCACCCGTGATATCGCTATTAATCATGGTGACGAGAGGACGAAATTTATTCGACACGACATACCAGAGCGGCTCGCCGTCGCCATCCAATATTTCCGGAATGCCCAGTGTTTTCCATGGCAATCGTCCTATGCGTACAGAGGCGCAACCCATGGCCGATGTGCCGTACGTTGCGGCCCCAGGCGCCACCGTCGTGGGACACGGAAACTCACCGGGGCGGCCATCGTCATCGCGCGTAATCACGTAGGCGAGCAACGCTTCCTTCGCCTTGGCCAGCGCAATCGCGTTGGAAGTGCTGCGCTGGATCCTGTAGCTCCCGGACGCGAGCGCAGTGAACAATGCAACACCCAGGATGCCAAGCAGCGACAATAAAACGACGAGCAGGAAGAATCCACTGCTGTGATACGGTTTATCCGGAGGTGTTGGTCTGGCGCAAAACGGACTCAACGACGCAAGGGTTTATGTGGCGGGGCGACGTTTCACGGTTTTTCGCGGCACAGGTCGCTTCGACGCAGGCTTTACCACGGGCGCAATCGCATCCACGCGGACGGGGCCTGAAACGCGAATCTTCAGCGACTCATGCACGCCACCCACATCCTGCGGGCGCAATTGCTGGACATTGGTGCCTTGCACATTCGGGCGCGGTTGCCCGTCGACCCAGATCGTCGTCTGTCCATCGCTGCGTTTTACAAATCCATTCAACACCGACGGCGGTGCCGGCGCGAGCATTCCGTCGGCAGTCATCGCCACGCCGGATTTCCGGGCGCGGTCCATCCTTGCGCGTTCCTGGTCAGTGAAGAACAACGTTCCCGACAGTGGTCGCAGTTCCGGAGATTTTTCATTCACTGCCGATGGCGCAACGGTTTGCGCGAGTGCGTGCGGTAATTGCAGCACCGACGCGAACGCAAGCGCGATCATCGTAAGAAATTTCCGATTTTTCATAGGCGCCTTTTCGCCTCAGCATCGGCCCGGAGACCTGCAGGTTTGCTTTTGTCGACTAGCGTAATCCACTCGAGCGTGCATTCGGCCTCGAGAGTCGCAGTGATCGCGGCTGCGGATTTGACCGCAACCGCTGTCACAGGCACGCCCGCCACAGTGGATGACTGCTTTGCCGGTTGGGCACCGGTATCTTCACCCGCGCGTCGGATGATGCATTTGTCGATTGGGAAAAAACCCCGCTGGATGCGCGGAAACTCATCCAGGAATGCGGCCAGGTCACCATCGTGATACGCCTGCACCTTCATATGCACACGGCTCGCCATGATGGCGATGGCGGAGTAATTGGTGCCGGATGGGAATTTCAACGGTCGTTGTGGCGCCACTTCATATTCCACTTCCAGCAACTTGTGGCGCTTCTTGAGTGCGGCCATCGTTTCGATAAAGTCGAGCCGACGCTCAGGCGCGAATGCGCCACGCGCCAGCAAGCTCTTGTAGGTTTCCTCGGAACCTTCCAGGTCTGCTCGTTCGCGCCTCAACGATTCGAGGCGGTTGCGAACCTCCTGCAAGCCGCGTTGCGAAGCGGCATCAGATTGTTTTTCGGATTGCCAGAAAAGATAACTGCCGCCCACCAGGAAAGCGGCGACGCCCAGGCCGGAAATAGCCACGAGGCCCGCAAAGCGCAGGGACTTGAATGCGCCGCTTCGCGATTTTGGTTTCACACCACCTCCCGCTTGCGCACGAGTTTCAGCGTGAAACGGACTTCGCTGGCTTCACCGCTCGAAGTAGTGACTGCTCGCAAAATGGCGGAGGGCTTTACATCCACCGGCAAACGGACTATTTCAGCTTCCAACCCCGGCACTTTGTTGAGTTTGGCGACCAGCGCTTCAATTTGCACAATGGCCGCGCGATAGTCGCCCTGGAAGCGGGTTACCGCGCCATCCACCATCAGGACTTCATAGCGGCTGCCAGGCAGCGGGGGATCCGCATTGACGGTGACTTCCGGCGCCACGACTGCAGGCGGCGGCGCCCCACCGGGCAACGCTCGAACTTCGGAGCGGATAGTCTGGTTGGTTGACGTCGCCACCGACTGGAATGCCGGGACAAAAATCGGATCCTGGCTGGGCCCCCACACCACTTGCAACAGGCGCATGTCAGGCGCCTGCTCCCATACGGTGGCGAGATCTTTCAGGAACATGCTGGGCGACGGTGATTGCTGCCGGATCTGCGCTTTGAAAAACGCGCTCGTTTCCCTCACGGCCTCCGAGGCATTGGTCTGCACCGCCATGATTTTAGACAGCGCCTGGTACTGGGCCTGGACCGAACGCATCTGCTTGCCGCGCTCATCCATTGCCGCAGAGGTGTTGGCGCTCTGGTAAAGATTGAAAACTGCACCCGCGGCGCCAACCGCAAGCAGGCCGGCCGTCAGTCCGTACAAGCCAATACGAGCGCGCCGGTAAGTGGCGAAACGCGTCTGCTCTTTTTCCGCGAAATGATTTTCAATATTGCCCTGGGCATACAGGTGCACAAGCACTTCTTCTGCGTGGGAAGAATTGGGGGCGGGCTTGAGCTTTATTTTTGCCGCCACTTCCTCGATATCGAGGAAGCGATACTTGAGCAGCGGCAATGCGCGGATGGCCTCCGCCACCATTTCGCGATCACGCGCATGGACGAGGATGCAGACTTCGAGCATGTCTCCGCCGGCGAAATAGCGCTGGCTGTCGAGGTACTGCCAGGTGCGGCTGGTCTCCGCTGCGATCAGCGCGCCAACCGATTGGCCTTCATCGTAGATGATGGGCGTCAGGCGGCTGAACTTGACGTGCTTGTTCTGAAAGTAAGTCTGTCGCAGGCCAAAGTCGGGAACGATCGTCACCAAAAGCGTGTGCGCAAAAAATACGTTTAACTCTTTCGGCAGCCGCGAAGACAAGACCGCCGATGACGACACGCCCTCCAGCGGCACTTCGGCAGTTTCTAGCGCGGCGAGCCACGGCTTGACCAGGTCCGGATTGGTGATGGCGTGATACAACACGCGATCATCGCGCCTGCCTTCGGACTCGCGCTCCTGCACGATGGCATGCCTGAAGGTGGTGGCACGATAAAGCTGTGCCAGCTTGCGCCCCAGGATGGCGTCCTGGTCACCGCCGCGCAAATGCGGCACGGTGTCGATGCGGAAATCTTCCTCAATCAGGTCGGTGATGACATAGGTCGGCAGGTCGCGGTGGGCGGACAGGTAGTCCGTGAACTCCTTGCTGTCGGCATCGGTGGCGCCGAAGACATCGCGCTCGACAATGGCGCCGCTGCGCCATACCAGCGCAACCATCTTGTCATTGGTGAGATAAAGGAAATGTTTCGTCATGTCGTCACGTGATCACAACCGGCCATATCAAAATTTGATTTTCGAAATGACGTCATACATCGGATTGAATACGGTCACGAGGATACCGATGAGCACACCGCCGAGCACTACCGTCAGGATCGGCTGGATCATTTCCTGCAGCTTGCTCATCTGCTCCTTCACATCGCGGTTGTAGAAGTAGCTTACGTTCAGCAATGAGGTGTCGAGGCCGCCGGTGGACTCGCCCACCCGCAACATCCTCAGAACAAGTGGCGGAAACAGGCGGGCGTTCTGGAACGCCTGGCTGATGCCGGTGCCGTCGTTGATCTCGCGGCCGACGCGTTGCAATCCTTCCTCGATCACGCGATTGCCGACGATTTTTTCCGAGATCTGGATGCAGTCCAGCACGCCCAGCCCCGACTGGTACATGAGTGCAAAGTAAGTCGAGAAGCGCGCGAGAATAATCTTGGTAATCAGCGGCCCCATGATGGGCAGCTTCAGCATCAGGCCATCAATGCGGTACTTGGCATCGTCGTTGTTCTTGGCGATCAGCACGACCGCCACCACCAAAGCGATCGGGATTCCCAGGAACAGGAACCAGTATTTTTTCATGACCAGCGATACCGCAATCAATGCCATCGTCGAGGCGGGCGGATTGGGCGTCAGCGCTTTCATGGTGGCGCCCAGTTGCGGTACCAGGAACACCATCAGCAGGAACACCACGCCAAAAATCACGGTGCCTGCAAAAGCGGGATACATCATCGCTTTTCTCACCTGCGATGAAAGTTCATCCTGCCATTTCAGGTTTTCGGTCAGCTTGGAAAGAACTTCGGGCAGTTGGCCTGATTGCTCGCCCGTACGAATCAGTGCAACAAACACCTGGTCGAAAGCCTGCGGATGTTCTGCCATCGCATCCGAGAGTTTCAAACCGCCCTCCACGTCCTCAAGGACGCTGGCGACGATAGCTTTGAAGCCGTCGTTTTCGATGGTATCGCGCAAGTCGGTCAAGGCATCGATGATGGGCACACCCGCGCGCATCAACTGATCCATGTGGAAACAAAAAGTGATCAACTCCTTGCGCGTCACCCGCCGCGCGCGCATCAACGTGGATTTCTTGATCGACTGGAAAGTGACCAGGTCGAGCCCCAGCCGCTTCAGGCGCATCTCCAGGTCGACCGGATTTATCGCGTCCGCATTGCCGGCGAGAATTCGGCCCGTGTCGTCAATCGCGCGATAGGAGTACGAGGCCATGTCGCTCAGGTCACCGTGGCTTAGACAAC
>JBDTWS010000118.1:0-12439 GCA_040006575.1 Betaproteobacteria bacterium
GGGCGGTCACGTGGGCGTGAGGACTGCATCCAGGGCGGAAGCTTCCGCGTGCTGCAGGAATCCGCAGCGCACGGCAGCCTGTGGCGATTTGCTTCATTTCGCGTCGGCGCGTGTGTCCGCATGTCAGCGATCACTTAGCCCGAAGGTATAATTCCTGTGTGAAACAACTCATTCTGGACATCATTCCTGCTCCCGCGCCCACGCTGGCCAATTTTGTGGCGGGTCGCAATGGGGAATTGCTCGCGGCGTTAGCGGGCCTCCAGGAAAAAACACCGGCGCAGGCGCGGGTTATTTACGTGTGGGGTGTGCCGGGTAGCGGCAAGACCCATCTCTCGCAGGCGTGTGCAGGGTTGGGGTTTGCCGCTCTACGTCCCCCCTTTTCCACGGCGGCAATCGACGCCGCCTCAGCCTGCGTTGTCGACCAGGTAGACATACTGGACGCAGATTCGCAGCATGCCTTGTTCGACCTGATCAACCGGCAGCAGTTGTCGGGCGGCATGTTGCTGGCAACCGGCAATTGCGCGCCACGCGACCTGCCTTTGCGCAGGGACCTGGCCTCACGCCTGGGTAGCGGCCTGGTATTCCAGCTGCAGCCGCTGAATGATGGCGAAAAGGTCGAGGCGCTTCACGCGCATGCGCGCACCCGCAGCTTTGCCCTGCGCGAAGATGTTGCCGCCTATCTCCTGCGGCATGGCCGGCGCGACATGGCTTCGCTGATCCAGGTACTTGACCGCCTCGACCAGTATTCGCTGGAAACCGGCCGTGAAATCACCCTGCCGCTGCTCAAGGAAATGACGCAGCCCTCACTATCTGAAACGACATGAATCTGGCTCTCTTCGATCTCGACTACACCCTGCTCAACGGCGACAGCGACCACGCGTGGGGACAATTCCTGGTCGATGCGGGCATGGTCGACGGCGAAGTGTTCAAGAAAAAAAATGATGCGTTCTGGGCGCAGTACAAAGCCGGCACGCTGGACGTGCGTGAATACCTGAAATTCGCCCTGTCAATGATCGCGGGGAAAACACCGGCGGAATTGAAACCACTGCACGATCGATACATGGCGGAAAAGATCGAGCCGATGGTCACGCCGGCTGCGTTGGCGCTGGTAGAAAAACACAGGGACGATTTGTGCGCCGTGGTCACTGCCACAAATTCTTTTATCACCGGCCCGGTCGCGCAGCGCTTCGGCGTTTCCCACCTGATCGCCTGTGTAGCTGAAATCGCCGACGGGCGCTACACCGGCAACGTCGACGGCGTGCCGTCATTTCGCGAAGGAAAAATCACGCGGGTGGAGCAATGGCTCGCCGGCATGGGAAAGAAACTCGGCGACTTCGAGCGCTGTTATTTCTACAGCGACTCGCTGAACGATCTACCGTTATTAAGTGCCGTGAATCATCCCGTTGCCGTCAATCCCGATGCCACTTTGCGCGAACACGCGCTCACGCAGGGCTGGCCCATCCTGTCTCTCCATTAATTCAGCCCTCAGGTAAACAGTAAACACGTGATCAAGAAATTCATACAAAAAGTGTTTGGCGGCAAATCGCCTGAGACTGCGCAAAAACGCAGCGGGCCGCAAGGTGTAGCCGGTGTTGGCAAGCAGCGCATCTACTCCCGCGCCGAACACGGCATCCATCGTGAGGATTTATCGAATGCCGCCATCAGTGTTTGCGAGGGACTGCAAAACGCGGGCTATGAAGCCTTTGTCGTGGGCGGCGCCGTGCGTGACCTGTTGCTGGGCCGGCATCCCAAGGATTTCGACATCGCCACCAACGCGACTCCCGAGCAGGTGCGGGGCGTGTTTCGCCGAGCTCGCATTATCGGCCGGCGTTTCCGGCTGGTGCATGTCATGTTCCGCGACGAAACCATCGAGGTATCGACATTCCGCTCCAATCACAGCGATCCCGAAGCCGACGAAAATAACGCACGTGCCGATGAGCATGGCCGCCTGCTGCGCGACAACGTATTCGGCAACCAGGAAGAAGACGCCATCCGCCGCGATTTCACCATGAATGCCCTGTTCTACGATCCGGCAAAGCAGGAAGTGCTGGACTATGTGCATGGTGTGGCCGACGTACAGAAAAAACGTGTGGTCATGATCGGCGATCCGGAAGCGCGTTATCGTGAAGATCCCGTGCGCATGCTGAGGGCGGCGCGGCTTGCGTCCAAGCTGGAGTTTTCGATCGACGCTGCGACGGAAAAACCGATTGCCACACTGGCACCATTGCTGGACAACGTTCCCACCGCGCGCCTGTATGACGAGATGATCAAGCTGCTGATGTCCGGCCATGCACTGTCGGGGCTGGCAAAGCTTCGGCACCTGGGGCTGCACCGCGGGATACTGCCGGTGTTAGACAACCTGTTCAACGATGCGCATTCCAGCGCTTTCGTCACGCTTTCGCTGCAACGGACTGACCAGCGCATCAGTGAGGAGAAGGGCGTCTCGCCGGCGTTCCTGTTTGCCGCGCTGTTCTGGCACCCGATGATGGCGCGCTGGGAAAAACTAGAGGCCGCCGGCACCCGCAACGCGCAGGCGATGCATGAGGCGATGGACGAAATACTGGATGAGCAACGCAAGACACTCGCCATTCCGCGCAGGCTCGATCCGCTGATCAAGGAAATCTGGGTGGCGCAGCCGCGTTTCCTGCAGCGTTCCAAGGTGAAGGCCTATCGCAATCTCGCCCATCCGCGATTCCGCGCCGCGTACGATTTTTTTGCACTGCGCGCCGAAGCCGGCGACGCCGACACCGAAGTTGCGGATTGGTGGGAACGATTTCAATTTACCGACGACGACACGCGCGAAACCATGTTGCTGCCCGATGACGAACCGAAAAAGAACAAGCGGCGGCGCCGCAAGAAAAAGTCGACAGGTTCGACACCGGCAGATGCAACTGCAGGGGATGCATCGGCGAGCGAAGCCGGCCCCGTCACCGACGACCACTGACTCGACAGCAGCATGCCGCTCTCTCCGTCAGCGTTGACTGCGTTCCGCTCAACCGTCTATCTCGGGCTTGGCAGTAACCTCGATCATCCCGACCGCCAGGTGCAGGATGCAGTGCGTGAAATTTATGAAATCGCGGAAACAGGACTGATGAGTGTTTCGTCGCTGTACCAGACCATGCCGGTCGGGATCATGGATCAACCACCGTTTATCAATGCCGTGGTGCAGGTCGAGACCACGCTGTCACCTCACGACCTGTTACGTCACTTGATGGAAATCGAAACGCGGCATTCCCGCGTGCGAGCGGAAAAAAACGGGCCACGGACATTGGATCTGGACATCCTCATCTTCAACGAGTGGCGCATTGATGACGACGAACTCGTCACACCGCATCCCCGCATGCACGAACGCGCATTCGTGCTGGTGCCGCTGGTGGAAATCGCGCCGGACGTCTATATTCCCGGCAAAGGTTACGCTAGGGATTTCCTGGCGCAGGTCGACGCCAGCGGCGTCCATAAACTGAGCGTGCAATGAAATATCGTTACGTCGTCGTCGAAGGACCGATCGGCAGTGGCAAGTCGACACTGGCGCGATTGCTTTCCGAACGTTTCGGCACCGAGTTGATCCTTGAGGACCCGGGCGCCAATCCTTTCCTGCCCTTGTTTTACCGCGACATGAAACGCCATGCGCTGGCGACACAAATGTTCTTCCTGTTCCAGCGCGTCAACCAGCTCTCCGGGATGAAGCAGCCCGACCTGTTCGACCGCAAGACCGTTGCGGACTACATGCTGGCCAAGGACCGCCTGTTTGCAAAACTGACCCTGGACGACAACGAGTTCAGCCTCTATTCGCAGCTCTACAACCATTTGCGGCCACAGGTGCCGACACCGGACCTGGTGATCTACCTGCAGGCCTCGGTCGACCAACTGATGACGCGCATTCACAAGCGCGGCCGGCCGATGGAAAAGAGCATCACGGAAGACTACATGATGAAATTGTCCGAGACTTACACGCGCCACTTCTACGATTACGCCGAGTCGCCGCTGCTGATCGTTAACAGCGATCGCTTCAATTTCGCGGACAACCCGGAACACTTCGAGATGCTGCTGACGCGCATCGCTTCGCTGCGCGGCATGCGCGAATATTTCAACGCCGCATAAACACAATTTTCAACCGATCATGGATGTCATACACACCGTCGCCGAGCTGCGCGCCCGGCTGAAGCACGAAGAGTCCATCGGCTTCGTGCCCACCATGGGCAACCTGCACGCGGGTCACATCGACCTTACCCGGATCGTGCGTGACCGCGTCGGCTGCGTGGTGGTGTCTATTTTCGTTAACCGCCTGCAATTCGGCCCGCGCGAAGACTTCGACAAATACCCGCGTACGTTTGCTTCCGATTGCGAGAAATGCCAGTCCGCCGGTGTCGATGTCGTGTTCGCGCCCGACGAAAAGGAAATGTACGGCGAGCCGCAAACCTATATCGTCGAGCCGCCGGAGATACAGCACATCCTCGATGGACAGGTCAGGCCAGGTCACTTCCGTGGTGTCGCGACCGTGGTGCTGAAACTGTTCAACATGGTGCAGCCGCATGTCGCGTTGTTCGGCAAGAAGGATTACCAGCAATGCCGCGTATTGAGCGACATGGTGCGGCAGTTCAACCTGCCCGTTGAAATGATCCTGGCCGAGACTGTGCGTGCGGATGATGGGCTCGCGCTGTCATCACGGAACGGCTACCTCAGCGCTGCGGAACGCGCCGAGGCGCCGCAACTCTACGCCGCATTGAAGCGAGTAAAAGCCGCGCTAGATAGTGGTAACCGTGATTTCGATGTGCTGGAAAAATGCGCAACCGACGAACTTCAGCAACGCGGATGGCTGCCCGATTACATTACCATCCGCCGCCAAAGTGACCTGCTTGCACCGCAGCAAAACGACCGTAAGGTTGTCGTGCTGGCTGCCGCTCGCCTGGGCGTCACCCGCCTGCTGGATAATGTTGAAGTTACGCTTTAAGTCGGTTGCCAAAAAAAGTAACAAATGCCATGTTGCGCCGCACAAAAAGCGGTGCTACGCTTGTCGAAGGAGCTGACCGGTTTGTTATCGCAGGTTTCCACGATATGACCGGCTAAACGTTGCCGACAGAGCAACCTTTAAAGACGCAAACACCCGTTCTGAATTTGCAGCGCCGACCCGGTGCCACGCACCCGGTCCCTGACCCTGAGGAGGGGAACCATGCAACGCATGATGTTGAAATCCAAGCTTCACCGCGTCACCTGCACACAGGCTGAACTGCATTACGAAGGCTCGTGCGCCATCGACCAGAACCTGCTTGATGCCGCCGACATCAAGGAGTACCAGCAGATTGATATCTACAACATCAACAACGGCCAGCGCTTCAGCACCTATGCGATTTCCGCTCAGCGCGGCAGCGGCATGATCAGCGTGAACGGTGCGGCCGCACGGCTGGCAGCAGTGGGCGACCTGCTCATCATCGCGAGCTATGCCGCTTACAACGAAATCGAGCTGAACAATTACCAGCCGGACCTGGTGTATGTCGATGCGCAGAATCGCATCAAGGACACGCGCGGGAAGATTCCGGTGCAGATGGCGAGTTGATCGCCAGTGCATTTAAATACAAAGGCGGCCATGGCCGCCTTTTTCTATTTCCGGCCGAAGCGGGAGCGCCGCAATGCGAAATCACGCCGCCCGGAGTGAGTCCACAATTTTCATGCGCGCTGCTTTCACTGCCGGCAGGAATCCACCGACGAATCCCATCACCAGCGAAAACACCAGCGTCTGCACCACGATCTTGAAGGTCAGCAAAAAGCTGAACGCCAGCTGCGAAAACGACTGGAAATTCATGGTGGAAATGGTGATGGTCTGCAGGAATGCCGCGCAGGCGATACCGGCAAGGCCGCCGACCAGGCCCAGCAGCAGCGCCTCGGTCAGGAATGCCACCAGGATTGAAGGCTGCCTGAATCCCAGCGCGCGCAGCGTGCCGATTTCTCCCGTGCGCATGGCCACCGAGGAATACATCGTGATGGCCGCGCCGATCATCGCCCCGACCGAAAAAATCACCGACAGGAAAATGCCGAGGAAAGAAATAAACGTCGACAATGCCCGCGACTGGTCTTCGTAGAAAAGACGCTCACGCTTGCCTTCGAGCGCAATGCGAATATCTTCGTCCACCGCCTTTGCCAGCGGCTCAAATCCACTGACGTCCGACATTTTCACGATCACCGAAGAATAGTTGGTGCGGCGGAAGGATTGCATCAGCTGCTCCACGTCGCCCCACACCTCGGAATCGAACGCGCTTTTGCCCGCGTCGAAGGTGCCGACGATGACCCAGTCGCGTTGCGCGAACCGCAGTTTCTGGCCGATGGCCACGCCATCGAATTCATCATGGACACTTTTGCCCACGACGATCTCGGTTGAACCCGGCCGGAACGCGCGGCCCTCGACAATCTTCACCTGCGGCCGCAGCACAAAACCCATCGGCGAGACGCCGCGCGTGACGATATTCGAGCCCTTGTCCTGCCCGCTTTTCGTAAGCGAAATCAGCACCAGCGATTCCTTCGACGCCATCGGCTTGCCGTCTTCGCCGCGTGCAACCTGCGGCTGGCTTTCCACCAGTGCCGCCTGGTCGCGTGTGATGCCACTCTGGATTTCCGTCTCCGCACCCTTGCGAATGAAAATCACGTTTTCCGCGCTGCCGGTGCCGACCATGGTGCGGTTGAGTCCCGCGTCCAGCATCAACACGGCTGCAAAGACGAAAGCCACCAGCGCCATGCCGCCTGCCGTCAACGCGGTCGTCAGCTTGCGTGTCCAGAGATTGCGAAACACATAGGAGAAGGGGACTTTCATTGGATGGCCTCAACCCACATGGCGCAAGCCATCGACAATCTTGATGCGCGCGCTGCGCCAGCTCGGCACCAGCGCGGCTGCCACACCGACGACCAGCGCACAGGCGAGCTGCATCAGCACGGTGGCCTGCGAAACCTTGAACACCGCGAATACCGCGGCGGCAATGATGCCCACAGCTTTTGCGAGCGGAAAAGTGAGCAGTATCCCAAGGCCGCCGCCAATCAGCGATAGCGCGATGGCTTCACCAAAAATCAGCGCGGCGACGAACGCGGGTGAGAAACCCAGCGCCTTCAGCGTCGCGTATTCGGTGAGCCGTTCGCGCGCAGTCATTGCCATGGTGTTGGCCACCACCGCCATGATGATGAAAATCACCACGAACGAAACGATGCGGATCGTCAGGATGATCTGCTCCATCTGCGCGATGAAGCCGAGCTGGAACGATTTTTCACTTTCGGTCAGCGTTTCAGCCAGCGAGTTCTTGAATTCGGCATCGATCGCCTTGGCAATATCCGCCACGCGCGAAGGATCATTTACTTCAATCACGAACGTGCCGATCTGGTCGGTGCGCCGGGGATATTTCTGCTTCAGGTACTCGTTGATATAGTCCCAGTGAAAATACATCTGCCGGGTTACCGTGGTTTCATCCTTGGCGTCGAAAATGGCCCTCAGCGTAAAGTTCCAGGTTCCCGGGAAAATCGTGCCGCGAATGGGTATCGTATCGCCGATTTTCCAGCCGAATTCGTCTGCCAGCTTGCGGCCCACCGCCGCACCCTGGCGATCGCGCTTGAAGGCCAGCAGTTGTTCGTCCGGCATCAGGAATTCGGAATAGAGATCGAAGAAATTCTCGTGATCCACCGCAAACTGCGGGAAGAAGTTTTTGGGTTCCTTGTATATGCCGCCGAACCAGTTGAGCAACGTCACCGATTTCACGCCGTTCACGGCACGCATGCGTTCGCGGTAGTACGTGGGCATGGGGAACACCAGCGAAATCGCATTGCGCGTGACCATGCGCGAAGCGGATGATGCGTTGGAGCCGGCGAACCAGGCGTCGACAACCGTCTGCAGCAGGCCGAAGGCGACGATGGCGATCACCAGTCCGATGATGGTCAGGCTGGAGCGCAGCTTTGCGCGGAAGACGTTCTTGACGATGAGCTTGAGGTAGTACATCTATGCGTCGACTCCGCGCGGGCGGGGACGACGGTGAATTGCCGTCATCACGCAGGTCGCCGCGATCATTTGCCTGCCACCGGTTCCCCGATCAACTCACCTTTTTCCAGATGCACCATCCGCTTCGCCGCTTCCGCCGCATGCGCATCGTGCGTCACCATGATGATGGTCTTGCCCATTTCTTCATTCAGCTGCTTCAACATTCCCAGTACATCGCTCGCCGATTGCTTATCCAGGTCTCCGGTGGGCTCGTCGCACACCAGGATTGTCGGATCAGTAACGATGGCGCGCGCAATGGCGACGCGTTGCTGCTGCCCGCCGGACAACTCATTCGGATAGTGCTCCATGCGATCCGCAAGGCCCACCAGCGACAGCGTCATCTCGACACGCTCACGGCGCTCCGCCCGCGAGAGATTGGTGAGTTGCAGCGGCAGTTCCACATTCTCGAAAGCGGTCAGCACCGGCATCAGGTTGTAAAACTGGAAAATGAAGCCGATGTTCGATGCACGCCAGTCGGCGAGCTGGCCTTCGGATAATTGCGTGATGTCTTCGCCATCGACGCGGAGGATGCCGGAATCGGGTTTATCGATTCCCGCGATCAGGTTCAGCAAAGTCGATTTTCCCGAGCCGGATGGCCCCATCAGCGAAATGAAATCGCCACGCGCGATTTCCAGCGAAATGTCATACAGCACCGGCACGATCTGGTCGCCGCGCGTATAACTTTTCGCAAGGTGGCGAATCTCGACTAACGTGCCCGTGTTCCTGTCCGGCGTATTTACCGACGCGGTCATGATGTTATTTCTTCGCGATGGTGACGGCGCCGCCATCCTTCAGTTTCTCAGTGGGGTTCAGCACCACCTTGTCGCCCGGCTTCACGCCCGTCACCTGCACCAGGTCGCCGATCTTCGCGCCCACCGTCACCGGCGTTTGCTTGACCAGGTTGTTGTCGATGACGAACACCACATCCTGGCCATCACGCTTGACGACGGCGACAGGCTGCGCGGCGATCACGGGTTTGCGTTCTTCCGCTTTCAGCTCGCGGGAAAGGAACGACACTTTCGCGCTCATGTCGGGCAGCACGCGCTTGTCCTTCTCGACGAACTCCACTTTCACCAGCACGGTGGCCTTCGAGCGATCGACGGTGGGGACAATGCGGCTGACCTTGCCCAGCAGGCGCAGGTCGGGAAACGCATCCAGCTGTATTTCCACCGGCTGGCCGACGGTGATCTTGCCCAGCGAGATTTCCGAGACATCGGCCTCCACTTCCAGCGTGGACATATCGGCCATGTTCACCACCGCGCCTTTGGAATCCGCTGCCGAGGAGAACGGCGTGATGATGTCGCCGACGTTGGCGTTCTTGGTCAGTACCACGCCGTCGAATGGGGCGCGAATCAATGTCTGCTCCACGGACACATTGGTTGCACGCACATTGGCCTCGGCAACGCCGATGGCGCCATTCAGCGATGCGACCGTGGCCTTGGCCTTGTCATAGCGCGCCTTGGCGGCATCCAGCGACGCGGATGAAATGAAATTCTTTTGCGCCAGGTCTTCCGAGCGCTTCAGGTTGGAGTCTGCGTCGCGCTGCTCAGCAAGCCCTGTTTCCAGGTTCGCCTTGGCCGCGCGCAGGCTGGCATTGGCCTGGTCCTGCGTCGCTTTCACGTCCAGGTTTTCGATGCGGGCGAGGATATCGCCCGCCTTGACGACCGAGCCTTCCTGCACGCCCAGGTATTCAAGGCGTCCCGTTGCCTTGGTCGACACGGCGGCCTTGCGCTGGGCGCTGACCCTGCCGGTTGCGTTGAGGGCCGTGATCGATTGCGAGGGGTAGGCGCTGGCGATGATGCCATTCTCGACCTGCTGCGTGCCGCCGCCACCGCGCAAGGCCATCGTTCCTCCCCCCAGCACAATGATGGCTGCGATGGCGATCCACCACTTTCGCCGCGAAGGTTTCTTGCCGGAAAACGCTTTCTGGTCGCGTGAAATGGTGAGTTTGGACAGGTCGGGAGTGGCCACGTATGTATTCCTGGTCGTATTAGAGGTGAGAGATGCGGTGACTACCCCAAGTTCGGGGCGTGGCGGTATGAATTCCGGCGTCACTTGATTCGCGACGGATTATAAGTGATGGCCTGCACGCGGCGGCCTTTCCGTTGCCCGAATCGCCCATTTGCAGGCGCGGACAGCAATCGGCGGGCGCGAATGGCAGGGAGGGGAAAATTCGTGAAAAGCGGATGAGTGGTGCGCGGAAAGCGCGGCGGCCGGTCAGTCAAACAAGCGGGTCAGGAATTCGACACCGCCGCTGCGGATCCGTACGAAATCGTCGACGATGGTGAAATGATTGCATCCCGCGATTTCATCCACGCTTCGGCAGGCTTCGGGCCAGGCACGTTGCAATCCAAACGACTGTTCGCGAAATGCGTCGCTCTCGTCCGCACCGACGGCAAGGTGCAGGGGAACCGACAGCCGGGGCGAATGATGGACCGGCGATGCCGCGTACGCCGAGGCGGCGTCCAGTTTCAGTTGCTCATTCATCGAGCATTGCAGCAGCGGCGAAAGATCGGACACCGCGCTCAGGGCCACGCCCCCCACGATGCATCGGGCAGCGACCGGGTGCGCTGCCCAGTCGGTCGCAAACATCATGGCCACCAGGTGTCCGCCCGCGGAGTGCCCGCACAACGCAACGTGATCGTTGGGGGCACCATGTCCGGCGCCGTTGTCCAGCAACCAGGCGAACGCGTTGCGGCAATCCCCGACGATATCCGCTACACCCACCGACGGGCACAGGCGGTAGTTGAATGCGGCCACCGACAATCCCTGAGCAACAAACGGCGCGGCCACAAACGAAAAATCCGATTTGTCCAGCGAGCGCCAGTATCCACCGTGGATAAAAATCACCGTCCCGCGCGCAGCAGGTGCACGGAAAATATCGAGGCGATGTCGTTCATCTTCGCCATAGGCGAGGTCCAGCGTGGCATCCGCATCACGACGGAAAACGGCAGAGGCGTTGCGCCAGCGCGAAAAAATGGCCGGATGCTCGGGTACCAGGGCACGGTTGTTGTACTCGCGCTCGAGGGCAGGATTGAGGGCGTCCATGCGCCATGGTATTACGGATCGAATCAGGATTTGCGCATGAAAGAGTCAAGCATTGGCGCGGATTTACGGGCATTTATGGCTGAAGATGCGCGCTGGTGCTAGAGTTTGTGCTTTCGTGTTGACCTATCCCGTCGACGCGTGCCTAAGCGGCGCGCATTGCAGACGATGTTGTTTCCGTTCAGCGTGCTTGCCTACGCTTTGTGTCTTTCTGAAAATTGTGCGTGATGCGATGGCAAATCTGGCACGCCCCGTGCATCGTACGGACAAACCATCCGGACATCGGCACAATAGCCAGGCCGCACACATCCCTGAGCCACCATGAACAGCGTTTTTGACCAGGAAAGCCTGAAGATCGTTGAACTGAAACCGTGCCCATTCTGCGGCGACGGCGATGTTTCTTCTTACGTGCGCGGCGGCATGACCGGTATCGTCGAATGTCCCTGCGGCGCGCAGATGTCTGCGGAGTTGCCTTACCTGGAACGCGATCCTGAAGGCCGCGCGACGCTGTCGACGCAACAGATCCAGATGCTGGAGAGGTTTCGCAAGAAACATCGCCTCGCCACACAGGTAGAGGCTGTCAGCCTGTGGTCGCGCTGTATGGCGGTGGATGCCTGGAATTTGCGAGCGGGAAATTAGCCGCAACAAAACGGCACGGTTCGCGGCGGTACCCGCAACAACGTCTCAAGCCACCCTGGTTGGTTTCGTAAGCCGGCTTCACCTACCAGGGCGATGCAACGCCCTCACCAGAGTTGTCCAACGTTCGTAATTCCGGGTAGTTCGCTTCCAGCAGCGAAACGCCCTTGTCGACGGACGCTGCCAGGCGGCGCGCATCGGCCACACTGCTCGCGAATTGCCGGACCTCACCGCAGCAAGTGCAGCGCGCGCAAATGGTGCCATCCGTCAGCGACAGTTCAAACACCGTCCATAAACCGCAGTGTTCGCACTTGTCGCGAAACAGGTCGGCCTTCAGCAAACGCGGTATGTGCCGGAAATTTCCCATGCCTTCACCGGCCTCCGAATGCCCGCCTGTGCGGTGGGCAATGCGTTTGTTGTTGTGCTTTGAATATACCGGTGGAGGCTCCAAGGATCCGCCAGCGAGCCCGGGATTTTCACGCTTCCCTGTCCTACGTCGATTCAACACGTTCCCCTGACGTGATCTCAATTCCTGTCGCCACCCATGACCTCGCACGCTGCTGCTTGTGGTGCGCGTCCAACACTTTTGTCCGTATTGGCGTTCCGTAAGTCATCCGTAGGTGAGGCACCAAAGCGCCCCGACATCATCCGGTCACCGGATGCGCCACTCGGCAATTCACCCGGCGTAACCGCCTTTGTGCGGCATGCACGACACACTAACGGGAGACATTCAAGATGAGAAAAAAATCG
>JBDTWS010000119.1:0-12439 GCA_040006575.1 Betaproteobacteria bacterium
GCCGGTCGGTGCGCAGCCCGGTCTCTGCGGGCTCGGCCATTGCCTGATGCTGGCGGAGGGTAGCCATCAACATGCGTAATTCATCCGCGGCTACAGCGTTGAGCCCGACCTGACGGGAAATTCCCGAGGCGGACTGCCGGCTCAACGCTTCCAGCGGTGTGGGCTGAAGGTTTACGGTGGATGGGAAGGTACCGGGATTTGCGTAATTCGCGGGTTCGCTGGCTGCGACTACCTGTGGGGGAAAATTCGCCGCAGCATCCATGTGTGAGGGCTGTGCCAGCAATTGCGCAAATCTCAGCGCAGTCGCGATGCCGATCGAGCCCAGCAGTAGCAGGTATTTCATGACGTTCGCTCCGGAACACGGAAACATTCCCGTGTTCACAGTTGACACCGTTGCCGTAAGCCGTCAATTTCGCAGCAATGCCATGTTGTGACAGCATGTTATCCATGCTGTCCCTGTTACAAAAAATTACGCCGTGGGACGCCATTTTCCCCATGATGCGGGCTGATTGGACATACTTCCACCATGCAAAGCAATCCCCACATACTGGTCGTCGATGACGACGTCGAAATCTGCCGCCTGCTCAAGCAATACCTGGAAAAAAGCAGCCTGCGTGTGTCCACGGTCTGCGATGGCCGCCAGATGCAGCGCGCGCTCGACCAGGCAAAATTTGACCTGATTGTCCTTGACCTCATGCTTCCCGGCGACGATGGGCTGACATTGCTGCGCCGGCTGCGCACGCATACGTCTACGCCCGTCATCATGTTGACGGCAATGGGCGAGGAGGCGGATCGTATCGTCGGCCTTGAACTGGGCGCCGATGACTACCTGCCCAAACCATTCAGCCCGCGTGAACTGCTTGCGCGAGTTCGCGCGGTGCTGAAACGCATCAAGGCCGGTGGCGCTGCCGGTGATGATGAAGGCGTGAAGGGATTCAAATTCAACGGCTGGTCGATCAATCATCTGCTGCGCGAAGTCACCTCGCCGACCGGCGTACTGGTGCCGCTCAGCAGCGGCGAATACAAGTTGCTGCACATCTTCCTGTCACGTCCCAATCGTGTGCTGTCGCGTGATTTCCTGCTGGACATGACGCAGGGCCGCGAATCCGGGCCGCTCGACCGCAGCATCGACGTGCTGGTGAGTCGCCTGCGTATCCGCCTGGAAGACGACGCGCGCAACCCGACTTTCCTCAAGACCATCCGGGGCGAAGGTTATTTATTCGCGGCCGACGTGGACGTCGTCAGGTGAAAAAAAGCATGGCGCGGCTGTTGCGTTTGGTTGTGCCCCGGTCGCTTTACGGCCAGCTTGCGCTGATCATCATCCTCGGGGTCGCGGGTTCGCAAATTGTCGGCGTGGCGCTATCGCTGCGTGAATACCAGCGCGGTGGAACCGAACTGTTCACCTCGGTCATCGTCGACCGCGTAGCGTCCTTCACCAACCTGTTCGAATCCCTGCGGCCGCAGGATCGTGAACGCACTGCTGCCGTGATGTCGCGCGCGAGCTTCCTGGTCGATGTGGTCGCCGAAAAATCCGCGTTGCCTGTCAGCGGGCTTGCGCATGAGGCCGCTACGGCGCTCCGTGGCGATCTACTGGGCCGTCTGGGCGCAAGTTACGAGATTGAAGTGGGTGCGTCCACGCCAGTCATCACTGCCGAGATGCTGCGAAAGACCGATCGCGGGGCATTGATGCGCCCGGATGGCGGCCCAGGATTACCGCCGGGGATGGGGATAGGTCGGCCCGGTCCCGAGCATCGCCCACCCGGAAGGTCTGGGCCACCCGCCGATGAAGGCTACTTTTCACAGGTGTGGGACGCTATCGCCGCTCCCTTCCGTACGCCGACACGTGCGGCTGAAGTGGACGCGCGCCGGCGGTTCCTGCATAGTGATCTCGCGCCTAATTCGCTCATCCAGATCCGCCTGACGGACGGCAGCTGGCTGCGTTTTCACTGGAGTGCGCCGACGCGCGTGTTCTCGATTCCTCCCGCGCTGGCGTTCAACTGGCTGGTGCTGTTGATCGCGGCTGTGGCGGTATCGGTGGTGGCGGCACAGCTTGCCATTCGCCCGCTACGACGACTGTCGAATGCGGCCGATAACCTGTCGCGCGATCTCAAGGCCAAGCCGCTCGAGGAAGACGGCCCGCGCGAAGTCGCCGAAGCCGCACGTGCGTTCAATCGCATGCATGTGCGGCTGGCGACGTATCTCAACAGCCGCACGCAAATGCTGCTGGCCATGTCGCATGACATGAAAACGCCGCTGACACGACTGCGGCTGCGCAGTGAACTGCTCGACGAAAACGAGATCAGCGAACGCATCAAGGCTGATCTTGCCGAAATGGAAAGCCTGGTCATGTCGACGCTGGACTATATGCGCGGCAGCGAGAATCGTGAGGCGCCGGTGCAGGTGGACATCCGCGCGCTGGTGTCGGCCATTTGCAACGATCATCCGGTGTGGACGGACAAGGTTGTTATCGAAGCGGGGCCGCCGGTGGTGCTGGCCGCAAGGCCGGTGCTGCTGCGGCGCGCCATCAGCAATCTGGTGGATAACGCGATTCGCTATGGCGATCGCGCAGAGCTTTCTTTTTCGAAAAGTGCGGCGGGCGAATGTGTCATCAGCATTGTCGATGACGGTCCGGGCATTGCCGAGGAACATCTGCAGGACGTATTCAAGCCGTTTTACCGGGTGGAGGAATCGCGCAATCGTGCCACCGGCGGAACCGGGCTTGGCCTGGCGATTGCCCGCGAGATCATTGAGGCGCACGGCGGCCACATCGAGTTGCGCAATCGTGCCGGTTCGCAAAGCGGTCTTGAGGCGAAAGTCATCCTGCCGGCCCGCACTGGGCAATAAAACACCAGCATTGGTGCGCCTCGCAGCCTGAAAATGCTTGCTGAACCGCGCCGGATATGGAGTCTAGCTGTGTTGTGGCATTGAAAATTTCAGCGCGGCGGCCACCACCGGCTTCACCCAATCCGGTGTCGCACCCAGATCGTCCGGCCCGCGTATCGCGCCGCGTTCCATGTGCAGTAAAAGTCGCGGCAGGGGTGCAATGCCTTTGGCCGGATCGGCTTCCATGCTGTTGTCGTACATGCGCAAGGAGGCGAGGTGTGGCAGCAAGCGAATCAGGTTCATGCGGCTGGATTGATAACGCCTGCGGATATCCGTTTCCGGGATGTCGTGCCCGCCGATTTTTACGCGTGCCTTCACCCGCGACAAGTGCAGTTCCGGACTGGTGAGGCCTGCGTACCAGGCGTGAATGTCGAAACCGGCATCAGCCGCCTGCAGCAACATCTGCGTCATGGTGTTGGCGCCCAAGGTGGTTTCAAATGCGAAGTCGAGCCGCTCGCGGATGGCGCGTTCGAGCAGGCGGCGGCCTTCTTCCCACGCAGCGGCATTGGCGTCGCGCTGCGGGAGCCCGGGATTGGCCTCGATCAGCCGGCGGGCGGCCTCATCGGGATTGAAATAATGTGCGCCGGCATGGCGGATGGACGCACCGCCGATGCTGCTCTTGCCCGCACCATTGACGCCGGCCAGCAGGTGAATTTGCGGGCGCGCAGAGGGCGACGCTGTGCGGACGCGCGGCTTGGCCAAAAGCGGTCGTTACTTTTTGGCGCGCGCGGCGCCGACAGCGGCCTTGCCCAATTGTGCGGGCGACATATCGAACGCGGCCTTGATGCCGGCACGCGCCTTGGGCGCCTGCATTTTCGCCAGCAGTCCATCGAACTCAGCCGAAAGCGAATGCAGCGAAGGCTGGCGCGCGGCGGCCAGCGATTCGAATTCCTCCACCGGCAACAGCACATATTTCGTGGTGTCGTGCTTGGTGATAGCCACGGCACCGGCCTTGCTCGCTTGGTCCAGCACCGCGCCAAAGCGCGACTTCATGGCGCTGGCAGCCACAGCGGGAATATCGACGATGTCGCCGCGAAGATTGCGAAAGGTGAGGGTGGTTGTCGTGGACATGGAGAGGCTCCGGATAACGATAAGGCATTCTGCCTGAAATAGGCGAAAAGCACAATATAGGCAAAATAGGCGAAACGAACAATATCGACTTTGTGCGGTTGAAAACAAACTCAAGCACACGGGCGGCCCGCAGGGCGAAAATGCCTGGAGAACCGCGCCAAATGGCGATTCAGGCCGGCGGAACCCAGCAATCCCATGCCGTCGCGGCAATGCGCTGTCCCCACAGTTCAACGTGAATCGCGTCACCGTTGAACACGCGATTGGCGGCACTGCCGCGCGCATACCCCAGGCCCACGCACGCGCCGGCTTTCGGGCTCCATCCTGCCGACGTCAACTCGCCGGCAATTTCGCCGTCAATGACGATGCCTTCGCCACCCCACACATAGTCGCCGGGCGAATGGATGACCACGGTGATCAACTTCTTGCGCAGCGGCTGTGCCCGCACCGCTACCAGCGCCTGCTGTCCCTTGAATGCCGTCGCCTTGTCGATTTTCACGCCAGCCATAAGGCCTGCTTCAAACGGTGTTTCGTCCGGCCCCAGTTCCGCACCCCAGGCGCGCCGGCCCGCTTCGATGCGCAATGCGTCCAGCGCGTAGTAGCCCGCGTCGCGAATGCCGAAAGCCGCGCCCGCTTCCATCAATGCAAGATAAACGTGCCGCGTCATTTCCACCGGTACATATAGTTCATAACCCGGCCCACCGACGTAGCTCATGCGCGCAGCACGCACCCGCGCGAAACCCACATCGATCTCGCGCGTGCAGGAGAATTTGAGCGCGCCCGGCGAAACATCATCCGGGCTGACCTGCGACAGCACATCTTTCGCGCGCGGCCCCATCAGTGACAGCACGCAATATTGCGCACTGATGTCCGTGAGAATTGCGTGCTCACCTGCGCCGATGTGCCGGCCGATCCAGTCCATGTCGCGCGTGGTTTGCGCCGACCCCGTCACGATCATGAACCGATCGCGCGCCAGCCGGATGACGGTCAGGTCGGATTCAAAGCCGCCACGGTCATTGAGCAGCGCCGTGTAAACCATGCGCTCGATGTCGACGTCGATGTCGTTGGCGCACAGCCGCTGCAATACCGCCAGGGCATCACGACCCTGCAGCAACAACTTCGAAAAAGAACTCTGGTCATACAGCGCCACCGTTTCGCGCGTCGCGCGCTGCTCCTCAATCATCCAGTCTAGCCATGCCGGACGGCCAAGCCCGTGCTGCGCAGGTATTGCGCCGCCAGGGCGAAAATAATTGGCGCGTTCCCAGCCATTCTTGCTGCCGAACACTGCACCTTTCGCAGCGAGCAGATCGTAGAGCGGCGATGTGCGCAAGGGCCGCGCCGTTTCCAGTTCCTGCCGCGGCCAGCGCATCGCGTAATGCAGTCCCAGTGTTTCGCCGGTGCGCTGCGACAGCGCGCGGCGATTTGCCGTGAAGCCACCAAAGCGGCGGATGTCCACATCCCACAGGTCGGATTGCGCTTCTCCCGCCACAATCCACTCGGCAACCAGCCGGCCTGCACCGCCGGAGTTCGCAATGCCCGCGGAATTGAAGCCGGCACAAACAAAATAATTCCTGACCTCAGGCGCTTCACCCAATATGAAATTGCCGTCGGGCGTGAAACTCTCCGGGCCATTCAATAGCATCTTGATCGGCGCAGTCTCAAGGCAGGGCGTGCGGTGAATGGCGTTGTTCATGAGTATCTCGAACTGGTCCCAGTCTTCATCGAGCAACTGGAACTGGAAAGTCGAGGGAATCGGATCCATCTGCCACGGCTTGGCCACCGGCTCGAAACCGCCCATCACCAGGCCGCCCACTTCTTCCTTGTAATAAATAAATCCGTCGGGGTCACGCATCACCGGCAGCATGGGGTGCACGCCGGGAATGGTGTCGGTGACAATGTAGAAATGCTCGGCCGAGTAAAGCGGCACGTTGACACCGGCCAGCCGTCCGAACTGGCGCGCCCATTGTCCGGCGCAATTGACGATAACGTCGCAGGTCACGTCACCCTGCGCGGTACGCACGCCAGTGACGCGTCCATCCTTGGTCAGCACGCCGGTGACCTCAATCTGCTCGCGCATTTTCACGCCGCGATGTCGCGCGCCCTTGGCGAGCGACATCGTGAGGTCGGCAGGATTGGCCTTGCCATCGCCGGGAATCCAGATCGCGCCTTGCAAATCGTCGGTGCGCAGGATCGGATAGAGTTCCCCCGCCTGTTGCGGACTGATGATGTCCACATCCACGCCGAAACTGCGCGCCATCGACGCCTGCTTGCGCAGCACCTGCATCCGTTCCGGCGTCCTGGCAACATTCACGCTGCCGCATTGCTTCCATCCGGTGGCCAGACCGGTTTCTGCTTCCAGTGAGGAGTACAGCTCGATCCCGTACTTGCTCATGCGCGTCATGTTGCGATTGGGCCGCATCTGGCCGACCAATCCTGCCGCGTGCCAGGTGGTGCCGCAGGTCAGTGTGCCCTGTTCAAGTAGCAGCACATCTTTTTTCCCCATGAGTGCCAGGTGATATGCCGTTGAGCATCCGGCAATTCCGCCACCGACGATGACGATTTCGGAATGCGTTGGGAGAGAGGTGGGAGCTGATGTAGAAACCATGGCGCCTCGTTTTTTGTTTTTTGGATTAAACCAAACCTGACCCTAAGCTAATCTCAAGGCGGCGACGCCGCCCAGGATCAACAATGTGCCGAGTCCGCGCTGCAGTCCGAATGATTCCTTCAGGAACCATGCGCCGATGAGTGCGGCGAACAGCACCGAGACTTCACGCAAAGCCGCCACGAGGGCAACCGGCGCCTGCGTCATGGCCCACAGCGCGATTCCGTATGACCCCAATGAAGCAATTGTCCCCAGCAACGCCAGCGGCCAGCGGCCGCGCATATAGGTCCACGCGTCGGCGCGATGCTGTCCGCTGCGCTGCGACATGACGATCAGGAAATACGGCAGGCCGTCCACGAGGAACAGCGCGGACACGTATTGCAGCGCGCTACCGCCATGGCTGGCCGCGACCCGCACACCCAGTCCATCGACAACTGTGTAGAGCGCGATGATCACGGCATTACTCAATGCGAATGCCAGGGCGGTGCGATGGCTGGAATGACCCCATGCTGCGCGTGATAGCCCGACGACGAGCACACCCGCGCTGATTCCGGCAACGCCCAGCCAGCCCATCAACGGCAGGTGCTCGCCAATGAGGGAGCCGCTTCCCAGCGCTACCAGTAACGGTGCCAGGCCGCGCATGATGGGATACGTGAGGCCGAGATCGCCATGCTTGTACGCACCGGCAAGCGCAATGTAGTAGCCGACATGTATGACCAGTGAGGCGGCAAGGTAAGGCACCGCTTCAGCTGGTGGCAGACCGGCGAAGGCTACCAGCGGCAGGGCGACCACGACGCCCATGGCGTGGATCAGCGCGGTATCGAGTGACTTGTCTTTCGCGGACTTGATGAGCGCGTTCCACGATGCGTGCAGCAGGGCGCCGAACAGGACGACCAGCGTAATCGGCAGTGTGAGTGTGAGGCTCACTCAGCGCTCATGCCGCGCATGCGACACATGCCCCGCATCACGCGGTAATGCAGATTGCGGGTCGGTTTCGCGCCTCAACGCGCGGTCGCAGTCACCAGGCTGCAACGCTCGGCCCGCTGCAGGAAATGTTCCAGCGTGGGCGTCAACAGCGAAGGTTGCTTGGCAAAGTCATCCCACTTTCGCAGGTTCACCGCATCAACCGCACCATCCTGCTGGATAAACACGAGGCACTCCTCGGGCTGGTAAATCCCGCCCTGCAATCGAAGGCTGCGCTTGGAATCATCGGACAATGCGGCCCAGTACCCGCGATCGACCTGGCAAAGATAACGCTTGGCATCGACATGATATTTGATGGCGTTGAGCACACGGTCCGGAAACAGCCCGCGCAGGAATGGCAATGCAAAATACTGGTGCACATCGTCAACGCCGCGCAACGACGGCGTTTCTCCCTGGTCGTTCAGCATATGACCCAAATCATGCAGCAGGCAGGCCGTCACCAGTTCATCATCGGCATCCGCCTGTTCGGCCAGCCACGCCGTCTGCAGTGCATGTTCCAGTTGTGTCACCGGCTCGCCGCTGTATTGGCGGGCGCCATGTACAGAAAACTGGTGGCCGATGTCTTCAATGGTCAGCGCCATGATCAGGGCTCGATGGTCTTGAGGCGGCTGGACGTCAGCGCCCCGGCTGATTCCAGGATAGGGTAGGCAATCGAGCAGATGTGGGAGTTGATGCGGCGCAGTTCGCTGATCAGGTCGATGTGCAGGGAGCTGGTCTCAATGCTGGACGCGGTATTGTCGGAGAGGCGGGCGAGGTGTGAATTGGAGTAGCTGCGCTCCAGCTCGCGGAAGCGCGCTTTTTCTTCCAGCAGGCGTTGCGCGTCACGCAGGTTGCCGTTGAGGAACACACTCATGCCGAGCCGCAGGTTGTCCACCAGTCGCGCATGCAGGTCACAAATTTCGGCCATTCCGGCCTCGGAAAAATTGCGCTGTGGCTTGATTTTCTTGTCCTCGATATCGATCAGCACGCGCTCGATGATGTCGCCGATCTGTTCCATGTTGATCGTGAACGAAATGATATCGGTCCAGCGACGGCTCTCGGCTTCTTCCAGCGCCTCGCGCGAAATCTTGGTCATGTAATATTTGATGGCCGAATAGAGTTGATCGACGGTGTCGTCGAGCTTGCGCAATTCGCCGGCGATCTTGAGATCGTTATTGCGGATCACCGGCAGGATGCCGTTGAGCATGGTTTCGACCACATCAGCCTGGTGCAGGGCCTCGCGAGCAGCACACGAAATGGCCAGCGATGGTGTGGCCAGCGCGGCCGCATCAAGATGTTGCGGGCGCCCGGTCTTGGACGAGGTATCCGGCGCAGGCCACCAGGCTTCGAGCCGCTTGGCCAGTTTGTGTGTGAAGGCAATGAACACCAGCGCAATGGCAGTATTGAGGGCCAGGTGGAACATCACCACGCCTTGTTGCGGATATTGTTTCAACGCCGGGATTTCCTGCAGGATTAGCCCGATGAACGGTGCGGCGACGATGCAGCCCGTCAGCTTGAAGATGAAATTCCCGACCGGCACTCGGCGCGCCTCGACTGATGATTTCGCGGTGGTGATGATGGCCAGCAGGCCGCTCCCAAGGTTGGCGCCCAGCACCAGTCCCAGCGCCACATCCACCGGCACGACGCCCGATGCTGCCAGCGTCGCCGATAGCAGCACGATGGCAAGGCTGGAATACGCGAATAACGTGAGCGCTGCACCGACGGTCATGTCCAGCATCACGTCTCGCGTCAGTGATCCCAGCATCATCTTGACACTGGCCGATTGCATCAGCGGGTGCGTGGCCTGCACGATCAATTGCAGGGCAAGGATAATCAGCCCCAGCCCGATCAGGACGCGGCCGATTTGTCCGATCGTGGTGGCCTGCCGTGAAATGAACATCACCACCCCCGCGAATATCAGCAGCGGTGAAAGCCAGGATAGATCCAGTGAGAACACCACCGTCATGAGGCTGGTGCCGATGTCTGCACCCAGCATGATGGCCAGTGCGGATGCCAGCGTGATCAATCCCTGACCGACGAAAGAGGACGCAATCAGCCCGGTTGCCGAGCTGCTTTGCACCAGCGCGGTCACACCGAGCCCCGCCGCTGCGGCGCTAACGCGGTTGCGTGTCCCGTGCGAGAGCACGCGGCGCAGGTTGCCGCCCATGACGCGCAAAATGCCGCTGCGGACAATATGCGTCCCCCAGACCAGCAGGGCGATAGCGGCCAGCAGGTTCAGGAGATGTTGCATGCGAACGTCACGAATGAAAAAAGAGGAGCGGCGATATTTACCAAAGCTGTGCTACCACGGAAGGGAATAGGTTTTGGTGTTGGTAAAACTCTTCATGGCTTCCTGCACACCTTCCTTGTAGCCCAGCCCTGAATCCTTGATGCCGCCGAACGGCGTGAGCTCGAGGCGATAACCGGGCACTTCGCGCACATTAACCGAACCGACGTGCAATTCGGCCACGAAGCGGGTGATGTAATCGAGGCGGTTGGTGCAGACCGAAGATGAGAGTCCATAGGCTGTGCCATTGGAAATGCGAATGGCCTCGTCGATGTCTGAAAATGAAATGATCGGTGAGACTGGCCCAAAGGTTTCTTCACGGACCAACGTCATTTCGGGGCGCACCTTGTCCAGGACAGTCGGCGCGAACAGGGCGCCTTCGCGCTGATTGCCGATAAGCAGGCGCGCACCTTCGCTGACCGCTGCCTTGACGCGTTCTTCAAACTGCCTGGCCGCTGCTTCATCAATGACGGTGCCCATGTCATTGTGGGCATCAAGCGGGTCGCCGAATTTCCACGCGCGGGTTTTCTCAACGACCATTTCAGTGAAACGGTCCACCACCTGCTGATGCACCAGCATGCGCTTGATGGCGGTGCATCGCTGCCCGGAATTCTTGTACGAACCCTGCACAGCCAGCGTCGATGCTTCATCGAGATCCGCGTCTTCCATCACGATGATCGGATCGTTTCCACCCAGTTCGAGAACGATGCGTCGATAGCCCGCCTTCGATGCAATGTATTTGCCGATTGAGACGCCGCCGGTAAACGTCACCAGGTCGACATGCGGGTTGGTGATCAGTTCGTCGGCGATCTCGCGCGGATCACCGGTAATGACCGAGAACATTTCCGGTGGCAGGCCGGCTTCGTAAAGAATATCGGCCATCAGCAGGGCGGAGAAGGGGACCTTTTCGGATGGCTTCAGCACCATGCGATTGTTGGTGGCGATCGACGGAACCACTTTATGCGCGACCTGGTTCATCGGGTGGTTGAACGGCGTGATGGCGCTGATGACGCCCAGCAGCGGATCGCGCTGGGTATAAACGCGGCGTTTCTTTCCATGCGGCGTCAGGTCGCATGAAAAAATCTGGCCGTCATCCTTCAGCACTTCATTGGCGCCAAAGTTCAGCACGTCCGCGACGCGGCCGACTTCGTAGGTGGAATCCTTGATGCACAGGCCAGATTCGGCGGTAATGACGCCGGCGATTTCCGCAGTGCGACTCCGAACAATCGCCGCGGCCTTGTCGAGGATATTGGCGCGTTCGAAGCGCGTCAGCTTCGACCGGTAGGCGGCGGCCGATTCAAACGCCCCGCGAACTTCTTCAATCGTGGCCTTGGGAATCGAGCCGATTTGCTGGCCGGTGAAGGGATTCGACACGGCAATGCAGCGATCCCCCTGCCGTTCGCTGCCGATATTCTTGCCGGCGATGCGCATGCCTTCACGTCGAAAGTTGTTTCCGTCCATGGCTAACGCACGCTGTCAAAGTTGAGCGCGAGATCGAAGGCATCGAAATTGCGCCAGCGCCGCGTTGCATCCAGCTTTTCAATGCGGCGATTGAGAATGAGCGGGACACGCTGCTCCGAAATGCCGCCGTGCGATCGCAGCGGAACGTCCAGTCCGGAGAGATCGTGGCGCGAAGCCGAAGTGCCGATGACGGTAGATCGCTCGGACACCACAACGAGGTCACCAATGCGATCTGCGGGAAGCTCAAAGCGGCTGGCCGCCTCTGCACGCGTACACACCGCTTCTATCCCGCGCATTACCGCAAGTTTTTTCTTCAACGCTTCCATGTCCACGGTGGAAGGCAGGTACACCGTGGCGAATGAACCCAGCGCGCCGTGGTGAACCACGTACGGATCGGTGATGGGCAGGATGACTCTTGCCACAGCCGCACCCAGCCATTCATCCAGTACATCCTGCAGGTAAATCACATCGGGCGTCGCGTCCATCCAGGTCTTGGCGTTCATGCCGTGATCGGCGGTAAATGCAATCACGCAGCCGAGGTCATCGAGCTGCGACAGGTAGCCGTCCATCATCGCGTAGAACTCGTCTGCGCCGGGCGTGCCGGGCGCGTGCTTGTGCTGCACGTAATCGGTCGTGGATAAATACATCACGTCGGGCTTGCGGGTTTTCATCAGCGCTACGCCGGCTGCAAATACGAACTCGGACAAACCCGCGCTGTACACATCAGGCACGGGCAATCCAACGAGGCCGAGCACATCTGAAATTCCGTTCTCGGCTTCGGTCACCTGGTCGGATTTTTCAGCCGAAAAACAGATGCCGCGCATCTTGTTGCCGAGTAGTTTGCGTAACTTGTCCTTGGCGGTGATCACCGCAACTTTTTTCCCGGCATCGGCCAATGCCGCCAGCAAGGTGGGCGCGCGCAACCATTTCGGGTCGTTCATCATCACTTCGGTACCGCTCTCGGTGTCGAAAAGATAGTTTCCGCAGATGCCGTGAACGGAAGGTGGCGCGCCGGTGACGATAGAAAGATTATTCGGATTGGTAAAGCTGGGAATCACGCAGTCCGCCTGCAGCGCCGTGCCGCTGGCCAGCACACGTTTCATCCAGGGCATTTTGCCGTGCGCAACGGCCTGTGCAATGTAGTCGGGTTCGCAGCCATCCACGCAAACCACCAC
>JBDTWS010000120.1:0-12434 GCA_040006575.1 Betaproteobacteria bacterium
CAGCGGCACGGTAGTCTCGTCGCCGCCCGGCATCGATTGTGGCGCGACGTGTAGTGCAGTCTTTGCGCTCAATGCCGTAGTCACGTTGACGGCAACCGCCGACGCGGGCTCCGTCTTTCTCAATATGGATGGCCAGCCGAATAATCCCTACCAGGTCACGATGTCGGCGCCGACGAACGTATTCGCCAATTTCAACGCCGTGGCGAATGACAATTTCGCGGCGCCGTACGTGATGGTGCCCGCGGTCTCGACCGGCAACAGCTATGTCTACAAGCGGCTGTTCAACTACGGGGCGACCAAGGAAGCCGGTGAACCGAACCATGCCGGCAACGCGGGCGGCGCCTCGTTCTGGTATTCATGGACCGCGCCGTTTACGGGATCGGTGAATGTCGCCACCGGCTCCAGCGTCAATCTGTTCTACAGCGATTTCAATACATTGCTCGCGGTCTATACCGGCACTGCCGTCAATGCGCTGACGCCGGTCGCGGCAAATGACGACGTGAATCCGGCGAACTCGCCACCCGACATCAAGAACCTGTTGAGTTCGGTGACGTTCCAGGCCGTCGCCGGCACCACGTATCGGATCGCGGTGGACGGAGCGAATACGACCGGCACCGCGGAAACCGGCAAGATCGATCTCACGATTATTCAGCCCGGTAACGATCTGTTCGCGAGGCGGCTGGCGCTGAGCGGCAGCAGCATTACCGTGACAGACAACAATACCGCTGCGTACGGCACGGACGGCGGCGAGCCTCTGCATGCCGGCGTTACCGGCGGCAAGTCGCTGTGGTGGTCATGGACGGCGCCCATCAGCGGCACCGCGAACATCAACACCGCGGGCAGCGACTTCAATACGCTGCTGGGCGTCTATACCGGCACGGCGGTGAATGCACTGACACCCGTGGCGTCAAATGATGATGTGGTGCCCGGCACCAACCTGACCAGCGCCGTCAGCTTCATGGCAACGGCCGGTAGCACCTACCAGATCGCAGTGGACGGCAACAACGGCGCGACCGGCAACATCACATTGAACATCGTGCAGCAGCCGCCACTTGCGGTAACTGCCGTGGTCTCGCGCAAAAACCACGGCGCAGGGGGAGTGCGCGACATGCTGCTGGTTAATCGCCTGCTGCCGATCACCGGCGCTATCGACGTTGAACCGCGCATGATAGGTGCGGGACATCAAATCGTATTCCAGATGAATCGCACCATCGCATCGCCGGGGACCGTGACGGTGACGACACAGGGCGGTGCGCCTATCGGCACTGCCAGTGCCTCTGCAGTGGGCAGCGAAGCCATCGTGACGCTGACCAATATTGCCGACGTCCGGCGCGCGTTGGTGTCGCTCACCAACATCAACGGTGAGGGCCTTGGCGCCGGTGCCAGCGTGGGCTTCATGGTAGGTGATGTGAGCAACTCACGGTCGGTCAACGCCAGCGATATCAGCGCCGTGAAAGCTCGTGCCGGGTCGGTGACCGGCACCAATTACATGTTCGACCTTGATTTGTCCGGTGCCGTGGGTCCGGCCGATGTTTCGGTTGTAAAGGCGAGGTCCGGCGTCATTCTTCCGTAGTACGAGGGAAGGCAACGAACAAGCGCAATGAACAAGCGCAATGAACAAGCGCAATGAACAAGCGCAATGAACAAGTGCTACGAACAGCTGTAGCGAACCGGCGCAATCATCCGGCGCCACGCCTGCAAACTGGAATCAGTGCAGCCCTTTCCCGCAATGCGGACACGTCTTGCTGCGGCTATCGGCTTCGATCACGGCGCCGGTGAGGATAGCCGCGGGCAGCGCGAATACACCGATGCCGAACAGCGTGCTGATCGATGCGCAGATTTTGCCGGCCGCCGTGATGGGGACCATGTCGCCATAGCCAATGGTGGTGAGCGAGACCACAGACCACCACAGCGTCGCCGGGATGCTGGTGAAGATTGTCGGCTGCGCGCTGTGCTCGCATACATACACCAGTGCCGCCGAAGCGAACAGCGAGCAGCACATCAGCACGGCCGACACCATCAGCAGGTCTTTGCGCGCGGCAATGCTGTGCTTCAGGTTGTCGTAGGTGCCCGCCATGCGGTCCAGGCTCATGACCCGCAACAGGCGCAAGAGCCGTACCAGCCGCAGGAATCTGAGATCGACCGGCGCGAAGTAGGTCACCACCACAACCAGGTCAAAGAGCGCCACCGGCCGCAGCATCCATCGCAGGCGGCCGAGGAGGGGCCTCGAAAAATCGGCCTGTTCCACGGAGCACCACAGGCGCACAAGGTATTCGATAGCGAATATCGAGGTCGATATCGCTTCCAGCCAGAAGAATGCGCGTTCATTGCCGCGAAAGATGTCGGGCACCGTCTCCAGTGCCACTGCCGCGCAGTTGACGATGATCAGCGCCGCCAGTGCGCGATTGATCCACGCGGTGACCGGGTGCTTGCCGGTGGGATTGTGCAGCAGGCGATGTGCCGCGTGGCGCAGGGTGTGAGTGGACATGGCCGGGTCCTCGAATTGGGCGAGCGATGCTGCATTGAACACGATGCGCGGCGGCGCCGCAAATGTCCGGCTGCCGGCAGGAACAGGTGGTGCCATCGATGGCGTCATCGTGCACTGCAGTGCTCACGACGTCATAAGTGCACCACGGCTTGAGTAGTGCTTGCAACGGGGTGTTCGAGGTGAGGGTTTTTTTTCATGGTCGATCTCGAAAGCGGGTAGTCGCATAGTAAATATGAATTAATCAGGCTGAAGTTTTGCAACTGCCGTGGCCCAGGTCGAGTTTTCTGCAAGAATTGGCCCTGCTCATTCCCGCCCTCCCGCTTTCCGTTCAATTCAGATATTCAGGTTCGCCAATATGCGTCTACTCGTCATTTCTTTTCTGGCAACGGCAGCGCTCATGTCCGGCTGCGCCACGCTCACGCCTGTCGCCGAGCCGACCGCCCCCCAGCTTGCAGCCGCTCAACGCGCCGGCGTGGACACAGCGTTGCTGAAAACGCTGCTCGACAAACAGCTCTACCAGATGTCGCCCACCGAGGCAGGCCGCTACATTGCCTTCATCCACGAAGCAGAGCCCGATTTCCGCATGCGTGTCGTCACCATCGGCCGCAAGAATATCGGCCAGGCCTACAAGCTCAACCTGCTGGGCGAATATCCGTTTGAATTGCACGACAACCTGCCGATGTTCAGCCTCACCGAAAGTGATTGCGTGGTCTTTGCCGAACACACCTATGCGATGGCGCTCAGCCGCTCGTGGGAGGAGTTTTTCTGGATGCTGCAACGCATTCGCTACAACCGCGGCGTGATCGGCGTGACTACGCGCAACCATTACACCGAGCTGGATTGGAACGTGAACAACGCGTGGCTGGTCACCGATATCAGCGGATCGCTTGCCGGCGGCCGGGCCGCCCAATACACCATGACGGTGGACCGCGCACGCTTCCTCAAAAATCGCCACAAGACGGACAGCAACATCCCGGTGCAGGTCGCCAGCGAGACTTACGTGCCCGTCGACATGGTGGCCGAGATTGTTGCCCAGCTGCAGGCTGGCGATTTTGTGAACGTGATTTCCACCAAGGATGGCGAGTACTGGGCATCGCATGTGGGCCTCGTCGCCATCGGCAGTGACGGCACCCGCAATTTTCTCAACTCTCGCGAGCCAATCGTGATCGAGGAAACTTTCGAAGCCTTCATCAAGCGCACGCAGGAGCGCCAGCAACGCAATGCCGCCGCCGGAAAAAATACGATGAAGCTGGCGGGCTTCAAGTTCCTGCGGCTGAACGACGCTCCCGTGGTGCCGCCGATGGCGCCCCAACCTCGGCCGGGTGCCGTGGCGAATTAAAGGCTTGTGACGACAGACGGCTAACGCGAGTTGGCTAACGCGAGTTGGGGTCAGGCTAACGCGAGTTGGGGTCCAATCTGACCCTATTTTTTTTGAACTGGGGCAGGCATATCTACCACCGGCGTACCGAATTTGCACAATCGGAGTCCTGATTTTCAGTCCTAATCAAAGAAATGGATATGTCGCAGAAAACACTGGTTACTGAAAATCAATTGGCGGAAGCATGGTGGCTATGCCTACGCAGCGGACTGATAGTCTTCGCGGTCGCGGTGTCATTTATCTGCGGAGCGCAAGAGCAGACTGGCGGCCATTCGCTTCCCAGTGTCCGTGATGCATCGATTTGGGGTCACGAGCGGAGTGTGCCGGGCCTTGCGAAGTTGATCGAGCTCCGTGATCTGCGCTTGATGGACCAGTATCGCCACGATTTCCTCATAGCCAACATGGCGATCTACCGCGCCAACGATTCGAAGCCGTATTCGCTACCGGAGGGCGTGGAAGAACTCATCATCAAGAATTACCTGGATCCGGTGATTGGCGCAAGTCTGCGTAGTTTGCTCAGCGCAGACGGACTGCAGTATCACAGCCGCACCTTGTTTGACTTGATGTATGCCGACTACGACAACTGGCAGTCAGACCGCGTGCGTAATCAATCCATACCTGTCAGCAGTTCCATTACGCATACAGACCTGAAGGGAATCGAGGCGCCGTTGCTCCAGGTACTCAAAAGGGAGAGAAAACCGGAACTCCTGAACGATTACGTAGCTCTCATGCGGTTTCTTGCCACGCGCAACTATGCGCCGCTGAAGCCCGAACTGATCCGCATCCTGAGAGATGCCTCTGCCGACGATCCCCTTGCGCAAGTCTGCATCATCACGCTAAGGGGGCTGGATCCGGTCGCCGCGGCCGAAACGGCGGCACACCGCCTTACGCGACTGGGCACGCGAGCTTTCACGCCCAACCCGTATTCCGACGTCGATGACTTGATTTCAGCAATTGCTTACGCGCCCACACGCGAGGTGGGCAACATTGAACCCGAGGTGCTGGAATGGTTCAAGGCCGCCAGGTCTGCGAAGGTGCGAGTGGACATCTCGCGTCTGATTGATTTTCTGGTAAAGCGTAATTACCAACCTACCTTGCCCGTGCTGCTTGGCCTTGTGCGCGAAAACGCACCGGATGAAAAATTGATGCAAGTGTTTTTCAGTGGCCTGCTGCGACTGGATGCGGAAACAGCGAGCATTGCCGCAATTGAGCGGTTGGGGATACTTCGCGCGCAAGCCGGGGAATCACGGGTGTCAAACGAGATCGACTGGCTGCTCGGGTTTCTGTCGCGCATACCACTCACCACGCGCGTGAATCTGGATGCGGTGGAGGCGCTTCTCCCCGAATCCTTTGGCGAATTCGGCTATTACCACGTCAACAGGTTATACACCGCACGAAAAGATGCCCGCATTGTCGCTATTTCGCAGCGCGTCTTGTCTGATGCCCGGCACTTGTCGCCGGCGGTTACGACTATTCTTGAATTCGGCTCGCCCGAAGCATGGCAACAGGCCCGCCAGGAAATCGAGAGCCTGCAGAAAGCCGGAAAACTAACCGACGCCCAAACACACCATGTGCTCGCTGAGCTCAACACCCATCTTGCCGACCCGCCGAAGTACATTGCCGAACGCAGGCTAAAGGCTCGTCGCCAGCAATTCTCCGAGAAGCTGTCCGTATTGCAATCGGCCAAGAATGCCGGGCAGCAGGAAAAGGGCAGGTCACCGGAGCAGTACATCAAAAGTGCGCTGGAGTCTGCCGACGGATTCGCCAGGTTGACTGCGGAATTCAACGACCTCCCGGAATCCAAAAACCAACAGGACGAAATCGCGCGCCAGTACCTGAGCGCCGGCAACGTGGCGCGGTTTTCGTTGCGGCAGCCTGCGCGCGCGCTGGAATACTTCGCCAAGGCAGAAGCCCATGGTCTCGGCCTGGCAACGCTCGCCGCCGCTGATACCTATCAATTCGATCTGCACGACAAGGCCCGCGCGATCATCGAATATCAGCGGATGCTCGATCGCAAGCCGGAATTCAATTCCAGTAACGACGTTGAAGTCTCGCTGATGAACTGGGGCAGAAAGTGGTTGGGCCATCAGATTGAATTTCTCAAGACCGGCAAGATATTTGCAGGTCCGATCAATCAGGACGACATTGCCGGCCTGGGCACCTACCTTTACTTTGGCGCGGGGTTCACGGCTGTCCCGCTGGACCCATTTGGACTGGCGGCACTCTCGCGCCCGAACATCGACCCCGCCTCTCAAGTCATGATCGGCCCGCCGATCATTGACCGCAGCGCCGTAGGCCGGAAACTCCCAACACTGCCCGCGTCGATCTTCGTGCTGGCACAGACGTTCGAGCAGTACGCACTGTTGCCTGACGCAGAGTCAATACTGCGCCATCTCGATCGCCATGACCCGGCGGGCTTCGCCAGCGCCTGCCTGCTGGGCATGGCGATCCTCATGGATCGCCAGAATGCCGACAGACAAAAAGCAGGTCTGAATGCATGGCCACAAATTGCGAACGGTCAGACTACTGCATTGCTGGCAGCGGCCGAATTGTTCAGCAAGAAACGCAAGATCAGCCTGCGTCAGGAAACCGATCCACGACTTGCCCACCCCGAGAAGACCTGGAACCTGCTGATTGCCTCACTCAAGACCGGTGACCTTGACACTGCCATGACTTGCCTCACCCCGAATATGCAGAGCCGCTTTCGACCTGTCTTCGCCAAAATGACGAAAGATGCCTTGCGCGAAATGGCCGACTCGTTCACTGGATTTGCGGGCGGAGGCTCCTTGGGCGAAAACATGTACGAAGCCTATGCGACGCGTGGCACGCTTGCCGGGTCTATCCAGTTCGTTAGAGAGAATGGAATGTGGCGAATTGCGGAGATGTGAGTTGGCGCATCCAGGTTCAACTTGAAACCATCACCCGTGCGCTACCAGGGCCGCATCACCGAATGGAAAGACGACCGCGGTTTCGGCTTATGGGATTCGCGCGCGGAGATCCTCAAAACAAAGCACAGATGAACTCAATGCCGCACCTTGAAATGAAGACCGAAATCACCCCCGCATTCCTCGCGCGCGCGCATGAGGAGCTGGTGCTGGCACTGACCAATAGGGGAATGGCGATGCAGGCGCGATGGGAGGCAAAAATACGCGTGCCTGCTTTACTGGTCTTGGCGCAAACGATATTGGCGCTGGTGTTGATCGTGCTGGCGTACATCGCGATCGATCTCTGGCCCAACCACATCCCGATGAGCCTGGTAGGTCTTGGGCTCTTCCTTTTGACGCTCCTGTTTGCATTGGGGAGGCTGGTCAAAGCCAGGCGGCGGATATCCATTGCGGTACTTCGCTGGGCTGCGCGGACATCGGCAGATAGCTTGATAAAGAACGCGCGCAAACAGGCGCCTTTTACGGCCACTTATTCCTGCATTGGCAATGCCATCACGTACCGCCGCCTGAAGGATGATCAGTTGCAGGAGGTCTGGGCACGCAACCTCGGGGGCGTGGTCTTGCATGGCAGCACGTTTTCAGTGTTCTTCAGGAACGACATCAGTCAATTCGTAAAAATGATTGTATTGCATGAGCCTGGTGCCGAATGGGATGCGTACCTGGCAGGGCTGGGAATCCATCTGGTGTTGTTTCGATAATGTGGGCGGGGATTCCGATTCAATCATCACTTTCCCGTTTCTCAAGGAGCTTGTCCTTGAATGGCCAATTGCCAATAATGCGCTTGGTCGCCCGCATTCTTGCCGTACTTTTGGCCACGTCAGTTTTCATGAATGACTGTTGCGCAGCCGGCAATGGCAATAAATACAGGACGAAAGAGAATCTTCTGGTGCAGCTTCGCCCATTCTACGGTGAGGCACTTCCTAACGAGTCATTCGTCAAGCTTCCAAGTACAACAATGGAGATCCCGGGCGGAAGCAAATTTGAGCTTGATCTCGCTTCGTGGAAGTACATCGGCGATATAAGTATCGAATTTATTTTTCAAGAACCTGACTCGCCAGTCGGCGCGCTCCAAAGTGATCTCGTAAAAATCGGGCTCGCGCGTCCGGAAGATGCATTGCCGATTGCGATTGCGAATTTGCGGAGAATCAATGGCGAGGCAAAGATCACCGAAGTCACCGGTGGATTGATGCGCGTGCGTGGTACCAATCCGGACCTCGACAGCGCTTACTTCCTGGATCGCGCGTTGTGGAAAAATCTGGAGTCGCGCTATCCAGAGGGAATCCTCGTCAGCGTCACTCAGATTGACTCATTGTTATTTGCGCCGCTCTCTCAGCAGAAAGCTGCTGAATATTTGATGCGATCTGCAAATCACAGTTACCGGACAGGTACACGACCGGGCGTTTCTGGTTTGCTATACCTATTCAAGAACGGCAAGTGGACGGCAGTACGGGCGAAATAGGGCTGCGGTGTTTGGCAACCGGGGTGAGGTCATGCAACGTGGCAACTGCGGTCAGGTCTTGCAATGCAGCATTCACACCAGAGTACTTGCTCGAAAGACTTGGCAAGAATACGCTTAGCAAGAAGCCGCTTGGACCGAATGCGGCGTCGTTTTAGCCGGCAACCTTCCTAACCAACGTCCCCGCATCAAACCCCACCGCCTCCGCGATCTCCACCAGATCAATCACCGACAAATCCCGCTCCCCGCTTTCGTACTTCGATACGAAACTCTGCGGACGATCCAGTAGATCAGCCACCGCCTGTTGAGTCAGGCCGGCTTTGCTGCGTTGCTCGATCAGCAGTTTGCGCAACAGCTGATGTCGCGAGCTATGGATGGAAGTTGCCATAGCATCATTGTTAATCCCGATATAGAATAATCCCAGTTCGGGATGTTGGGCTCTGTTATGGAATTTTCGCGGCAAAAGAATTCGACAAGAAACTAAAAAGAACGAACTCATCACGGGCGGAACAAGCACAGGGGCAACAACGTGCGGAGCAAGCAATGGATGATTTGAAAACCCGTATCAGAACCAAGCAATGCGAATTTGAAATCCAGCTCGATATCACCACCCGGCTGGCCATGGAATTGCAGGACTTGAAAGCGCAGGAATACGAAGGCGAAGCGCACGGGCTGCTGCGTCCTGCGCCGCAGGAAGAGTGCGCCTGGATCTTTGATCTCAAAGACTGAGACTCAAGCGCTGGTGCGGTTAAGCTGGCATTTGTGGCCTGCGATGCTGCAATCATTGCCCCGGGCAGAGGAGTAATGCAGAATTGCCCGAGGGGGCCCACGGGAAAACAACAATGAAGATGTACGTGCTCGACGACGAAGTCGCTCGATGCGAGGCGGCGTTGCTGTCTCTTCGCGACGGGCGCGCAGCGGCATCCGTTGAGTTGGCGTGGCACTTGCGGCAGCGCGATACGCGCCGCGCGCTGGCACTGGCGGACCAGGCAGAGCGCGAGCTCCCGCTATCCCGATTGTCGGATCGTGAATGTAAACAACTTGCAGCACGCGTAGCGCTGGTCCGCGGCGAAGGTCACTGGCTGTTTGCCGAGCTGGATAGCGCGGAGGCGCAGGCAAACCAGGCACTGAAAGAATTTACCGTGTTGGACGACGCGCTCGGCTGCGCGGACGCGCATTGGCTGCTGGGCTGGATTGCCAGCGATCGCGGCCTTTCCGCGCACCGCGACAGTGAGTGGACAGCCATGGCCGTGGAGGCACAGCGCGGCGGTGACAGCTTGCGCGTGGATGTTGCCGATGCGGACCTGGCGCGCTGGTCCGCGTTCACCGATGTCCAGGCAGCCGTGGCGCGCTGGGGCGATCGCTTTCCCGCCGGCGCGCAGGCAAGAGATCCGGCCGTCGATGTCGGCATGAATGATTTCCACGGCACGGTGGCCAACCTGTCCAGTGACTACGCCCTGGCCGCGACCTGTCGTATGCGCATGTATGAGTCCGCCATGATGACGGGCCAGGTACGGCGCGCCATCATTGCCGCCACCAATGCGGGCAACGCCTTCAAGAACCTGAGCTATCCCCACTCCGCGCTGGAGTGGCTGCAGCGCGGGCTGGACCTGGCGCGTCCCACCGGCTGGAACAACAGCATCGCCACCTGTCTTTCGCAGACGGCGGAAACGATGCGCCGGCTGGGGCGGCTGGACGACGCGCATGAATTGCTGCGCGAGTCGCTCCTCCTGCTGGCGCCACTGTCCGGTTCGCGCAGCTATGCACTGGCGCTGGAGTACCTGGGCGATTTGCTGCTCGACCGCGGAGACTTTGCCGCGGCCCTCGATACCTTCGGCAAATTGCAGGAACGTGCGGACGCACTCAACCAGACCGATTTCCAGCCGGTCGTCAGGCGCGGCCAGGCGCAGGCGCTGTCGCAGCTCGGACGACCGCAGGAGGCGCTGGTGGCGGCGTTGGACGCGCTGTCGCTGGCGCGCGTGCGACACGATGCCATCCGCCAGATCGATGCCCTGAAAGTGCTTGCCGCTATTCATCGCCAGCATGCCTTGCCGCCGCCCGACGGCATCACAGTGGCCAGCGCCCCGCTGCATTTCCTCATGCAGGCGCTGGAGGTGGCCACCACGGTAAAGGGCTACACCGTGCCAGCAGGCTTGCTCGACCAGCTCAGTCGCGAATACGCCGACCTGGGGGACTACCAGCGCGCTTACGAAAAATCCGTCGAGGCGGCGCAAGCCCGCGCGAAAATCAATTCCGCCGAAGCCGCCAGTCTCGCCAATGCGATGCAGGTGCAGCGCAAGACCGAACGCGTGCGCGCGGACGCCGATCAGCAACGACAACTGGCCGCATCCGAGGCCCTGCGGGCCGCGGCGCAAATCGAACGCCTGGCGCATTTTGATTCGATCACGGGATTGGCCAATCGAACATTGCTGCTCGACCACATGGTGCGCGCCATCGGTCGTGCACGCCGGCAGCAGACCCGGCTTGCCGTGCTCTTCCTTGACCTGGACCATTTCAAGAACGTCAATGCACTGATCGGCCACCATGGCGGCGACCGCCTGCTGAAATCCGTCGCGGATCGGGTCGTTTCCGCCATGCGCGCCGAATCGGTTCTGGCCCGACTGGGTGGCGATGAGTTTGTACTGATGCTGCCGGATTTTGAGACGGAAGGAGATTCCGCTGTGGCTGCGCGTCGCATCCACGAACTGTTGTCAACGCCGTTCGCAGATGGCGAACACGAATTGCCGGTGAGCGCCAGTATCGGCATCGCCGTATTCCCGGACGACGGGCTGGATCCCGACACACTCCTGAAAAACGCGGAAACGGCCATGCGCTCGGTGAAGAGCGCCGGGCGCAACGCCATCCAATTCTTCGCGCCCGAAATGGGCGACGCAGTGAAGGCTGCACTGCGCCTCGAGAAACGCCTGCGAACCGCCATCGAACAAAACGCCTTCGATCTCGTCTACCAGCCGAAAGTAAATGCGATCAGCGAAAAAATCACCGGCATGGAAGCCCTGTTGCGCTGGCGCGATGCTGCGCTCGATTTTGCCTCGCCCGCACAGTTCATTCCAGTCGCCGAGCGGCTGGGTGTCATCAGCGCCATCGGTGATTGGGCATTGCGCACCGCATGCCTGCAGAACAAGGCCTGGCAGGCTGCCGGGCTGCCGGCTGTCCCGGTGGCCGTCAATGTATCGGCGCTGGAATTCGAAGACGCCCAGTTTCTTTCGCGGATCCGAAACGCACTGGCCGCCTCCGCACTCGACCCACGCTACCTGGAAATTGAAATCACGGAGGGCTCGCTGATCAAAGACGCGAACAGCGCCGCCGTCACCCTGCACGCGGTCAAGGCGCTTGGCGTCAGCATCGCCATCGACGACTTCGGTACCGGCTACAGCTCGTTGGCCTATCTCGGTACTTTTCCCATCGACAACCTGAAAATCGACCAGTCGTTTGTCCGCGAACTAAGACCGGGACACCACGCGCAGGAAATCACCCGGACTATCATCGGCATCGCGAAACGACTGAATATGAAAGTCATTGCCGAGGGCGTGGAGACTGCGGCGCAGGCGCAATTCCTGAAAGACGAAGCCTGCGATGAATTGCAGGGATATTTTTACAGTCGCCCGGTTTCGGCGGACGCGATTGCTTCGATACTGCGCGATGGCCTGGCGCCGTCGTTGTCACGAGTGGGTTGATGCCGCATTGAGTTAAATGACCCGTATTTCGGGGTCACGCGAGGAGGGGATTCACTTGGAGAAGTGGCCTCGCCCAGGCGCAGATAGCGAGAATGACGCATGACCGTCCGCGAAACCCGGGATGCCTCAACCTGGCCACATTCAATGCATCAACACGCTATACAACGAAAGGGAGAACAAGAATGTCTGAAATGAAATTCGCTTTACCGGTATTCATCGAAGAAAAACATCATGAAGCGATTGACCTGGCCGAAACCCCCTTCTTCTATAACGAGGGCGGTCGTCCCAGCTACGTTAAAAAACTGCCGCATGGCGCGAAGCTGATTCAAACCGCACCTACCGATGCGCGTGTTTCCTTAGGCAATGAATATGTGGTTTCGCAAATCAAAGGTATCAAGAATACGCCGCCGTATGGCATCGAGACACAGCTGGGATTCATCGCGGATCACGTAGCCTATGCGCCGATGTGGGC
>JBDTWS010000121.1:0-12403 GCA_040006575.1 Betaproteobacteria bacterium
AATCGCAACCCACCACACAGCCGGTTACCACCGAGTACATGCGCACAGCTTGCGGTGTTGCAGAGGTCGTGAGCCAAGCGACGCCGTGGCCGCCAAAATCGGAGCCGGTCCGCATAAACGAAACCATGTCGGCGCCGTTGGCATTGCGGATAGATTCAATGTTGGCAAACACGCCCGTGCCGCCGCCGCTTACGGGAGTGATTGCGTCGAGTGCGTCGCCGTCATCGTCGGTGTCGATGTAATTCACCATGGTGGCGTTCACCAGGCGTAGGGTAATGGCAACTTCGCTGTCCGCATAGGCAGTATTGGCGGCAGTGACCAAGTTGTAGAGGCGAGTCATCAATCCCGATCCCAGTCTTGCAGCAAAGCCAGTGGAGTACACAACCATCAAGTCCACTGTCGCCTGTGGAGTGGGGGTAACTAATGAGATGCTGGTTTCCGTGTCACCGGCCCTTGCATTTATCGAGGACAGACCCGCGGGCTTACCGCTGGCAGGTTCGTCCGGCACCCGCCGGCTGTCGTCGCCAAGGTTGATGAAAGGGACAAGCTTGTTTTCTTCCGTCATGTTCACGAGCAAGTCTTGCCCGTCAGTTCCTGGCACGATTCGGTAATTGGCCGCAGGTGTGAGGATGGAACCGAACGTACCATCAGGCCCCGTGGTGATGATCACGCGAAAATCTTTGCCATATTGCTTCAGGTAACCCACAGTCGAGCGAATGCCACCACCATGGTCCTCTATCCGGTCAAACAGAACGGAATATTGCGTACCGTCGGGCATTGTGAACTGAACCTCATCGTTGGTACGTAGGGCGGCCAGCGCTGCGCGATTAATCGCGACGACGGCTGGCTTGCTCCTGATGTCGAATTTTGAGCTGACATTCTTCGCCCCGTTGATCGGCGCCATCAGTGGTGCTGCGGCCCTGGCAGGCGCTGCCACGCAGATCATGATTGACGTGCAGACAGCGAAGATGAAGTGTCGTGAATTGGAATGGGTCAACATGGGAAATCCTTGAGAGTTCGGGTGCGTCATATTGGCCGGGGCGGTACTCTTGCCCTAGGGTCAGGAGCGCTTCTCATGATCCGTCGCCGATCGGTCGCATGTATCCGCAATTTTATGCCTACTGCGTGCCGCAATATAGTGAAGTTCGCACTGGTCGCTACCGCGATCGCGTGCGGCTTTTTCAGGCGCTGACAGGATTTTCCATCATGCGGCTTGCGCAATGGCGGCCCATGCGTGAATCGTTGTAAAATGTCGGGCTTGATCCGGCACGTGAGGCGCTGCGAGCGGTTGGTTTTGTTTACAATCCAGCCGCGTTTTTTCTCTTGTTTAACCCTTAATTTTATTGGAATGCAGCCCGATCCCGGCGCATACCATCATCTACGCAAAAGTCAGGCTAGAACCACCATGCTAGAAACCATCCGCATCATGACCAAAACCTGGGTCGCCAAGCTCATCCTGGCGCTCATTACCATACCGTTCGCAATGTGGGGCATCGAATCCTACATAAAAACGTCGCCGGGCCAGGACACGGTCGCGTCGGTCGGCAGCGAAAAAATTACCGGCGCCGAATTCAACGAAGCCGTGCGCAACCAGCTTGAACAGTTCAAGCGCCAGTTCGGGCCCAGCATCGATGCGTCGATCATGGACAATCCGGAATTGCGCAAGTCCATCCTCGACCAACTGATCGACCAGAAGCTGTTTGTCAAAGCCTCGCAAGCTACCGGCATCAAAGTCAGCGACGAGGCGTTGCGTGACCGCATCGCCAATGAGGCTACCTTCCAGGACAACGGCAAGTTCTCGCCGACGCGTTATCAAACCTATCTTCAGGCCAGCGGCCAGACCGCTCCGATGTTTGAGCAAATGTTGCGCAAGGACATGGAGCGCGCGCGCTTTGCGGGCAGCATCGCCAATACCAGCATCACCGCAAAAACCAGTGTGAAGGGCTACCTGCTGGCGTCCGAGCAATCGCGTGAGATCGCCATGATCAACGTTACGCCGGAGCAATTCACCGCGCAGGTCAAGGTGACGGCCGAGCAGGCCAAGGCCTACTACGACTCACATCAACTGGAATACACGATTCCCGAACAGGTGAAAGCCGAATACGTCGAACTCTCCAACGACACGCTGGCGCCGTTCGCGCAAGTGACGGCAGCGGAGGTCAAGGAGTACTACGACGCCAATGCCAGCCGCTATGTGCAGAAGGAAGAGCGCAAGGCCAGCCACATCCTGATCAATGCGCCGCCCACAGCCACGGAAGCCGCCAAGAAGGAAGCCAAGGCAAAGATCGATGACCTGATGGCGCAATTGCAGAAAAATCCCAAGGCCTTTGCCGAACTCGCCAAGAAAAATTCGCAGGATCCCGGCTCAGGCGCCGCCGGTGGTGACCTGGGTTTCTTCAGCCGCGGCGTGATGGTGAAGCAGTTCGACGAAGCCGCGTTCGCTGCCAAGAAGGGCGAGCTGGTTGGCCCGGTGCTCACCGATTTCGGCTATCACATCATCATGGTTACGGACATCCGCCCCGAGAAGGGCAAGCCGGTTGCTGAAGCAACACCCGAAATCGAGGCCGAGCTGAAGAAGCAGAAAGCCGCACGCAAGTTTGGGGAAGTCGCCGAGAAATTCACCAACGCGGCCTACGAACAATCGGCCAGCCTGAAGGCCGCCGCCGAAGCTGCCGGCCTCGCTGTTCGCCAGGGCCCATGGATTTCAAAAGGCCAGGGCGCGCAACCGCCGTTCAACAATCCCAAGCTGAACACGGCGCTGTTTTCGGATGAAGTGGTGAAGAACAAGCGCAATACCGAGGCGGTTGAAACGGCGCCGAACACGCTGGTCGTTGCGCGCATGCTGGAGCACAAGCCGTCCAGCATTCGTCCCCTGGCCGAAGTGGAAAAAGCCATCATCGCCAAGCTCACGCGTGACGAGGCCGGCAAGCTCGCCAAGCAGGACGGCGAGGCCAAGCTCGCCGCACTCAAGGCAGGCAAACCGGTAGCGGACTTGAAGTGGCCGACGTTGCTGGCCGTCAGCCGCAGCAACCCGGGTGGCTTGCCGCCGCCGGTGATTGACGCGGCGATGAAGCTCGAGGCCAAGACCATTCCTGCCTATGCAGGCACGGAAAATCCGGGCGGTGGTTTCAGCCTCATCCAGGTCGCGAAAATAATCGATGCGCCGGTCGCCGATGAGGCCAAGCTGAAAGCCACCAGCACCCGCGTCGCGCAGGCGCAGACGCAGCAGGAAATGATGTCGGTCCTGGCGCAGATGCGCGCCAAGTCGGACGTTTCAATTTCCAAGGACGCGCTGGAGAAGAAGGCGGACAAGTAACATCGTCTCGCCCCGGCTTTGAACCGGAAATGAAAAAGACGGCCATGGCCGTCTTTTTTATTCGTGATGCCGCTGAATGTGGAATGTGGAAAGTCGAATGTGGAAAGTAATTAGCCGCGCAGTCCGAACATATCGCCCGGATTGCGCATTTCGCCGAGATCATCCAGGCGCGCCTGCACCAGTGGCATGAAGCGCTGGTGCGTCATGATGTAGAAGCGGTCGTCGCGGATCGCCTGGAAAGTCTGCTCGGCCACATCGACTGCCGTGAGCTTGCCGCCGCTCACCGCTTTCGCCACCAGTTGCTGCGCTTCCAGCATGGAAGCACTGGGCGGCCCGGCATTTTTCATATCGTCCGGACGCGAAACATGCGAATGCGAGATGCCGGTCGGCGTGAAGCCAGGGCAGAGCACCGACGCATGAATGCGCGGTTCGGTCTTGGCGAGATCGTGATACAGCGATTCCGACAGCGCCACCACCGCGTGCTTGCTGACGTTGTACACGCCCATCAGCGGCGGCGAAATCAGCCCGGCGATCGACGCCACGTTGACGATATGGCCTTCGTAATCCGGGTCTTTTTTCGCGCTTTCCAGCATCAACGGCGTGAAGATGCGAACGCCGTGGATGACGCCCCACAGGTTCACGTTCAGCACCCATTCCCAATCCTTGACCGTGCTTTCCCACACCAGGCCGCCTGAACCCACGCCGGCGTTGTTGAACAGGCAATGCACGGCGCCGAAACTGTCCATGGCGAGCTTGGCCAGCGCCTCGATGTCGGCTGCCTTGGAGACGTCGCCCGCCAGCGCGACCGCATTGGCGCCCTGGTCTTTCAATTCCCTGAGTGCCTGCTGCAACGGCGCATCGCGCACGTCGGACAGCACCAGCTTCATGTTTTGCGAGGACGCCTTGTCCGCGAAGGCACGGCCAAGCCCGCTGGCAGCGCCGGTAATGACGGCGACTTTCTGATCCAGGTTTTTCAAGAAAACACTCCTGATTTAAGATTGAAACTCAAGCCCTGGCGCGGCACACCAGCCGAAAGTGGCTGGAGAGGCGCGCAGAATGGCGATATGCGTGTTTCGAAGCGGGCTAACGGAACACTTCAACCGAACTCACTCGCCCCTTGGCATGCCGCTCGCTATTACATTGAAGCCGCAATCGACATAGGTGATTTCGCCCGTCACCGCGCTGGCGAGGTCGCTCATCAAGAAAGCGGCCACATTGCCCACTTCCTCCTGAGTCACATTCCTGCGCAACGGCGCCTGCTCTTCAAAAAAAGCCAGCATCTTGCCGAAGCCACCGATGCCGGCGGCCGCGAGTGTCTTGATCGGTCCGGCTGAAATCGCGTTGGCGCGAATGCCCTTGGGGCCGACACTGGCGGCGATATAACGGGTCACCGCTTCAAGGCTGGCTTTGGCGGCACCCATGGTGTTGTAGCTGGGCACCACACGTTCGGCGCCCAGGTAGGAGAGGGTGAGCATGGCGCCGTTGCGGCCTTCCATCATTGGCAGCGCGGCCTTGGCCATAGCTGCGTAGCTATAGCTGGAAATATCGTGGGCGATGCGAAAGCTTTCGCGCGAAAGTCCCTCGAGAAAGTCACCTGCGATCGCTTCGCGCGGGGCGAAGGCGATGGCGTGCACAAAGCCGTCCAGCCCGTCCCAGTGCTTGCCCAGTTCGGCAAAGCAATTGTTGATCTCATCGTCGCTCGACACGTCGCAAGGCAGGATGATCTTGCCGTCGAAATCGGGCGCCAGTTTTTCCACGCGGGCGCGCAAACCCTCACCGGCGTAGGTGAATGCCAGTTCCGCACCCTCGCGTTTCATGGCTTTGGCCACGCCGTACGCAATCGACCGGCTCGACAGCAGCCCGGTGATCAGGAATTTTTTATTATCAAGAAAGCCCATGGATGTTTCTCTCCTCGCGAACAAGGCGCCCAGTTTATCCCATCCCGCTGTGCTGATTCCTTCGGCGCCGGTCCATTTCCTCCAGCGGGGCAAGTCAATTTCCGAAAACAAGGAAACTTGTCCGTTTTTCGGAAAAGATGGGACAAACGGCGATTTTCTGGCGTGTTTGGTTGCCGCTGGTAGCGGAGGATTGGGTTATAGTTAGCGCGCTTTTTACCGGCGCTTTTGCCGCGTGCGCTGCAAAGGAGTGGTTACCGATGCGAAGTCGACTGGGTCATTTTTTGCGGGGCGTCGCAGTGCCTGTTGTGGCACTGACACTTTCGCAGCCCGGTTTCGCACAGCCCGACCCGGCCAAAGTCCTGCGCTATTCATTCGAAGTCGCTGAAACTACGCTCGATCCGCAAAAAATCAGCGACGTCTATTCCAATATTGTCGTCGACGGCATCTTCGACACCCCCCTGCGTTATGACTACCTCGCGCGGCCGCTGAAACTGGTCCCGAACACGCTGGTGGCCATGCCCGAAGTATCGGCTGACCAGAAGACACTGACTTTCCGGGTGAAGCCGGGCATTTATTTCGCCGACAACGAGGCGTTCGGCGGCAAGAAGCGTGAACTGGTGGCCGAGGACTATGTTTACTCGATCAAGCGCCTGTTCGATCCCAAGCTGTCCGCCCCTTTGCTGGGTGAAGTGGAGGACACCATCCTGGGCGCGGAAGAACTGATGAAACGCGTTCGCGCCAGCGACAGGATGGACTACGACGCGCCGATGGAAGGGCTGCGGGCGATTGATCGCTATACCTTCCAGATAAAGCTCACCAAGCCCAAGTACACTTTCATCTACAACCTGGCCGACTGTCGCGTCGCCTGCGCAGTCGCACGCGAGGTGGTGGAAAAATACAAGGATGACGTCGGCTCGCACCCGGTGGGCACCGGCGCATACCAGCTTGAAACGTGGCGTCGCGCGTCGCGCATGACATTCGTGCCCAATCCGAATTTTCGCGAAGAATATTTTTCCGGTGAACCCGCGCCCGGTGACGCCGAGGCTCAGGCCATCCTGGTGAAGATGAAAGGCAAGCGGCTGCCGCAAGTCGGGCGCATCGAGATATCCATCGTCGAGGAAATACAGCCACGTCTGTTGGCGTTCCTGAACAACGAGACCGACCTGTCATTCCGCATGCCACCGGAATTTGCCAACACCATCATCCCCAACAACCAGCTGGCGCCCAACCTGAAAAAGAAGGGCATCGAGTTTGCGCAGGTGCCTGGCCTGGACCTGATGTACACCTATTTCAACATGGAAGATCCGATTGTCGGCGGCTACACGCCCGACAAGGTTGCGCTGCGGCGCGCCATCACGCTGGCCTATCGCACCCGCGAGGAAATCAGCGTGATCTGGAAAAACCAGGCAATGCTGGCGCATACGCCGTATTCACCGGGTGTGGCTGGATACGATCCCAATTTCAAGACCAGCGCCAACGAATACAACACCGCCAAGGCCAAGGCGCTGCTGGATATGTACGGCTATATCGACCGCGACGGTGATGGTTACCGTGAAATGCCCGACGGCGGCCCGCTGGTGCTGCGTTACAACTCCACGCCCACTGCGCGCGACCAGCAGTTCGATGAGTTGTGGAAGCGCAGCATGGACGACATCGGTATCAACATGACCGTCCGCAAGGCGCGCTGGCCCGACCTGTTGAAAGAGTCCAACGCGGGCAAGCTGATGATGTGGTTCCTCGGCGGCTCAGCCGCATCGCCCGATGCGGATACCTGGCTGACCTCGCTCTACAGTCCCAATGCCGGCTTCAAGGGTAATCGCGGGCGCTTCAAGGTCAAGGAATACGATGACGCCTACGAAAAAGCGGTGCTTTTGGCGGATACGCCGGAGCGCACGAAGCTCTATGAAGACATGGCAAGGATCATCGTCGCGTACGCGCCGTGGAAGATCAACATTCACCGCATTCTTACCGACCTCTGGTATCCCTATGTTGTCGGTTATCGACGGCCGTTGATCCAGGGCAGCACGTTCTGGCGTTTTGTGGATATCGACCTGGATAAACAAAAAGCGTGGTTGGCAAAACAATGAAGCAACTGATCTCATCGGGAATTATTTTCGCGCTGCTTTCCGGCACGGCAGTCGGTGCAGAGCAGGAATCTGCGCGCAGCGCAAAGCCTGCCGATTCGCAGAAAGAGTTGAAGGTATTGCGCTACGCCTTCGAGATTGCCGAGACGACACTTGATCCGCAGAAAGTCGCCGACGTCTATTCCAATATCGTCAACAACGCGATATTCGATGCGCCCATGAGCTATGACTACCTCGCGCGCCCGGCAAAATTGAAAGCAAACACCATCGTCGCCTTGCCCGAAGTGTCGGCGGACTTCCGCACCTTCACCTTCCGCGTGAAGCCGGGCATTTATTTCGCCGACGACGAAGCATTTGGCGGCAAGAAGCGCGAGTTGGTGGCCGAAGACTATGTCTATACGATGAAGCGGCTTTTCGATCCGTCGCTCACCGCGCCGTTGCTGTCAGAAGTCGAGGGATTTATTGTGGGTTCGGATGAGTACGTCGCGCGTGCCCGCAAGGCCAACAAGCTCGATTACGATGCGCCACTCGAAGGCCTGAAAACGCTGGACCGCTACACCTTCCAGATCAAGCTCATCAATCCGAAGCCCGCTTTTATTTACCAGCTTGCGGACTGCCGCGTGGCCTGCGCCGTGGCCCGCGAAGTGGCAGAAAAATATGGCACCGATATCGGCTCGCACCCGGTGGGTACAGGCCCGTTTCGCATGACCTCATGGCGGCGTTCCTCGAAGATGATCCTCGAGCCGAATCCGAATTTTCGTGAATCGTATTACGACGGTGAGCCGGCACCCGGCGACGTCGAAGCCGAGCAGATGCTGGCCAGGTTCAAAGGCCGCCGCCTGCCGATGATCGACCGAATTGAAGTCTCGATCATCGAGGAAATGCAGCCGCGCATGGTTTCGTTTCTCGGTGGCGGACAGGATTTGTTATGGCGCATGCCCGAGGAATTTGCCAATGTGGCGGTGCCGAACAACCAGCTCGCGCCCAACCTGAAAAAACAGGGCATCCAGTTTGCGCAAGTGCCACTGCTTGACCTTACCTATTTGTATTTCAACATGACCAACCCGGTAGTGGGTGGCTATACGCAGGAAAAAATTGCGCTGCGGCGCGCGATCACGCTGGCATACAAAACGCAGGACGAAATCAGTGTGATCCGCAAGAACCAGGCGATCCCCGCGCAGACGCCGTACAGTCCCGGCGTAGCGGGATATGACCCGGCGTTCCGCACCAGCGCAAATGAATACAGTCCTTCCAAGGCTAATGCGCTGCTCGACATGTACGGTTACAAGCGTGGCGTTGATGGCTACCGTACCCTGCCCGACGGCTCGCCGCTCATTCTGAAAAACAATTCCACGCCCACCGACCGCGACAAGCAGATCGATGAAATGTGGAAACGCTCGATGGACGATATCGGACTGCGCATCGAGTTTCGCAAGGCCCGCTGGCCCGACCTGCTGAAGGAATCCTACGCAGGCAAGTTGATGATGTGGCAACTGGGTGGTTCCGCCAGTGCGCCGGACGCAGAGACCTGGCTGGTATCGCTCTATGGTCCGAATGCCGGCCAGAAGGGCAACCAGGCGCGTTTCCAGTTGAAGGAGTACGACGCGCTTTTTGAGAGAGCCGTGCAAATGCCGGATACGCCTGAACGCACCAAGCTCTATCAGGAAATGGCGCGGCTCATTGTTGCCTATGCGCCATGGAAAATAAATGTGCACCGCATCGGCACCGATCTCTGGTACCCGTATGTGGTCGGTTTCCGCCGGCCGCTGGTGCAGTCGCAAAACTGGTGGAAGTATGTCGATATCGATCTCGACGTCCAGAAAAAATACCTCGCCGCTAAATGAAGTTCGCGCGCCCGACTTCGTGGTCTTGGCGGTGCGGGCTCGCGGCATTGCTGCTGGCGGCACCGTGTTTCCACGCCGTCATCGCTGCACCGATCAAGGTCATCAAGCATGCTTTCCTGAGTGCGGAGACCACGCTCGACCCGCATGTCGCCTCGGACCTGTACTCGAACACCATCAACGACGCGATCTTCGAGCCGCTGCTCAAGTACGACTACCTCGCGCGTCCCGCCGAACTGCGGCCCAATACCGCAGTCGCCATGCCGGAAATTACCGACGATGGAAAGCTCTACACGTTCAAGCTGAAACCCGGCGTCTATTTCTCGAACGATCCGGTCTTTGAAGGCAGGAAGCGCGAGCTGACTTCCTACGATTACGCATACAGCCTCAGGCGTTTGTACGATCCGAAATTGCGTTCGCCGTGGCTCTGGTATGTAGAGGGAAAAATCGTGGGTGGCGATGAGGCCGCGGCGGCCGCCAAGAAAACCGGCAAATACGATTACGACGCGCCTGTTGCGGGCATCGAAACACCGGACAAATACACGCTCAAGGTTCATCTCAAGGAAACCGACTACAACTTTCTTTACATCTTCGCCACCAGCCAGACGGGTGGCATCGCGCGCGAGGTGATTGAAAAATACCTGCCCGATCCGGGGGCGCATCCGATCGGCACCGGCCCCTATCAACTGGTGGAATGGAAACGTTCGCACAAGATCGTGCTGGAGAAAAATCCCAATTTTCGTGAGGAGTTTTACGAAGCCACCCCCGGAGATGATCCTGAATTCCAGGCCATCTACGCGCAGATGAAGGGCCGCAAGGTGCCGATCGTGGATCGCATCGAGGTCACCATCGTCGAGGAATCACAACCGCGCTGGCTGTCGTTTCTCAATGGCGAAACCGATTACGTCAACGTGCCTGTCGAGTTCGCGGGCTTTGCGTTTCCGGGTGGCAAGCTGGCGCCCAACCTGGCCAAGATGGGCATTCGCGGCGAGCGATTTGTCTCGACCGACCTCGTGTACTGTTACTTCAACATGGACGACCCAGTGCTTGGCGGCTACACACCGGACAAGGTCGCCTTGCGGCGCGCCATTTCGCTGGCCTACAACTACAACGAGGACATCAACATCGTGCGCAGCGGCGGCGCGGTGAAGGCGGAATCGGGCATCCCGCCGGGTGTGGCCGGATACGATCCCGCGTTCCGTATCGGGCAGATGACTTACGAACCCGCCAAGGCGCGCGCATTGCTCGATATGTACGGCTATCTGGATAAGGATGGCGACGGCTATCGCGAATTCCCCGATGGCCGCAGGCTGGAAATCACCATCGCCAACGAACCTGATACCTCCAACAAGCAGTTCGGCGAGCTATGGAAAAAGAATCTCGATGCGATCGGCATCCGCGCCAAATTCAAGATTGCCAAATGGCCCGACCTCAACAAGGAAGCGAAGGCGGGCAAACTGGCCATGTGGCAGCTGGCGTGGAGTGCGGACTATCCCGACGGCGAGAATTTCCTGCAGAACCTCTATGGCCCCAATGCCGGCCAAAGCAATTACTCCAATTTCAAGTACAAGCCGTTTGACGAGTTGTACGAGCGCGCCCGCAAGATGCCACCGTCGGCCGAGCGCAACAAGATCTATTCGGAAATGAGCCGCATCGCCGCTGCCTTTGCGCCATGGCTGCCCCAGACCCACCGCCTGCGCAGCGAAGTGGCGCAACCCTGGGTCGTCGGTTACAAAAAACACCCGATGTACAACCAGGTCTGGTGGTATCTGGACATCGACGAAAGCAAGAGAACCACCCGCTAGAACGGTCAAGGTGAAGTCTCCACAGGTATAATTGCCGATTGAATTTCCCAGTCAAAACAGAGGTTTGTAGTGCAGTTTCGGTTGATCAATAAATACCTGGTTTTGGCGATGATGGCCTTCGCGACGATTGCGTCGGGTTACGCCGGTGCGGCGGTGGCGGCCGAGAAAAAAGTCCTGCGTTATGCCTTCCGTACGGCCGAAACCGGCTTCGATCCGATGAAGGTGTATGACCGGTATTCAGTGGGCATCTGCGAGAACATTTTCGAATCGCTGCTGACCTATGACTGGCTGGCGCGCCCCGTGCGTTTGATCCCGCAGATTGTGGAAGCAGTACCGGAGCCCGAGGAAAACGGCACACGCTACACGTTCCGCCTCAAGCGCGGCATTTACTTTGCGGACGATGCGGCATTCAACGGCCAACGCCGCGAACTGGTTGCCAAGGATGTCGAATACGGCATCCGCCGCTTTCGCGATCCTGCCAATCGCTCGCCTTACGAGTGGCTGTTTGAAAACAAGATTGTCGGCCTCGATGAACTGACCGAGAAATCCAAGAAGGCCGGCAAGTTCGATTACGACACGCCGGTCGAAGGCATCAAGCTCCTCGACAAATACACGATCCAGTTCCGCCTCAAATCCCCTGACTACAACTTCCTGTATTTCCTCGCCATGCCCAACGTGGTGCCGGTGGCGCGTGAAGTGATTGAAAAATACAAGGACGACACCTTCGCGCATCCGGTTGGCACCGGTCCTTATCTGCTGGCTGAATGGACGCGCCGCTCGAAGATCGTGCTCGAAAAAAACCCCGGCTATCGCGGCCACACCATGTCCACCGAGTTCGCCGATCCCAACGATCCGTGGGACCGAGAAGCCGTCAAGGCGCTTGCGGGCAAGACCCTGCCGCTGATCGACCGCGTCGAAATCTATCCCATCGAACAGGAACAGCCGCGCTACCTGGCGTTCGTGAACATGGAACATGATTTCCTGGAGGAAACGCCGTTCGAATTTATCGAGCAGATCTTGCCCAACGGCAAGCTCGCGCCGAATATGCAGAAGCGTGGTGCATCGGTATTTCGCGAAGAGCAGATGGAATTTACTTACGACTTGTTCAACATGAATGATCCGCTCATCGGCGGCTACACGCCTGACCGCGTGGCGCTGCGGCGCGCGCTGGTGCTGGCGCATGATCGCGCACAGGAGATCGACATCATTCGCAGGAAGCAGGCCATCCCGGCGCAGTCGCCGGTGCCGCCGGGCATCGTCGGCTACGATCCCAATTTCAAGTCGGGCGCCTATCTCGATCACAATTTGTCCAGGGCCAAGGCGCTGCTCGACATGTACGGCTACATTGATCGCGACGGTGATGGCATTCGCGAGACACCCGATGGCAAGCCGCTCATCATTACCTACAAATTCAATTCCGGCGAGCAGGCCCAGCGCCAGCTGGCCGAGCTCTGGTCCA
>JBDTWS010000122.1:0-12323 GCA_040006575.1 Betaproteobacteria bacterium
TCGACGAGGTGATCCTGCTGCCCATCAAGTCGAACGCCACGCGCGTGGCGGCGCTGATGTCGGGCGAAGTCGATTTCATCAACGATCCGCCGCCGCAGGATATCGCGCGCCTCAAGGCCACGCCGGAAGTGAAGGTGATCGAGAGCCCGGAACAGCGCGTGCAATATTTGGTGTTCGATATCCAGCGCGATGAATTGCTGTATTCGAATGTGAAAAAGAAAAATCCGTTCCAGGACGTGAGGGTGCGTCGCGCCATCGCGCACGCCATCGACGTGCAGGCCATCAAGAGCAAGGTCATGCGCAACCTGTCGCATCCGATCGGCTCGCTGGTCACGCCGACCGAGCAGGGCTATTCGAAGGAAGCCGACGAGCGCCTGCCGGTGGATCGCGAGCAGGCGAAGAAATTGATTGCCGACGCCGGCTATCCCAACGGCTTTGAAGTGACGCTAGATTGCGGCGGCAACCAGCCCGCCGCCGACATCTGCCAGGCTATTCCACCGATGCTGGCGCAGATAGGAATCAAGGTCACACCGAACGTCGTGCCCACCGCCAATTTTTTCGGCAAGCTGCAGAAATTCGATACCAGTTTTTACCTGCTGAGCTGGGGCACGCCGACGGCGGATGCGCTTTACACCTTGCAGTTCACCCTGCACACCGCCGTGGGTGACAAGAACGGCAGCGGCGAAGGCAATTACGGGCGTTACACCAACCCGAAGCTCGACTATCTTATCGACCAGGCGCGCGTCGAAAACGACCTGAAGCGCCGCGATGTTTTTATTCGCGATGCGCTGATGATCGTGAAAAGCGAATTGCCGGTCATCCCGCTGCACCAGTCCATTATTCCGTGGGCCATGCGCAAGAACGTGACAGCGGTTTTCCCTCCGAACAGCGTGCCGTATTTTTTCCGGTTTCGCATGGAGTGAGCGGCGGGATTGGCGCCGTCGAAGCGTGATCGTGTTCGCGGAGGCAGGCCTCGCGTCCACCGCACAGATGACGCCGTGGCCGTCACCGCTTTGTTTGCGGTAGATTACGAGCTTGAATTCAGGGGCAGGCGCGCGATTCGCGCTGGCCGGGGGAAACAACGTTGATCGAGCAGAAGTGCAACACAACGACCAACGCAAAATAATAAAGTGAAAAGATGACGACAGCCGCCAATGACTCGCGTGGGGACCAGCTGGACCGCATGCAATACAGCGCCGATGCACTGGCCGACAAAACCATCGCCGATATTCTCGGCCCATGGGAGCAGCCGCTTTTAGCGGCGTTGCACACACCAACCGAGGCCACGCCCGGCACGGGCACTGCGCCGGGGGCGGTGGCGGCTGCAGCCGCGCAATGGTCCGACCACTGGCAAAAACTCGCGGCCGTCACCAGCATTTTTCCGCAATGGCCCGACAACAAGGGCGTGGCGACCTGGCAGGCGCCGAGCGGTTTCGCCCCGGATATTTCAGCGCCGCTGCAAGCGTATCTGCAGGCCGGCCAGGCGCTGCCAGACTGGGCCGATCACGACAAGATCGAGCGGGCCGAAGCCCTGTTCATGGAGTACGGTGCGCTGTCGGTCACGCTTTTGTTTTGTTCGAGCCTGCCGGAGTGTTACGTCATTCCCGATCTCGCCGCCGTACTGCACACCACCGGCCAGCTGGAAGAGCACACCGAATACCGCATCCGTTCCACCGGCGCCATGGTGTTTCCCGTGATGATGAAGGGCGGGCTGCTCTCGCCTGATGGCAGCGGCATCGCGCAAATCCTCAAGGTGCGGTTGATCCACGCCACCATTCGCAACCTGATCCTGCGCGAAAGTCCGGCCGATGCCGTGAGCGCACTGGGTGCCGAACAAAACACGGTCGGCGCAGGTGTGGTGCCGCCGTTACCCGGATTGCTGGGCGCCAAAACCATGCACCAGGCGCTGTTCGCACACGGCTGGAAAACGGGCGAGGAAGGATTGCCCTGCAACCAGGAAGAACTCGCCTACACACTGCTCACCTTCAGCTACGTGTTCCTGCGCAGCATGCGCAAGCTGGGGCTGGGACTGCCACAGGCCGACGAGGAAGCGTACCTGCACGCGTGGAATGTGGCCGGCCACATACTCGGCATCCGGCGCGAACTGATGGTCGACACGATGGTGGACGCAGAGGCGCTGTTCGCCACCATGCAAGCGCGCGGTCGCGCTGATCGTCCTCCCAACCCAATCCTTCACCCCGATCCGCGGCCTTCGCTGGGGCACGCATTGATGAACGCCATGTCGCGCGTCATTCCCTTTGCGGTGGCAAAACCGTTCCCGGAATTAATGACGCGTTTTTTATGCGGCTGGTCCACCTCCCGCGATTTAGGCCTCACCGGCCCGGTGAGAGCCGCATCACTGTTCCTGTTCCTGCTGCTGATGTTCAGCATTCGTGGCATCGACTGGCTGGTACGCCGGGTGTTTCCGGAATTTTCGATTTCACGATTCCTGACACGACTGATCGGCTACCAGCTGATGACGAAACTGATGATGGACCAGACCAAGCCGCTCAAGCTGCCCGAACATGTGCGCGGCAATATTGCCTGCATGGTGGAGCAGTGGAGCGACGATCCGAAAGCGCCGAACTGGATGAACAAGCTCGAGGACAAGTTGACGACGCACGGCAGCTGGACTGCATCGACGCCGGCAAAGTAAAGCGCATGTTGTGACGGCCATTGAGTAAACTCAGTGGGTTTTCCCGATGCAACCTTTCCGTCCTTCATGTCCCGATTCTTCAACCTGCTGCACAGGCTTCGTTTTGTTCGCGATGCATTTCCGCTCCTGATCCTGTGCGCAGTGTCATGCGCATTGCCGCCAGCCGCGGTTGCTTCCACCACCTCAACTTCTCCAGACCCCGTCGTATTGAACGACCGGGTCGCCAGCGTCGAACTCTGGCCCGCTGTCACGCTGTTACATGACCCAGAAGCCACTTTCAACATTGAGTCGGTGCTCCAGCACGCTGCCGAATTCCGTCCACCCGAATCCGCCTACGCCACATTGGGCTTGCGAAAAAAAGTCGTGTGGCTGCGTGTGCCGTTGACCGTATCATCCGCCGGTGACGGCGAATGGATCCTCGACATCGATTACACGCTGTTGAATCACATCGACGTCTATATCCTGACCGGCGGCAAGGTGTCGCGCCATATTGAGCTGGGCAATGCACGCCTGTGGTCACAACGTCCGCTGGCCAGCCGCTCGCACGCGGTGCCGCTGTCACTGGCACCAGGTTCGCAGCCGGAACTGCTGCTGCGCATCGACACGCTGGGCGCCATGATCCTGCCCATCACGTTGAGCAAGCCATTCGCTTTTCACGCGCGCGCGCAGAACGAACAGATGCTGCAGGGCCTGTTGACCAGCCTGGGATTGTTCCTGCTTATGTACAGCCTGCTGCAGTGGATCAGCGTTCGGGAAAACCAGTACCTGAAATATGCATTGCTGATTTCCGGCAGCGTGCTGTTCTCGGTGCATTTTTTCGGCATCGGCGAGATGTATTTGTGGACCGACAATGAGTGGCTGGAACGGCACCTTGCCGGCATCACCGCGCTAGTCGCCGCGTGCGGCACGGGCCTGTTTATCGAGGAGGTGCTGCGCGCCGATATCCATCCCTGGCTGCGCCGCGCGCTGAAAATACTCTCGGCGCTGCTCGCATTGGCCGCCCTGTTGCATGCGGCCGATGTGATCGACATATACGGCGTGTCCCTCGTCATGGGTTCGCTGGGATTGCTGCCCGCGCTCATGGGCCTTCCCGGCGCCATCGCACGCATCCGGCGCGGCGATGAGGTGGGGGCCTATTTCATGCTGGCGTGGCTGGGATATTTTTTTTGCAGCGCCATCCTGGTCGGCGTGGTCAAGGGATCGGTCGACGTGAATTTCTGGACCATGCATTCTTTCCAGTTCGGCGCCACCTTCGACATGCTGGTGTTCATGCATATCGCGTTGCTGGGCACACGCCGCGAGCGCCGACGGCTCGAATCCGAGCGCCGCACCTTCGTCGAGGAACAAAAAACCGAGCTGGCGCGCCAGGTCGATGAACGCACCATGGAACTGGCGCAGGAGCGCGAACGCTCGGAAGTGCTGTTGCGCAACATGCTGCCCGACGCCATCGCCGATGAACTGAAACACAGCGGCAAAAGCATTCCGCGCCGCCATGAGAATGTGTCGATCCTGTTCACCGACATTGTCGATTTCACGAAAATCGTCGCGGCCATCCCCGCCAGCAAGACGGTGGATGAACTCAATGAAATCTATACGGGCTTCGACCGCATCGTCGCCCGCCACGGGCTCGAGAAAATCAACACGGTGGGTGATGCGTACATGGCCGCCGCCGGGGTTCCCGAGCCATGCGCGGATCACGCCCGCCGCTGTGTGCTCGCGGCGCTGGAAATGCAGCAATGGATCGCCGGGCGCAACCAGGATTCCGCCATCGAATGGGCCGTTCGCGCGGGCGTTCATTCGGGGGCAGTGGTGGCCGGCGTAGTGGGCACCACCAAGTTTGCCTACGGCATCTGGGGTGACACGGTCAACGTCGCCAGCCGAATGGAGAGCGCGGGCGAGCGTGGACGCGTGAATATTTCAGCCGATACCTACGCGCTCCTGGCCGGCGAATTCGACTGCGAATACCGCGGCAAGGTGGCGGCAAAAGGCAAGGGCGACATCGATATGTACTTCGTCAAACGGGTCGCGGCAGAGGCTGCTCATGGCGCAACCGAAGGTGAATAACCTATACTGACCCTTCCGCACCTCAACGGTATGTGTCACTCGCAATTCGATGCGCCTGCTTCGTCCTCACCACGACTCTTTTACCCATTCGACACCGTTTTCGATTGCCTGCATCGGCCGGCTGATCGCCGGCCTTGTATTTTTTGTTTTCAGCCTTTGCGCCATGGCCTTCGCCATAGCCATGGCTAGCGCACCGGCAGCGGCGCAAACGGTCATGCGGGCGCTGCCGCTGGCACCGCTCGTACTCAACGACGCCCATCCCGTCATCGACGCCTGGCCGGCCGTTACCCTCCGTTTCGATCCGGACGCCAGGCTGTCGCTTGAGCAGGCCGTCACCGCGATGGGCGGGTTCGAAGTGCCCCAGACCGCCTACGCAACACTGGGCCTGCGCAAGAAAGTCGCCTGGCTGCGCGTGCCGCTGGTGGTTCCGCCGAGTTCTGACGGCGAGTGGATACTTGATTTTGATTACACCCTGCTGAACCGCATCGAGGTTGATGTGATCAGCAACGGCGTGGCCGTGCAGCACGCGGTGCTGGGCAACACCCAGTTCTTCATGGACCGGCCCATCCGCAGCCGCACCCATTCCGTGCTGCTGGAACTGAAGCCGGGCAGCTACGACCTGATGCTGCGTGTCGAAACGCAGGGGTCGATGATCCTGCCGATGTCGCTGAGCAAGATTTCAGCTTTTCACAATCGCGCCATCAACGAGCAGATGCTGCAGGGCCTGCTCTCCAGCCTGCCGGTCTGCCTGCTGCTGTACAGCCTGTTGCAGTGGATCGGCATGCGCGAAATGCTCTACGGAAAATATGCGTTGCTGATCCTCGGCAGCGGCCTGTTCTCAGTGCATTTTTTCGGCATCGGCCAGCAATATTTGTGGACCGATTCGCTCTGGCTGGAACGGCACATGGCGGGGCTCACTTCACTGGTCGCGGCCTGCGGCACAGCACTCTTCATCGAGGACGTGCTGAAATCGGACATGAGCGTGCGCCTGCGCAAGGCGATGAAAATCGGCGCGGGCCTGCTGGCGTTCGCCGCCGTCCTGCATGCCGCCGACGTGATCGATATCTACGCCGTGAGCATCGTCATGAGTACGCTGGGCCTCATGCCCGCGCTGATGGGTATCCCCGGTGCCATTGCGCGGTTGCGACGAGGCGACAATGTCGGCACGTATTTCCTGCTGGCATGGACGGGCTACTTCCTGGTGAGTGCTGTCATGGTGGGCGTGGTGCGCGGCTCGATCGGCGCCAATTTCTGGACCATGCACGCCTTCGAATTCGGCGCGACGTTTGACATGCTTATCTTCATGCGCATCGCCGTCTTGCGCTCGGCGGCCATGCACGTTGCCGCGCAACGCGCCACGCTGGAGCGCGACAACCTGCATTCGCTCGCGCACACCGATCCGCTGACCGGGCTGCTCAACCGGCGCGGTCTCAACACCACGCTGGCCGCCGCATTGCACAACTGCAATCCCGAAAACCTGCTGGCGGTCTACATGCTGGACCTGGATGGCTTCAAGCCCGTCAACGACCAGTTCGGCCATGACGTGGGCGATGAAATGCTGGCGGTGGTCGCGCAGCGCCTGCGTGCCACCGTGCGCAATGGCGACGTGGTCGCGCGCGTCGGCGGCGATGAATTCGTGGTGATGGCAGGTGGATTGAAGAGTGACTACCAGGCGCAGGAGCTGGGCGCCAAGCTTCTGGCCATCTTCCGCGAGCCGTTCTCGCTCGGCGTGGAAAAGTGCAGTGTCGGCGCCACCATCGGCTACGTGTTGGCGCCGCTCGACGGCCATGATGCGGTTGACCTGCTCAAGTTTGCCGATGCCGCCATGTACGCGGGCAAGCAGGGCGGCAAAAACACATTGCGCCGCGCCAATGCGGCGACGTTCGTGGCAGGCGCTGCCGAGGCAAACCCGGCGAAGGCCGCCTCGGCCGCCTAGGTCGGCTGGACGGCCGAGATCGCCACCCCCGACGTAGCCGCAAAGGCAGTCCGAGCCCCAGTTTTTCCCGCATGCTAACTTTTCCGGGTCCTGTTCCGTCTAAGGTTGCATGTTCGCTTTCCTTCAATCCCGCCGCCCGAAATCCGAAGACAGCTTTCACGCCGTCCTGAACGAGCGCAGCGGGCGCTGGTACAACGCCTGCCTGCGCATCACCCGCGACGCGGACCTCGCTGCCGATGCCGTGCAGGACGCGCTGCTCAAGGCCTGGGGAAAGCGCGACGACTTTCGCGGCGAAGCCGAACTCGATACCTGGATTCATCGCATCGCGCTCAATGCCGCCATCGACCTGATGCGCCGGCGCCGCCCGGAAACGGAGGAAGAAATCGATACCGACCTGGCGCCGGCCGCACCTGCCGCTTCGCCCGAAAACCAGTACGCCAACCGCGCGCTGGGCAATGACCTGGCGACGGCGATGCAGCGGCTCACGGCGATGGAAAGACAGAGCTTCCTGCTGAAGCATCTCGAAGGCTGGCGGCTCGGTGAAATTGCCGAGAGCCAGGGCACCAGCGTCAACAACACCAAGCAGGCGCTGTTCCGCGCCGTGCGAAAACTTCGAGTGGATATGGATGTATGGCGAGGTGAATCATGATTTCCGACAACGAACTGCTGCTGCATCATTATGGCGATGGCCTCGACGAGGCTGAGCGCGAAAAAATTACCCGCGAGTTGGCCGCGCAACCTGACCTGGCCATGCGCCAGCGCACGCTGGTAGCCGGTCTGGACGCGGCGGCATGCGCACCCAATGTGCTGGTCCCGGCGGAAATGCATCGGCGCTGGCGGGCCAGCCTCGAGCAGGCCGCCCGCAGCGAGAAAAGCGCAGCGTCCCGCGACACCCATCGCGCCTCACTGTTCGGCTCTTTCCAATGGCGCACCGGCGCGGCCACATTCGGTGTGGTGCTGCTGGCAACCAGCATCGGCCTGGGTATTTATTCCAATCGCGATGTTGTGCCGGGTGACGTGTCCCATCCCGCCGGTGTGCCGGTGCGTACGGTCGGCCTGGATGACGCTTCGCGCTACGAGCGCGGCCTGCAATGGCACCTGGCAAGCACCGAACGCCAGCTCGCGAACCTTGGGTCCGCCGACGGCGACGAGCGCACGCGGCTGGTCGATCGCGTCATCGCGCAAAACCGTCTTTACACCATCGCTGCCGATCGCGCCAATGAACCGCGTCTTGCGAGAGTGTTGCGTTCCTTCACCCCGATCCTGGAAAACCTCGCCGACAACCATACCGAAAAGAGGGAGTTTGATGCGGGTCTTTCACAACTGAATTTTGAACTGAAAGTGATGCAGGCCCGGTTGGCCACCGCGACCTCCACCGCCCCCACCGCGCAGCTGCTGGCGCTTTAAATCAAGGAGAACCACATGCATCCCATCCATACCATCCTGGCGTCGATGTTGGTGATGAGCCAGGCGGCCATCGCCCAATCTTTTTACAACATGCCCGCGCCGCCGCCGCCGGTCGTACCAGTGACGCCGTATACGCCTGCGACACTCATGGCACCACCAACGCCACCCAACGCCTTCTTCGCACCGGACGCGCCGCGTATTATTTATTTGGCGGAGGGGCAGCGCGACAAGGCGCAAGCCGAAGCGGATCGCAAGGCCGACCAGGAGGAACGCGAGGCGGGCAAACGCGCACGCAACGAAGCGCGCCGTGCGCCAACCGAGGAAGAAAGCCTCGCGCTGGCCGCCATGGAGGGACTGATGTCGCAGCCGCCGCAACGTGCATTGCCGATCATCAAGCGCGTGCTGGCAGGATCGCAGAGCGCGCTGGTCAAGCAGCGTGCGCTGTTCGTGCTGAGCCAGATTGGTGAACCCGAAGCGCAGACCATCCTGCTGGACACAGCCAGATCGGGCGATGTCTCGCTGCGCCGCGAAGCCATTCGCAACATCGGCATCGGTGGCAACGCGAAAGCGCTTGCCGGATTGCAGGACGTCTACAACGCCGGCGATACGGCGGTGAGAAAACAAATCCTCGAAGCATGGATGATCGCCGGGCGCAAGGCCGAGGTGTACCAGGCGGCCGTCAACGCCAAATCGGAAGCGGACGCCAACAACGCCATCCGCATGCTGAGCGTGATGGGCGCGGTTGAAGAGCTGCGCAAACTGGGTGACACGCAAAAACCCGGGCGCAGCCTGCTTGAGGCCTACGCCATTTCCGGCGATCTCGCCAGCCTGCGCAAGATCGCGGACGGCAATGGGGACGTCACCATGCGCGGTGAAGCCGTGCGCCGCATCGGCATCATCGGCACCGAGCCCGCACGCGTGGCGTTGCGCGAAATTTACCTGGGCACTACGGTGCCGCAAATTCGTGATGCGGCGCTGCAGGGAATGCTGATTGTCGGTGACCAGCAAGGTGTGCTCACGCTGTATCGCGCCGCCAAGACCAGCGAAGAAAAACGCGCGCTGCTGCGCACGCTGACGGTCATGGGGGGTGATGCCGCGCTGCAGGCGATCGATGCTGCGCTGGAGGGAAAGAAATGAAAAACCATCGCGGATTTTCAAGTTTTGTCTTGCCCGTTCTTGCTTCATCGCTGATGTTGTGCAGCGCGCTGGCTTCAGCGATCACACTGCCGCGTGACGGCTGGGCCAGCTGGCAGGTGCCTGCCGTCGATAACGCGCCAAACTGGTGTTGCTTCGGCGACGGCTGGAGCGGCGGAAAGACGCCTGATGTGTTGAGGGGCACCTGCCAGCTCGACGAAAAGGATTACGGCTACGGCACCCATGGCCGCAACGAAACCACCGAACAGATGCGCATCTACGCGCGTTTCGCCGGCGGAAAACTTGAGCGTGTGCGGGCGCTGTCGGCCAGTTGTGCGGTCAATGCCAAAACGCAGATCCAGGACATCACCGGGATCACCGCCGATGAGAGCGCCAAATGGCTGGTATCGGTCATCGCGCAGGACACCAGCACGCAGGAAAAAGAAAAGGAAAAAGACAAGGAGAAAGAAAGGGGCCGTCGCGTCGGCGGTGATGCACTGGCCGCACTGGCGACCCTACGCGGCAATACTGCACGCGACGCGCTGGCCGGCATTGCCCGCAACGATGCCAGCATGAAAAACCGCAAGGATGCCGTCTTCTGGCTGGCGCAGGTGCGCGGCAATGAAGGTGCGGAAATCATCACGCCCATCATGTTCAACGACAGCGAGCCCAAGGTGCGCGAGCATGCCGCGTTCGCACTCTCGCAGACGCGCACGCCGAAAGCCGCCGCCAGCCTCATACAACTCGGCAATACCGACCGCGACACCAAGGTGCGATCGCAGGCCTGGTTCTGGCTGTCGCAAAGCCGTGCGGCGGAAAGTGAAAATGCGATTCGCGCGGCACTGCAGAAAGAAACTGACCGCCACGTTCGCGACCAGGCAATTTTCGCGTTGTCGCAGCTGCCTGAAGATCGTGGTGCACGCGCGCTCATCGCGGTGGCGGAAGATAAATCGATGTCGCGCGAGGATCGCAAGAAAGCGATTTTCTGGCTGGGCCAGATGAAGTCGGATTCGGCGATCAGCTATCTCGACCGGATTCTGATGGCCAAGGGAAAGGAATGAGTTCTTGGTAGTGGCGAATAGCCAGAACGCCATCCGGTGCGGTGTTCCGGGCAAAAATGCCCGCGAAGCCGCGCCAGTGCTTGATTTACATGTTTGAAAATCAGCGACTTGCGTCGGGCTGCTTTTCCGCAACATCGCTGTACTTCAATCGCGCAAGATCAAACCGGTCACTCGTCCGGCAATACATCGAAGGCGAGCCCAGCCTTCCCACCGGCGCGAAGCCGTTCACGTGCATGCGTTCACCCAGCAGATGATCGGCGACATGAAACATCACCACTTCGCCGATGAAAATGGTGTAAAGCCCCAGTGCCTGTTGGCTGTGCAGTATGCATTCCATCGCCACCTGCGATTGTGCGATGCGCGGCACGCCGATCTTCACCGATTCCGCCAGCGGCAAGCCCGCCGCTGAAACTTCGCTCTCATCCGGCGGAAAATCCGCCGCCGAAATATTCATCGCCGGCAGTAAATCCTCGGTGACCATGTTCACCACGAATTCCCGGCCGGCCGAAATATTTGCGGCGGTATCTTTCATGCCACCATCATCGCGACGGCCGATGCTGATCATGATGTACAGCGGATCACTGCCGATGGCATTAAAGAAACTGAAGGGCGCGAGGTTGACGGCGCCGTTCGCGTTTTGCGACGTGACCCACGCGATGGGCCTGGGGACGACGAGGTTGGTCAGCAGTTTGTAATTGTTGGCGGCGCTGTTGGTGTGCGGATCGATTTGCATGGAATGGCCCGGTAGGTTTCTGGATGCTGCGTCACTCGACTGCAACGGCCCACATCAATCAAACGAAATCGTATACAGCCCATCCACCGCGCTCTCCGTCCCCGCCTGCGCCTGGATCGCCCAGCGCTTCGACAATGTGTACCGCACCTTCAGGATGTTCGACACTTTGCCCAGCCCCTGCTCATAGGCCACAAACAATCGCGAGGAGACTCTTTTCCCCAGCGTCAGCAATCCACCCTGGCCCACACCCGGTGGCGAGATACCAAACTCATCGACGCCCAGTGCTCCCGCAATCTTCGCTTGCACCGCCGCACCCTGGCCGCCACCCAGCAAGCCACTCGCTGCCGTCGACAGCAAACTGAAATCCGCCTGGCTGGAACTTTCCAGTCCGCGTCCCAGCACCAGCCACGATAATTTCTCGGTGTCCGGCACATTCGGTGACGAGACCAGTTTCGCGCGCGGCGTCAGCGCGCTGCCGCGCACTTCGACGCCGGCTTCCACCGTGTTGCCCGCCAGCGAAGGCTGCGGATTCTTGCGCACGGCATACAAGTCGACGCCGGGGTTGTGAATCGGTCCGGCAAAGGTCAGTACACCACGTTCTATTTCGAGCTTCTGTCCATACACCGCGTACGTGCCTTCCTCCACGGTCAACGTCCCCACCGCGCGTGGCAAGCCAATTCCCGCGCTCGCTACATGCAACGTGCCTTCGAGACGTCCCGTCAGTCCCGCACCGCGAATGCGGAATTCGCGTCCCATGTCGATATCGAGATTGACCTGGGTGGTCATCTTGCTTTCCTTCTTGTCCGCAGCAGCCGTCTTGCCGATGATGATGATGTCGTCGCTGATGGTCACGTCGCTTTTTTCCGGCAGCTCGAAAAATCCGCGATCGGCGCGCAGCTTCGCGTTCACGGACACGCGATTTTCATTGAGCTCCAGGTTGCCTTCGCCGGTCGCCACTACCTGGCGATCGGGCCGTGACACCGCTTCGAATTTATCCACTTTCACTTTCAGCGTGCCGGTCGATTTCACGCCGGAAATCGCCAGCTTGCCCTCCGCATCCAGCGTACCGCCGCCGGCGGCCATCGACAGTTTTTTCACCACCAGCGTGTTGTCGCTGAACTCGGCATCGAGCACGCCGTTCTTGTAACTGATGCCCTGGTCGGGCCAGCCGAAGGCCAGCGCGCTGCCGGTGGCGCGGCCGGTGAGCTGTGGCGAACCGAACGTGCCGCCGCCCGTAACGCTGGCGCGCAGCCGGCCGTCGAGACTCAGGCCCGGCTGTCCCGCGACACGCGTAATCCAGGCCAGCGAGGGCACGTCGATCTCGCCTTTCAA
>JBDTWS010000123.1:0-12189 GCA_040006575.1 Betaproteobacteria bacterium
CTCAACGCACTGCCGAATCCATACCAGCCCGGAAGCGACAGCCTCGCCTGGCTCCAGCTGAACACCCATGGAATGGCCCGCAGGTCGGCGATCGATTGCGAGGCCTTGCGCGAGGCGGGGCGGCTGCCGATATTGAGCCCAGCGATTTCACCGATGGGTGTCGCGCTGCGGAAAAAATCGACGAAGCCCGGCGTCTCGAACACCAGCTTGCGATACGCAACACAGGCGCTTTCGGAAAGCTGGTTCATCGCCTCCCACCATTGCGGAGAATCGTTGCGTGCCGTCTCCGGAAAATTCGACAGCATGGCGGCCGAGATCAGCGTTTCAAAATTGCGGCGGCCCAGTTCGGTATCGGAATATTTTGCGGCGATGACTTCGCCCTGTTCAGTGATGCGGAGACCTGTCGTGGAGCAACCATCGGGTTGCGCGAGTATCGCTTCAAAGGTCGGGCCACCACCGCGTCCGACCGTACCGCCGCGCCCGTGAAAAAGCCGTAGCCGCACATTCGATTCCGCCGCCAGGTCAACCAGTCCCTTTTGCGCGCGGTACAGCTCCCAGTTGGCGGTGAGATAGCCACCATCCTTGTTGCTGTCCGAATAGCCGAGCATGATTTCCTGCAGGCCCTGCTGGCTGTCCAGCCACTCACGGTAGAGCGGCAGCGCGAACGCGGCGCGCATGATGTCGGCAGCCGCGCGCAGGTCGGTGATGGTTTCAAACAGGGGAATGACGGCGATCTTCAGTTGGGCTTTTCCGTCACCGCGAACCAGCGAGCCGGTTTCCTTCAGCAGCAAACCGACTTCGAGTAAATCACTCACCGACTGCGCTTTGGAAATGATGGCGTTCGGCACCGCTTCGGAACCGAAGCGCGAATTGATGTCGGCGGCCGCCTGGAAAATTTTCAATTCGCCGATCGTCGCTTCGCTATAGCTCTCCGAAGTCACACGCAGTGCGCGCGGATTCTGCAATTCGCGCAGCAGCACCTCGACCCTGCCCGCCTCATCGAGGGCGAGATAGTCGTGACACACCGCCGCCTTCAACATCAGCTCCGCGACCACGACTTCGTGCACATCCGAGTTTTGCCGCATGTCCAGCGAGGCCAAATGAAAGCCGAATACATCGACCGCATAGCGCAGTTGCGCCAAGCGGCCCGTCACCAGCGCGCCGCCGCGATTTGCTTCCAGCGATTCCGCGATCACCGCCAAATCGGCGCCAAATTCCTGCGGATTCAGGTACGGCGCCAGCACCACTTCCGGACGCCGGATCGGCTCCGCGCCCGCCAGCGCGGACATGGTCGCAGCCAGCCGCGCATAGACTCCGATCAACGCCTGCCGGTAGGGTTCATCCTGGCGATGCGCCGAACTGTCCTGTGAAATGCCGGCAAGTTTTTGCAGTTCCGCTGTAGTGCCGACCAGGCGGCTGGACATCGACAGCTCCGCGCCGAGCCGATGGACTTCGACCAGGTAGTGTTCGAAGGCGACCGTCGCCTGACGTCGAATCGCGCCTTCCATCGTCTCTGCCGTGACGAAGGGATTGCCGTCGCGATCGCCGCCGATCCACGAACCCATGCGGAAAAATGCCGGCAGGCGCTTTGCAGGTTTTTCATCCGCGCCGGATTGCTCATTCAGCGCATGCTCAATATCGCCGTAGATTTTCGGCAGTTCGGAGAGAAACGTATAGCGATAAAAGCTCAGGCCGTTTTCGATTTCGTCGATCACCCGCAGCCGCGACAGCCGCAGCATCGCGGTCTGCCATAGCTGCAGGACATAGCGCTTCAGCGTGTCTTCGGTTTCAGCACGCTCTTCCTGCAATAGGTCGGTGCGTTCCAGCAAGGTCATGAGTCGCGCGATATCGCGTTCGCAATCGAGCACGGTCTTGCGCTGCACTTCGGTCGGGTGCGCGGTCAGCACCGGGCTCAATCGCACGCCTTGCAGCCAGTCGCGAATCTGTGGCACCGAAATATTGCGCGCAGAAAGCGAATCGAGCGCATGACGCAGGCTGCCCAGCTGCGGCGCCGAACCGGCCAGCCGATGCGCACGGCGCCGGCGATTCTGGTGGCGGTCCTCGGCCACATTGGCCAACAGTGAAAAGTGACTGAACGCGCGCACCACGCTCAAGGTCTGCTCGATGCTGAGTCCCGTGAGTTCCTGTTCAAGTTGGCTTTCCAGGTCGCCTGGATTGCCTTCGGGCGCATCGCGGCGCAGCGCCACGGCCAACTGGCGAATGTGCTCGATTTTTTCGAAAATGGCTTCACCGTTGGCTGAACGGATTACCTCGCCCAACAGGCGGCCGAGGTATTGGATCTCCTGCCCGAGACGGGCGTCTTTGTCATCTGTTGCCACGGCGAAGAAGCTCCCGGAAATTTTCGAAAGGGACCACAATTCTTAAATGTGCACGTCGCTCGATTTTCACCCAGAATTGAGCCCCGTCCGATGCTTTACCGAAAAATCATGAACACACATTCCTATTTCCCCGGGCCCAAACTGCACCGCATGCAGGATGAGGCCGAACTGGCCGGCGCCGTTGCCGCCGCTGTCCAAAGCGCGCTCACGCAAACGCTGGAACAGCACGAGCACGCCACACTGGTATTGTCCGGCGGCAGCACCCCTGAAATCTATCTGCCGAAGGTGGCTGAGCTCGATATCCCCTGGAGCCGCGTGCGCATCATGCTGGCAGATGAGCGCTGGGTAAGCGAAGACTCACCTGACTCCAACACCGCCATGTTGAGGCGAAAATTCCTGAGCCTGCCCGGTCCGGCGCAGGCAGAATTTATTCCGCTGAAAAATAGCGCCGCTACCGCCGATGCCGGCGTAGCCGAAACGCGCGCGGGCCTGCCGCCGCTCGACGAACCCATCAGCCTGGTCCTGCTCGGCATGGGCAACGACGGCCACTTTGCTTCACTCTTTCCCGATACGCCGCGGCTTGAAGAATTGCTTTCACCCGACAACGACGAACGTGTCGCCGCCATCCCGGCCCCGGCAACCGCCAGCCCCTCGGTGGCGCGCATCACGCTCACGCTGGCGGAAATCCAGCGCAGCGAACATGTGGTGCTGGTGTTGCAGGGTGCACGCAAACTGGATGTGCTTGAGCACGCGTGGGAAGAAACCGACGAGCTGCATTTTCCGGTGTTCGCGCTCGGCGAAGTGGATGTGCTCTGGGCACCATAGTCGCGCCTGCGAGAACTGCGACGCATCACACCTGCGGAATCTCGAATCCGCGAATCGCCACTTTCTCGTTCTGTATGGTGTGCGCCAGTAATTTCGACGCCTGGTAAACCGCCGTAATCGTCGGCGTGGGCACGCCGGTCAGCACGCCGAGTTCAACCACCGATCCCACCAGCGCATCGATCTCGATGGAACGGCCGGCTTCCACATCCTGCAGCATCGAGGTCTTGTGCTTGCCGACTTTGGCGGCGCCCTCGATGCGTTTTTCCAGCGGTATCCGAAACGACGCGCCCAGTTTTTCGGCAACTGCCTGCGCCTCGCGCATCATGCTGGTCGCCAGTTCACGCCCTAGCGGAAATTCGCAGATGTCCTGCAGCGTTGCGTGGGTCAGGGCAGAAATCGGATTGAAGGTGAGATTGCCCCACAGCTTCAGCCAGATTTCATTGCGGATATTGTCCAGCACCGGCGCCTTCAATCCGGCCTTCGCGAACACATCCGAAAGATCCTTCACCCGATTGCTGATGGTGCCGTCGGGTTCGCCCAGCGGAAAACGTTCACCTTCAATGTGACGCACCACGCCGGGGGCGATCAGTTCGGACGCCGGATACACCACGCAGCCGATGATGCGCTCGGGCGGAATGCCGTCCATGCACACGCCCTGCGGGTCCACGGCCTGCACCCTCGTGCCCTCTAGGGCTCCACCGTGTTTATGGAAATACCAGAACGGGATGCCGTTCTGCATCGTAATCACGGTCGTCTTCGGCCCATACAGCGGCTCGAGCTGGTTGACCACGCTCTCGACCTGGTTGGCCTTCAGCGCCAGGATCACGCAATCAACATGGCCGACCGCCGCCATGCTGTCGGTGGCCTTCACGTTGCGCGCTTCAATCACGCTGCCGTCATGAAATTTCACGGTCATGCCACGGGTGCGGATGGCGTCCAGGTTTTTCCAGCGCGCGATAAAGGTGACGTCTTCACCGGCCGCAGCCAGCTTCGCGCCGACAAAGCCGCCGATGGCGCCGGCGCCGACAATGCAGAATTTCATGTGATGTTCCCTGAGCGGTAGGGTTGAGTGGTGGAGGTGGTCGAGGAAAACGAAACGCGCAACGATGCCGGTGCCGACCATCGTTGCCACTGCTCCTCCACACACGAGTCCCGCGAGGGTTGGGTATTTTTCTTCCCCGCTGTTTCCAGGGAAGCCCGCCTCTTGTGCCAGCTGTGGCTGGAAACGCGGCCGGGAAATCCTTTTTTTCGCTCAATGCGCTGCAGGAAGCATAATTGTGCACCGCAGCAAAAACCTTGACAAGCGTCAACGCAACGATCCGCAGACTCGGGGTTTCCACTATTCTGCGAATGGCCAAATCCTACTGGGAAATGTAGGATCAACACTGACAGTCCGCTGCGGCGCTGTCCTACACGTTTTGGCGAGGCCAATACTTGCACCAAACATTTGAAGCAAATATATTTGTCCAAACATATACTGTTCACCCAACCCTTGGAGACATCGCTTTGAAAACAAAACAATCAGCTCTTCTGGCTACACTCATTGCCGCAGCCGTACTGGGTGGATGTGCATCTGACAAACCTGCAAGCACGACTACCGCCGCGTCTACACAAAGCGCGACCACGGCGCAATCGACCACCAATAGCGCCAGCACCAATCCCGCATCCTCGACATCCACGGTGCGTACCAACAACGCCGCTGTGATGCCCACCGGCGCTGCCGTTTATTTTGACTACGACAGCTACTCGGTCAAGGATCAGTACGGCAATGTGGTTCGCAGCAACGCCGACTACATGACCAGGGCGGTCGAAAGGCTGGAACTCGACGGTAACGCCGACGAGCGTGGCAGCCGCGAATACAACATGGCACTGGGCCAGAAACGCGCCGACGCCGTCAAGCGTGCCCTGACTGCACTGGGTGCCAAGGGCGAGCGCATTGAAACCATCAGCTTCGGTGAAGACAAACCCAAGGCAACCGGCAACAACGAAGCCGCCTGGGCTGAAAACCGCCGCGTGGATTTTGTCCTGAAGAAATAACCGGGACTCGCAAGTCCAGCTCCCTTCCGCCATGGTGAGGTCTGCCATGGCGGAATTGTTTTGGCCTGCCGAAAAATAACCAATCCCGCCATGGCTTCCAACCGTACGGCGCAACCCATTCCTCCTCCTGCCGCCCGCGCCCGCAAGCCGGTAGTGACCAGGGCGCGCAAGGAGCGTGTGCCATCGCCGGCGGAAGTCGCGATGCGCTCACCGGAGTCAGCGCAATACCGCCGCATGCTGGATGTGCTTACACAATTCCGCATCGTCGTCGCGAATCTCAAGAAGCACTACAGCGATATTGAAGCCGTCACCGGCGTGAGTGGCACGCAGATGTGGGCGCTGATCGCCGTGGCGCAGCAGCCTGGCCTCACCGTCGGCATGCTGGCGCGTGAGTTGGCGATTCATCCGTCCACGGCCAGCAATCTCCTCGACCGCCTGAATGAACTGGGACATATTTCCCGCGCCCGCGAAGGTGCGGACCAGCGCGTGGTGAGCGTCTATCTCACCGACGCGGGACAAAAAATAGTGGACAAGGCGCCGCAACCGGCGATGGGGCTATTGCAGAATGCGCTGCTGTCGTTACCGCAGGATCGGGTGGCGGGTTTGCAGGCGCATCTCGATGAATTGATCCATGCGCTCGGTGTGAAACGCACCTCGGCAGGGACCACGCCGCTCTCGGTGTTGTTGCACGACGATGATGCGGCGCGCAAAGCCGGAACAAATAAAACGAAACAAAGGCGCTAGGCTTTTTTCCCGCTGCTCTTGCCCTGCGAACCATCTTTACGTGAGCTGCGATAAGCCCACGCCAGCACCACAATTCCCGCCGCAATCATCGGCCAGCTCAGCCATTGGCCCATCGACATGCCCAGCGCCAGCGTGCCAAGGAAACTATCCGGCTCACGCGCGAATTCAGCCAGGAACCGGCATAGGCCATAGCCGATAAGAAACACGCCTGACACGGCAGCCATTGGTCGCGGCTTGCGGGAAAAAATCCATAGCACGGCGAACAGCAGCAGGCCTTCCAGCGCAAATTGATACAGCTGCGAAGGATGCCGCGCCACCGGCGTCAAATCAGTTTGCGGAAACCACATGGCCCAAGGCCAAACCGATGCATCGGTCACGCGGCCCGGCAATTCACCGTTAATGAAATTTCCCATGCGGCCCGCGGCCAGTCCGGTCGGCACCAGCGGCGCGATGAAATCAGTGACCTGCCAGAACGAGCGTTCTGTCTTGCGCGCGAACAGCCACATCGCCACCAGCACACCCAGGAAGCCGCCATGAAACGCCATGCCGCCCTGCCAGATGTAAAAAATTTCAATGGGGTGCTGCAGGTAATACATCGGCTTGTAGAAAAGTACAAAGCCCAACCGCCCGCCCAGGATCACGCCCAGCATGCCGTAGAAAAGCAGGTCGTCCATGGCCTCACGGCTGAAGCCGAGGTCGGGCCGCCGTTTCAAATGCATGCGTCCCAGCGCCATGAACAACATGAACGCGACGACATACATGATGCCGTACCAGCGCACGGCGACGGGGCCAAGTGAGAAGGCGATGGGGTCGAACTGGGGGTGGATGAGCATGGGGGTCTGGAAGGATCGCGAGGAATGTGGCGCAGCGATTATCGCATTGCGCGCGGCGCCCGCCAGCGGGCGACGATTGTGCGCGACGAAATCAACCCACTACTGCGTTGGAAACGACCGCTACAACAACTTGTCGATTGTCACCGGCAGATCGCGCACCCGTTTCCCCGTCGCATGGAAAATCGCATTCGCCACCGCTGCGGCTGTACTTACAATGCCGATTTCCCCCAACCCTTTCACACCCAGCGGATTGACATCCGGATCGGGCTCGTTCACAAAGATCACCTCGATGGAATCGATGTCCGCGTTTACCGGAATGTGATATTCCGCGAAACTGTGATTCATGAATCGCCCGAAGCGGGTGTCCATCAGCGTTTCTTCATGCAGCGCCATGCCGATGCCCATCACTACGCCGCCCAGGATCTGGCTGCGTGCAGTCCTGGGATTCAGAATCCTGCCAGCCGCGACGGCGATAACGATGCGGGTCACGCGCACCACGCCGAGTTCCTCGTCGACTTTCACTTCCGCGAAAATCGCGCTGTGACTATTGCGGGAGACCCGCAACATGCTCAGCAGCCCCGCCACCCCCGGCCCGGCGGTTTCTTCGCATTCCAACGTCGTCTCACCCGAAGCGCGCATGGCGCTTTCGATCGGCACGCTGCGTGATGGATTGTCTTTCGCAATGATTTGTCCGTCGCAGAAAATCACATCGTCGATTTTCGCGCCGCTGAGCGGATCACCTTCAATGTTTCCCGCCGCGTCCAATAGCCGTTCACCCAGCGCGTGACACGCCACCTGCACAGCCGCCCCGGTCGATGCCGCCATCCATGAACCGCCCTCAACAGGCGAGGTGGGCAAATCGCTATCCCCAAGAACCACAGAAATGCGATCCATCGCAATGCCCAGCGTATCGGACGCCACCATCGCCATCACCGTGCGAGTACCCGTGCCGATATCAGAACCCGCCGAGGAAAGCTCGAGATTCCCCTCCGCATCCATTTTTGCCTTCACGGTGGTCTTCATGAAGTACGCATCCCACATGCCGGTAGCCATGCCCCAGCCCACCAGTTCGCGGCCATCGTGCATGGAACGCGGTGCAGGTGAACGCCGTTCCCAGCCGAATTTCTGCGCACCTTCTGCATACGCCTCGCGCAGGGCCTTCGACGTGTACGGCTTGTCGTCCATCGCGTTTTTATCGGAGTAGTTAAGCGTGCGGAACGCCAGCGGATCCACGCCGGCTGCATACGCCATCTCATCCATCGCGATTTCAAACAATGTCATGCCGGTGGCCGCACCGGGCGCGCGCATATCGCCGGGTGTGTAGGTGTCCATCGGCGCGATGAAATATTTGCCGGATGCGTTTTCACACGCGTAGTTCATCAGTCCCCAATTGCAGACGCCTTCCATGTAATGCTCGAATCGCGATGTGACGGTGGTGGCCTCGGTCATCACCGCTTGCAGCCGCCCGGCCTGGTCGGTGGCCAGCGACACCTGCTGCGTCGCTTGGGGCCGGTGAACATGGCTGAACATCTGTTGCCGCGTCATGACCACGCGCACCGAACGCTCCAGCATTTTCGCGGCCAGCGTGGCGAGGTAGACGTGATACTGCGGCCGCAAGCCGGAACCGAACGCGCCGCCCACATACGGATTCATCACCCGCACATCGTCTTTGGAAAAGTCGAAGATCGCCGCGATATACGACTGCACGTTTTGCGGGCCCTGGGTTTTATCGTAGACGGTGATCTTCCCATCACCGCGCCAATGCACCGTGGCTGCGTGCATTTCCATGGGGTTGTGATGGTGCGTGGCAAGGTGATAGGTACCTTTGTGTTTCAGCGATGCTGCATCAAATGCCTTCACCGCATTGCCCCGCGATTTCGGCGCCCAGAAGCCCAGCCGTTTGCGGATGGGTTCGAATTTCTCCTTGAGCGCCACCTCAAAATCGGTGTTGAAGGTATCCGCTTCGTAAGTCACTTCGATCAGCGCCGCGGCGTCGCGCGCGCCTTCCAGCGTATCCGCCACCACCAGCGCAATCGGCTGGTGGCTGAAGGCGATCTTGTCGTCGTACAGCGCGCGGAACGGCGATCCTGGCGGGGCCACCTGGTCAGAATAATTGCGATCCAGCCAGGGCAGGTGAGGGCGGTTTTCGTGGGTGATGATTTCCACCACGCCGGCGATGGCACGCGCGCTCGCATCCGCGATCGAAAGCACGCGGCCTTTGGCGATATCGCTGGAAACTATCCATCCATACAGCAGGCCGGGAATAGCGTACTCGGCCGCATAGTGCGCGCTGCCGGTGACTTTTTCAACGCCATCGATGCGGCTAATCGAATCCCCAATGCGGATACTGGCGCTCATGATGCGGCTTTCATGCGACACGCTTGTCGGTCTGCGACTGCGGCGTGCCCGCTGCCGCCTGGCGCAACGCGCGCACGATGGCGCGGCGCGCGAGTTCGATCTTGAATCGGTTGCCTTCTTCGGCGATGGCGCCTGCCAGCAGTCGTTCCGCGAAACTGCGATACATGTCATCGCCCGGTGCGGCACCTTTCAACAGCGCTTCGGCTTCAATATCGCGCCACGGCTTGGCCGCGACACCACCAAGCGCCACGCGCGCTTCCGCGATGCTGCCGCCCTCATCCAGGCGCATCACGACCGCAACCGACACCAGCGCGAACGCATACGAAAGCCGGTCGCGCAATTTCAGGTACGTGTAGTGGGCGCTGAAATCTTCATCGGGCAATTCAATCGCGGTAACAAGTTCGCCCGGTGCGAGCGTGTTTTCGTGCCATGGTTCGTCGCCCGGCAGCCGGTGATAGTCGGCGATGGCAATCACCCGATCGCCGTCCGCGCCCGTTACGTGAATGCGCGCATCCAGCACGGCGAGCGCCACACACATATCGGAAGGATGCGTCGCGATGCACTGTGCGCTGGCGCCCAGGATCGCGTGAATGCGCGTGAGCCCGCCGACTGCGCTGCAGCCGGCGCCGGGTTCGCGCTTGTTGCACGGTGTGGCGAGATCGTAAAAATAATAACAACGTGTGCGCTGGTTAAGGTTGCCGCCGTTGGTCGCGGCATTGCGCAATTGCGGGCTGGCGCCGGCGAGGATGGCGGATGAAAGCAGCGGATATTTTTTCATCACGCGCGGGTCGTATGCGGTGTCCGCATTGGTGGCCAGTGCGCCCAGGCGCAGGCCACTATACACTTCGGAAATTTCTTTCAGCGGCAACCGGTTGATGTCCACGATCGTTTGCGGCTGTTCGACGTTTTCCTTCATCAGGTCGACCAGGTTGGTGCCGCCCGCGAGGAATTTCACCGCACCTGAAGCGCCCTGCCGGACCGCAGCAGCCACATCGTCTGCACGCACATACGCGAAGCGGTTCATGCCGCGCTGCCTTTCTGTTCCTGCTGCAATACGTCCATGATCGCGTCGACGATATTGGTGTACGCACCGCAGCGGCACAGGTTGCCGCTCATGAGTTCGCGTACTTCTTCGCGCGTTTTCGCGTGCTGCTCACGGAGGAGTGCGCGGGCGGAACAGATTTGCCCGGGGGTGCAGTAGCCGCATTGCAGGGCGTCGTGCTCGATGAAGGCACGTTGCAGAGGATCCAACGCTTCAGGTGTTCCCAATCCTTCGATGGTGGTGATGGATGCGCCGTCGGCGGTGACCGCGAGCTTCAGGCAGCTGTTCATGCGCCTGCCATCGATCAGCACCGTGCATGCGCCGCACTGGCCGTGATCGCAGCCTTTCTTCACACCGGTGAGATGCGCGGTCTCACGCAGGTAATCGAGCAGTGTGACCCAGGGCGCGATTGTCGCCGTAACCGGAATGCCATTCAGTTGGAAATGGATTGGAAATTCTTGCGACGCTATTGACGCTGCCGGAGCTACGTTAGCTACGTTATCGACCACAGCTTTCATACGCATGCCCCACCTTGAAATGGTTCATCACGATAATTGAGAAGTGCGCCGGCGGATGTAGGAGTACGCCGGGGTATTTTCTTGTGTTGGCAGATTTGGAGCGGTGGGCAATGTTGAGTGCGTGGCGTGCAATTTTTTATAGCACGCCGTGCGTGAAAGAATGAAAATTTACATGGCAAACACTAGCACCAGAGCGGCTCTCCGGGTGAAAGCGGCTGGGAAGCGGCTCTGGTGCTGGTGTTTCGTTCTGGAAAATACAAAAAAACATGTTCCATGGAATCATTTCCTTGCATCCATACCCTTCGATACTTCAGGGCGAACGGAGGAGTTTTGGAAATGACGCATTCAAGAAGCCAAGAAGCCTAGAAGCCTAGAAGCCAAGAAGCCAAGAAGCCAAGGATCCAAAATCATGCAATCAAAAAAACAAGAACATAAACAACAACAAGTAACAAGCAAAAAGAAATCAATCCGCCTTGATCTGTGATTTCTTCACCACTTCGCTCCAGCGCACCGCTTCAACTTTGATGAAATCCGCAAACTCTTTCGGCGAACTGGTGGACGTTTCCGCCGCTTCTGCCGCGAGCCGTTGGGAGATCACGGCCGTCTTGCCCGCAGCCGCTGCCGCCTGCGCAAGTTTCTGGATAATCGCATCCGGCGTTCCGGCCGGTGCCATCAGGCCATACCACTGCGAGGTTTCGAATCCGGGGTAGCCCTGCTCGGCTACCGTCGGTACATCGGGTAGGGCGGGCGAACGCTTCGCGGTGCCGACTGCAATCGGCCGCAGCGTTCCTGCTTTCACATGCGCCATCAATGGCGGCGCACCGGTGAAGGTGGCGTCCAGTCGGCCGGCCAGCAGGTCGGTCATCATCGGGCCGGTGCCTTTATACGGAACGTGCGTCGCGGTGAATCCTGCCGTCAGCGCCAGGTAAGCCATCGCCAGGTGTCCCGAGCTTCCGTTACCCGCCGAACCGTAATTCAGCGCGCCGGGATTCTTCTTGGCCCACTCCACCAGTTCCTTCAGATTCTTCGCCTTCACTTTTTCAGAATGAACAACGATCATGCTCGGCACTTTGGCGAGCAAGGTGATCGGCACAAAATCTTTCACCGGGTCATAGGGCAGCTTGGCGAACATGGCGGGATTCACCGCCAGCGTGCCGACATGGCCGAGGATGATGGTGTAGCCGTCGGGCGCGGCGTTCTTCGCTTCCAGCATGGCGATGTTGCCTGCCCCGCCCGGCTTGCTTTCCACCACGATCGATTGGCCCAGTATTTTCTGCATTTCGCCCGCGAACGAACGCGACACGATATCGGAGCTGCCACCTGGCGCGAACGGCACCAGCAGGCGGATGGGCTTGTTGGGATATTGGGCATGCGCCGTTGCGCACAACATCAGGCCGATGACCGCACCGATGGACAGGATTAACTTTTTCATGCCGCTCCTTTGTGTTTTGGTTTTGTAGCGCAATTGAATATTGCGCATCCGGTAGAATCAC
>JBDTWS010000124.1:0-12096 GCA_040006575.1 Betaproteobacteria bacterium
CTCCTTCTCCGCCAATAAACAAACGGGCCAGCGGCCCGTTTTTTTATGGGGAAAGTGCGACGTGACGCATGCCTCATTCAACCGTTTCGCTGGACCCACCCGCGCGCTCAACCCGGACGACATTCCTGTAATATCACCTCATCCCGAATCTCCCACACCGCCGAGGCCCATCATGAACCGCCGCAATTTCCTGAAAACCAGTGCCTCCGCTCCTGCGCTTCTTGCAACCACTTCGCTATTGCCCTGCGCCATTTCCAGCGCAATTGCGCAGGGAAATTCTGCGTGGCGGGTTTTTGAGGTGACCACACGCGTCGAAGTCTTGAAGCCGGTGGGCGTCACCCGCGTGTGGCTGCCGGTTCCACTGGTGAACGACACGGGTTACCAGAAGTCATTGGGCAACCAGTGGAATGCCGAAGGCGGCCAGGCCGCGTTCTCGCAGGACGCCATGTCCAGCACAGGTATCGTATCGGCCGAGTGGGCCATTGGCGCCAAGCCGGTGCTGACGCTGACCAGCCGCTTCGCCACGCTCAATCGCGCCATTGATCTCGGCACACCCGCCGTCGCGCCGGTGGCCCGGAAAGAGGAATTGCAATATTTCCTGCAGCCTACCCAATTTATTCCCACTGACGGGCTCGTGAAATCTACCGCCATGGAAGCAACCAAGGGCGCGACTACCGACGTCGCGAAGGCGCGCGCGATTTATGAATGGATTGTGGAAAACACCTATCGCGATCCGAAGACGCGCGGCTGTGGCGTCGGCGACATCAAATTCATGCTCGAGAGCAAGAACCTCGGTGGCAAATGCGCTGACCTGAATGCGCTGTATGTTGGACTGGCCCGCGCTGCGGGTTTGCCGGCGCGCGATGTGTATGGTGTGCGTGTCGCAGATTCGCGCAACGGCTACAAAAGCCTGGGCAAGAGCGATGTCATTACCAAGGCGCAACACTGCCGCGCGGAGGTTTACTTGACGCAATACGGCTGGGTGCCGGTGGATCCCGCGGATGTACGCAAGGTGATTCTCGAAGAAGAGCCGGGCAAGCTACTGACGCTGCAGGACGAACGCGTGATGAAGGCGCGCAAGGCGTTGTTCGGCAGCTGGGAAATGAACTGGCTGGGCTTTAACTACGGCCATGACATCAGCTTGCCGGGATCGACTCGCGGCAAGATCGCTTTTTTCATGTACCCGCAAAGCGAGACAGCCGACGGCCGCCTCGACAGCCTCGACCCGGACAATTTCAAGTACCAGATTACATCGAAAGAGCTGATTGTCTGACAAATGGCGCGAGGTGCTCTGACATAATTGTTAAGTAGTATTCATGGACCGCAGCGTTATTCACGCTGCGGTTTTTCATTGGGCATCAGAGTACCAATAGGGGATGTCCGTTGAGTCGATACCTGAATGTTGCGCTGGTAACGGTGCTGATGCTGTTGTCGCAAAGTGTGCCGGCAGAAGTACTCGCCAAGTGGACAGCTGGCAGGACACCGCCACTGGCGTTGAAGGATTCGCAAGGCCGCATGCAATCGCTCGACCAATACAGGGGACAAGTCGTGGTCGTGAACTTCTGGGCGACATGGTGCGAGCCGTGCCTGGAGGAAATGCCGTCGCTTGACCGCATGAAAACGGCGATGGATGGAAGAAAATTCGCGGTACTGGCGGTGAATCTGGGGGAAGGCGAGGCGCGTATCAATGCATTCGCGGACAAGCTGAAAATATACTTTCCACTTCTGGTGGATCGCGATGGCGTAGCCAAGCGGGATTGGAAAGTGCAGGGCGCACCGGCAACTTTTGTCATCGACGAGCGCGGCAGGATTCGCTATTTTCATGTCGGCACACTGGATTTCACCAGCCCGAAAGTACAGGGCAAGATTGCAGGGCTTCTCAAGAACATCAAGAACATTTCTGACCGGAAAATGCAATGAGTGACGAGACCGCACAAGGATGCAGAACCGCCCCGGCTGAAACGGCTACGGCATCGACGGATACAAGCATGCTGGCCGTAACTGGCGCAGCATCGGGCCAATACCGGATTGTTGATCGCCTGCACATTGACGAAGCGGCAGAGCGCGTGCGGCTGATCCAGGGACTGCGCAATACGCCGGCAACGATAGAGCCGAAATATTTTTACGACGAGCTGGGATGCACACTGTATGCGGCTATCTGCCAGCTCGATGAATACTATCCAACGCGAACGGAGGGGTCGATTTTCCAGGCCAATCGCGGCGCGATAAGTGAGGCGATCGGCAAGGGCGGTACTTTTGTCGACCTGGGCGCCGGCGATTGCTGCAAGGCGCTTGGCTGGTTGCCTTTTATCGAGCCGCAACGTTATCTCGCGATCGACATTGCCGGACCGTCCCTTGAAACGGCACTGGGCAACATGGCGCCGGAATTTCCCGATACGGAGATGATGGGGCTGGTGACGGATTTCTCGCAATCGCTGGACATTCCCGAGGAGTTGCTTTCAGGGGCCGTGACGATTTTTTATCCGGGATCGAGCATCGGCAATTTTTCGCCCGACTCGGCGACACGCTTCCTGGGAGAAATGCGCGCATATACACAAACGGGCGGCCTGCTGATTGGTGTGGACGCGAAGAAAGACAAGCAGCGTTTGAACGCGGCATATGCCGATGCACTTGGCGTGACAGCGGCATTCAATCTCAATGCGCTGCGCCATATCAACCGTGAAATCAATTCCGATTTCGATGAGTCGACGTGGCGGCACGTGGGTGCGTATAACGAGGCTTTGGGACGCATTGAAATGCACCTGGAAGCCGCAGCCGACCAGGCTGTGATGATCGATGGCGCGCCGCGCAGTTTCAAAGCCGGAGATCGCATTCATTCCGAGAGTTCATACAAGTATTCGCGTGACGAGTTCGAAACCATGCTGCGTGCTGCGGGCTTCAGCGACATCTCGGTATGGACCGATGCGCAGCAGGCGTTCTGGGTTTTCTACGCGCGCTAGAGATATTGCTCAGGCCAGCGTGCCGCGAAAAATGTAGCGGCTCCCGGGCACTGTTACTTGCACCGTGAACGAGCTGCAAAATCCAGCGAGGATCGTCCACGGTTGGTCAAACCCATCGAAGTTGGTGATCGTGAGGCGGTGCGTGTAACGAAGGTACCAGTTCCCGGGGAAAAACCACTTCGGAAACAGTTTGGTGCTGACAGCCACGATGCGCGTGCCAGGACGCGCCTGCTTGAACAAATGTTCGAGCGCCGAACGAGTGCGGATCAGGTCGTGGGTGTAGCTGAACAGGATTGCGTCGGGGGCTTGCGGCAGCAACGCTGTGTCGCCGCTGTCGTGCAGCAATGTGACGTGGGAAAGTGCCAATTCGCGCACCCGTGCCTGCGCCAGCGCCAGCATGTCGCTCGAAGGCTCAAAGCCGATTACGCGTCCGGAATCACCCACTTTTTCGGCCAATATCGGCAGGCACCAGCCGGTGCCGCAACCGGCGTCGAGCACCGATTCGCCGGGTTGCAGGTTCAGCGCATCAATTGCCTGGCGACGGACACCGGCAATAAATCGTGTTTCGTCGTCGTACCTGGCTGCCAGTGTTGAATAAAGTTTGGCTGCTTCTTCTACCTGGGAACTCAATCCACGTCCCGGGCCAGCCGCAATCCGGAGAATTGCCAGCGCGCGTCGGGCGGAAAGAAATTGCGGTAAGTCGCGCGGATATGCTCGCGTGGCGTGACGCAGGAGCCCCCGCGGAGGATGAACTGGTTGCACATGAACTTGCCGTTATATTCACCCACTGCGCCGTCAGCGACTTTGAAACCGGGATAGGGGAGGTAGGCGCTTTGCGTCCATTCCCACACGTCGCCAAACATTTGAGCGGGCGCCCCGGCGTCGATCTCCTCACGCAGCGCCAGTGGGTGCAGCGCGCGATCTTCGAGGAAATTTCCTGAGACCGGTAATCCGGCCGCCGCAAATTCCCATTCAGCCTCACGCGGCAGGCGAGCGCCGGCCCAGCGAGCATAGGCGTCTGCTTCGAAATAGCTGATGTGGCAGATGGGCGCATTGGGATCGATTTCCATCATGCCGCGCAGCGTGAATGTGCTCCAGGTTTCGCCATTGCGCTGCCAGTAGAACGGCGCATTGATGTGATTGACCTGCACCCAGTCCCAGCCCATCGAGAGCCATAGTTCAGGGCGCGTATAGCCACCGTCGGCAATGAATGCAGCGAAGTCGCCGTGCGTGACCGGGTGCGATGCCAGCTCAAACGGTTGCAGGAAAAACTGGTGGCGCGGGCCCTCGTTGTCGAACGAAAATCCGTCGCCTTCATGGCCCATCTCGACCAGGCCGCCGGCATACGAAATCCAGCGCCGCTCACGCGCTTCGACCGGCGTCAGCGGCCAGCGTTTTTCGTAAGTTGGCTTCAACGGATTTTTTGAAAGCAGGTGTTTCAGGTCGGTGAGAATCAGTTCCTGATGCTGTTCTTCGTGATTGCAGCCCAGCCACATCAGATCGAGAAACGCGGCATTGTCGGGCATGTCGCCCAGCAGGGCGGTGATGCCTGCGGTTACGTGATGGCGATAGGCCAGCACGGTCGCCAAATCGGGCCGTGATACCAGGCCGCGTTCTGCGCGTGGATGTTTGTTGCCCACACCGTTGTAATACGAATTGAAGAGCACACGAAACGCCGGATCGAATGGCTTGAAATCGGGCGCGTATTTTTCCAGCAGGAAAGTTTCGAAGAACCAGGTGGTGTGTGCAAGGTGCCATTTGACCGGGCTGGCGTCCGGCATCGATTGCAGCGCGGCGTCTTCGGCCGAAAGTGGCGCGGCCAGTTTTTCAGTGGCCTGGCGGACTTGAAGAAAACGCTTCAGCAACGCCTCGGTGCCAGGTGAATCGGTGGCAGGGCGGCTGGAATGATTGCTATGGTGCGCATGCTGGGGAATCATGTTTGCTCCTCACGGCGAGTCGTTATTTGCCTGGCGTCGGCTGCAATTCATGGACACAAACTACCCGCCAATTGTGTCCGTCATACTGGATCGTCAAGCCTTACACCCATGTCAGCCGAATTCTGAAAATGGTGGCGACGTTTTAAATATCAAACTCCAGCATTGTTGCGGTTCTCCGGGTATTTTCGGCCTGCGAACCGCCCAGGTGCTTGATCTAGCTATTCAACACTGACTTTGACTGGCCCCGCCGTCATTTCGCCAATCACTACTGCATCGGCAAATCCTTCCGAGTGAAAAATCGCCAGCACATCGTCTACTGCTGCAGGGTCACATGCCAATAGCAAGCCGCCTGACGTCTGGGGATCGGTCAGCAGGCTGCGATCAACATCGCTGTACTGCGAAGCAAAATTAATATCGGCGCCATAGCCGTCCCAGTTCCGCGCCGATGCGCCAGTGATGTAACCGCCGCGCGCTAGATCCAGCACGCCGGGAATGAACGGCAGCCTGGCGTAATCCAGCGTTGCACCCAGCCCCGAGCCACGGCAAATTTCGAGCAGGTGTCCGGCCAGGCCAAATCCGGTTACGTCGGTCAGCGCATGAACTTCTTCCATTTGTCCCAGCTTGATACCGGGCGTGTTCAGGCGTGTGGTCGCGGCGATCATGGCGGCGTAGCCGGCATCGTCGAGCTTTTCTTTTTTCAGTGCAGCGGAAAGAATTCCAACGCCCAGCGGTTTGCCCAGGATGAGTTTGTCGCCGGCTTTCGCGCCCGAATTGCGCTTCAGGTTTTTGGGATTGACGATGCCGATGGCGACCAAGCCGTAAATCGGCTCGACTGAATCGATGGTGTGCCCGCCGGCGATGGGAATGCCGGCTGCTTTACAGACGGACTCACCACCGTCGAGGATTTTCTTGATGGTTTCCAGTGGCAAAGTATTGATCGGCATACCGACCAGCGCCAGCGCAAACAGCGGTGTGCCGCCCATGGCATAGACGTCGGAAATCGCGTTGGTAGCGGCAATACGACCGAAGTCGAACGGATCATCGACGATCGGCATGAAGAAGTCGGTAGTGGCGACAATGGCCTGCGTCTCGTTGATCTGGTAGACCGCAGCGTCGTCTGACGTTTCGATTCCTACCAACAATTCTTTTGGCAGGAATGCATTTCCCGCTTTCGAAATGATCTGCTGAAGAACGCCGGGCGCGATTTTGCATCCGCATCCGCCGCCATGCGACAGCGAGGTCAGGCGGGGAATGACTTGTTCAGGCTGGGTGGGTGCGTCCAATCGATACTCCGTTTTTTCCCGCAGTGTGTTGAATGAGATTCTACGCCGCGGCGCAACAATCGGTTTCAGCTTGGGCTGATTTTTACGATGCGCGCGTCGCGCCGGCCAACAATGAATCAATCATCAGACAAAGCGCTGCGCGTTCAGTTTCCGGCTCGAACAGTGGTGCGCGTGCGTCGCAGGCTGCCTGCAGGCGTGTGAAGTAGCGTGGCTCGGAGTGACAGCGCAAAATTGTATTTAGCAGCGAAGCCGCATCACCAACCGGGAAATAGCCCGGATAGTGTTTTCCCAGCATGCCGATATTGCCGGGCACATCCGACGAGACAACGGCAGTGCCGGCGGTCAGGGCTTCGGCAATGACATTGGCGCCGCCTTCAAGTACTGAGGGGTGAATCAGCAGGTGTGCGCGCTTGATGGCGGCGCGTGTGTCGCCGTGGGAAAGCGCGCCCAGCCACTGATAGTTTGGACTATTGGCGGCCAACTTGGTCGCCATTGCGGTAAGCCGGTTATCCAGTGGGGCGCCGATGTGGGTAATACGAATCGCACTGCCGGGCGGGATCAGCCGCACCATGCGGAAAATCGTTTCTGGGTCCTTCTCGGGACGCAGGTGGCCGGCCACCACGCAATTGAACGTGCGCTTAGGTTTTTCCGCGGGGACGAATTGCCTGGCTGATTGATAGATCACGCGGGTTTTCGCGCGAAACGCCGCCGGGACGGCAGCAAGCGCGGCACCCTGCAGCACGACCAGCGCATTGGCCGTATCGATGGTTCGCCATGCGGCAGTATTGTTGTCGACGTCGTGAGACAGGTCATGGTAAAGGTCGGTGCCCGTCAACACGACAGCGATGGGTGTTGCGGCATGCTTGCGGCGAAACGCCTTCACTGATTCTGCGCTGCGACGGGCATGCAGGGCGATCAGTAAGTCCACTTTTGGCGGCTTCTGCGAGGACTCGCCCGGCCATGCCCTCTGTACAATTACCTTGAAACGATCTTTCAAAAGCAGTTGCCAGCGATGCGCAGTGCGCCAGTTGCCGTTGTTGGCATCCGCCAGTGACGGCGTGACGATGACAATGACCGGCAGGCGCGGCGATGGGGGCATGGATGTCGACAGGTGTTGAGCGTGGCGTGGCCGGTGAGGAATATTCGAGCGATGTTGCGTCGTTGCGCGAGACACTGCTGGAGCAGAGAAAGTATACGCTGGCGATTTACGAGGGCCTGCCCGATGCTTACTGGACGCCCGCAGAATTTCCACGCATCGAGACCGCCAATCCCCCGCTATGGGAATTGGCGCATATCGCCTGGTTCGCTGAATTTTTCTCCCTGCGCTGGCGGCAGGACGATGTCGAGGGAAGCAATACGCCGTCCATTCTTGCTGGGGCGGATGCTCTTTTCAATTCGTCGCTGGTATCGCATGGCGATAGATGGACGCTTGCCTATCCTTCGCGCGATGCGTGCTTCGCGTACATGCGGGATTCACTTGACGCCGTGATCAACGCGCTGGAAAAAAGCTCGCCTGCTGCACGCGAAGGTTTCCAGCTGGCGGCCGCGCATGAAGACATGCACGCGGAGGCATTGTTGATGAACCTGCGCACCATGGGACTGGCAATGCCTGGGTTTGTTGCGTCAGCAATTGGGCCGGTGCGAACGGGGTCTGTGGCCGGTGATATTGCATTTGATGGTGGACGCATCACGCTGGGTGCGCACCAGCGTTCGTTTCGTTTCGACAATGAGGACAGAGCCTATGAGGTTATGGTCGAGCCTTTCGCCATCTCATCGGATGTGGTCGGTATGCAGGCGTTCCGCGAGTTTCGCGATAGCCCCGACTACCACCACGAACGACTCTGGTCTGAGGACGGCAATTCATGGTGCAGGAGCAGCCGGGGCAATCACTCGCTGCAGGAGGATTTGTCATTTGCCATGCACGTCAATTTCCACGAAGCCCAGGCTTGGTGCCGCTGGGCTGGCCGGCGGCTTCCCAGCGAATCAGAGTGGGAGCTTGCTGCAACCCGCTCGCCCGCGTTTTTTGCCTCCACCGGAAAAGTCTGGGAATGGACTGGCACGAAGTTTTGCCCTTATCCCGGGTTCGTACCCCACCGATACCGCGATTACTCTGCACCCTGGTTTCATTCCCACCAGGTCTTGAAAGGCGGGTCGTTTGCCACGCACCTGCGCCTCAAATATCCACAGTACCGGAACTTTTTCACGCCCGGCCGCGGTGATGTGTTTTGCGGATTCCGAACTTGCGCGGTTGCGTAATTGGCCATCGAACTGGGATAAAATTCGTAGTGGCGGGTCTCCCCGCATTCAATCTTTGTGAATCTGGTCAGGTCGGGAACGAAGCAGCCACAGCGAAGTAATTGAAGTGCCGGGGGTCAGGCTCGCCACACCTCATTTTATCCATGGCCCACCAAGTCCTAGCGCGCAAATGGCGCCCCCGCAACTTTGCTGACGTGGTCGGACAGGATCATGTCGTGCGTGCGCTGACGAACGCGCTGGACACGGGGCGCATCCACCACGCCTATCTCTTCACCGGAACGCGAGGCGTTGGCAAGACTACGCTGGCGCGGATCCTGGCCAAGGCACTTAATTGCGAAACGGGCGTGACGTCCAAACCGTGTGGCGTTTGCACGGCGTGCACCGATATCGATGCCGGGCGATTTGTCGATCTGCTGGAAGTCGATGCGGCGACCAACACCAAGGTCGATGAAATGCGCGAGCTGCTCGAAACCGCGCAATACGCGCCGGTGTCGGGCCGTTACAAGGTCTACATCATCGACGAAGTCCACATGCTGTCGAAGTCTGCGTTCAACGCCATGCTGAAGACGCTGGAAGAGCCGCCGGGCCATGTGGAATTCATCCTGGCCACGACGGACCCACAGAAGCTGCCGATCACCGTGTTATCGCGCTGCCTGCAGTTCAACCTGAAGAACCTGCCGCCTCCGCTGATTGTCAGCCATCTGTCGAACATCCTCGGCAAGGAAAATATTCCGTTTGAGCCGCCTGCGCTGGAAATGCTGGGCCGCGCCGCAGAGGGAAGTGCACGCGATTCGCTTTCCCTGCTCGACCAGGCTATTGCCTACGGTGCAGGTGAAGTCAAGGCCGAGCAGGTGGCGGCGATGCTGGGCGCGCTGGACCAGTCATATCTGTTCTCATTGCTCGACTGTCTCTCAGAGGGAAACGCCAAACAACTGGTGACCGAGATAGACCAACTTGGCGCGCGGAGTGTCTCGTTTGATATCACGCTGAAGGATCTTGCCGGACTGCTGGCGCGCATCGCGCTGGTGCAAAGCGTTGGCGACAGTGCTGCAGAAGGCCCCGATTCCGCTAATATAGTTCGCTTGTCCGGCGTGTTAAAGGCGGAGCAGGTACAGCTCTTTTATCAAATCGCGCTGCTTGGCCGCCGTGATTTATCACTCGCACCCGACGAACAATCGGGATTCACGATGACGCTGTTGCGGATGCTCGCCTTTGTCGGCACGAGCACGGCCACCGAATCAACGGCGACAAATACAGGCGCCGATAAAAAATCCGCTCCGGTTGAAAAAATGGTTGCGGTCGCAGAACGAAACACAAGCGCTGGCGCGCCTCCTGTGGCAAAAGTGTCCCAGAAGGCAGCAAATACGGGCACTTCACTGCCTGTGGTTGAAGAACGAGTAGCCCCCACGCTGGGACAAACTACCAAACAAATTGACGATTGGCCCGCATTTGTCGCTGGCTTGAATCTCACCGGCCTCGCAGGCATGCTGGCGAAACAGTGTGAGTTCCGGTCGTTCAGTGACGGCGTTCTGGAACTGGTGCTGCCGGCGACGCAAAAACATCTCGCAGACAAGTCGTACCAGGAGAAATTCAAGTCCGAATTGACCCCGCACCTTGGAGCCGGCCTGCGCCTTAACATCCGTGTGGGTGACGCATCGGGTGCCAGCCTCGCCGCGCATGAGGACCGCGAAAGAACGCAACTGCAACTGGCGGCTGAAGCTGCCATTGATGAGGATCCGTTCATCAAGAATCTCAAACAGGATTTCGGTGCCGATGTCGTGCGTTCGTCGATTCGGCCTGCAAATTCCTGATTACGCAAATTACGCAATAGACCTGAGGAAGAAATCATGATGAAGGGCGGTTTGGGCGGCCTGATGAAGCAGGCCCAGCAGATGCAGGAAAACATGAAGAAGATGCAGGAACAACTGGGCACGATCGAGGTTGAAGGTCAGTCCGGCGGTGGAATGGTGAAAGTGCTCATGACCTGTCGCAACGATGTGAAGCGGGTGTCGATTGACGCCAGCATGATGGAAGACAGGGAAATGCTCGAAGACTTGATCGCAGCCGCGGTGAACGATGCGGTTCGCAAGGCCGAGGCCACCAGCCAGGAAAAAATGAGCGGTTTCACGTCGGGAATGAATTTGCCCCCGGGCATGAAATTGCCGTTCTGACCGGGCGCTTGTGATCGGCGAAATTTCCCGGCCATGAAGGCGCCTTCTTCACTTGAGGCGCTGATCCAGGCATTGCGCTGTCTGCCGGGTGTGGGGCCAAAATCGGCACAGCGCATGGCCTATCATTTATTGCAGCGCGACCAGCAGGGCGCATCACGCCTGGCCGATGCAATGAAGAGCGCAGTCGAGCGCATTCGGCATTGCAGCATGTGCAATACCTTCACCGAGGCGGAGCTCTGCGAGATCTGTTCATCCGTGAAGCGTGACAAATCCCTGTTGTGCGTAGTGGAAACGCCAGGGGATTTGCTGATGATGGAGCAGACCCAGACTTATCGCGGTCTTTACTTTGTACTGATGGGTCGGTTGTCACCTCTCGATGGAATCGGTCCACGTGAAATACATCTTGACCGGTTGCAGCGTCGCGTCAGCGATGGCCTTGTGAAGGAAGTTATCCTTGCGACCAACTTCACAGTGGAAGGCGAAGCGACCGCGCATTACATCAGCGAGCTGGTGGATGATCTCGGATTGCGTGTCACCCGTATTGCGCGCGGATTGCCGGTCGGTGGCGAGCTTGAGCACGTCGACAGCGGCACGCTGGCACAGGCGCTTATCGAGCGCCGCTCTGTCTAGCCTGCCTGGGTTGATCGTTCAGGCGTCATCCAGCCGGAAATTCGCCGCAACATGCTTCGCACGAAACGGTATAGCTTTGGTATGAGCCAAATCATTACCAGGACGAATAGCGCCAGCATCAGCAAGAAAATCACCGGATGCTGAAAGGCCAGCCACAGGCCGCCCAGAACCGCCGCTTCCTCCGAGAACGAAGCTACCCAGTTGCTGACAGGTTCTGGAGAGGCATTTATCGCGAGCCGGCCGCCTGCTTTTGTGAAATGTGTGCCGGCCGTAATTGTTCCGCCCAATAGTCCCGCGGCCAGCGCCCAGGCTGCGCCATCATCGGCGCCAACAACACCGGCCGCCAGCAATGCGCCCGCAGGAATGCGTATGAATGTATGTATCGCATCCCATATGGAATCGATCGCAGGAATCTTGTCGGCGAAAAATTCGATGAAGAGCAACAGCGCATTGGCGCCCAGAACAACGGGATGCGAAAGAATCGCGAGGCTCTGGGGGCTTTGCCATCCGAACCAGTGAAATTGGCCGGCCATTCCGACAAGGAACAACACCGCGTAAAGACGGATGCCGCTTGCCCAAGCCAGCGCGAGCGCTATTGCGATGGTGGTAAGTTGATGGTCCAACGTCATTGCAATTTCTCAAGTCGTAGTCAACCCATGCTAACGCAGGGGAATCAACTTCTTGCAGGATTCTTGAGAAAGTTTTAGAAGAAAAAGTTGAGCAGGTGTTGACCGAGTTACTGCAATGTGGCTATAATTGCGGTTCTTCGGAATTCATACGAAGTTGCAAAAGCGCTTCAGCAATATCGGGCGCGGGGTGGAGCAGTCTGGCAGCTCGTCGGGCTCATAACCCGAAGGTC
>JBDTWS010000125.1:0-12052 GCA_040006575.1 Betaproteobacteria bacterium
TAACCTGCCGAACGAAGACCCGAGCAACACGGGGACGAAATTCACGTACAACCTGAGGTTTGCGGGGCAGTATTACGATGTGGAGACGGGGATGTTTTACAACTACTATCGGGATTACGATCCAGTGACGGGGCAATATTTGCAATCTGATCCGATTGGACTCAAGGGTGGCTTAAGTACCTACGCGTACGTCAGTTCTTCGCCGCTCGGCCACGTGGACCCACGCGGCCTCATTGGTGAGGACGCCGGGCGATGCGGCGTTCAATATCCTGAGTACGTGCCATCTTGTAATTGTCAAAGTGGATTCATGGTTCGAATTTGCACATCATGTGCACCATGCCTAGCGTCGATCATGGGTAATCGCATACTCCTCAACCCATGGAAACGCTACGTGGCATGTGCGAGGTTTACTTGCTCATCACTTCCTTCACCCGCTCCAGTTGCGTAGGATTGGCATGCTTCTCAGGGAACATCTGATCTGAAAAATACCCTGCAGATAGGAGAATTGAAATGCCTTTGAATGCAAGTGGAATCGCCACTTCAGAATTGGAAGAAGCAAAGTTTCCGATAAGCAGAAGGGTGCTTTGTGGCTATGCTGCTATAGGCGTCTTCTTTGCAGTATTGACCTTGGCAGGCTTTTTTGCGGGGCCGGCATTTCTAGAAATGTTTGCGGCATTTGGCGTTCAGCCATCCGATTTCGGCGAACGGTTGATCGCTTCCGTAAAATATTGGGTTGCTGCGCCGCTCATTGCATTTGCTGTTGCCGTTGATATTTGGCGGCGCGAGACGGCCAGTAGCAGGTATCACCTATTCATAAAAGCACTGCTCGCGGGACTCATCGTGGTGGGGGTTGTGATGATTCCAATTGTTATTTGGGCTCTATACCTTCCTGTGCTGCATGTCGCGCATGCTGGATGATCAGTTCTGGAAATAAAACTTCCAAGCTATCATTGATCTGCTTAGATCTGTCTTTATTAAAAAGAGAAAAACCCCTCTCAACGCCAGCTTTGCGGGTGTTGATGTTTTTACGCTGGCCGCACTGCACGGCCAGTGCTGATTACTCCGGGTGATGACGAAGCTGTCGCGTCGCTTAACGAATTGCCCCGCTCCCCAGAAACTGAGTTGAAAATGTACTTCAATCGTTCATCATTATCTGGAACGGATAGATCGATCCCAGCTTCAGTATCTGCGTGAGTTCATCCAGCGCCGTGCGGCACTCCATCAGCAGCGCGGGATCCGCGAGGTCCGCTTCGCCCAGTGCATCGCGATAATGTTTCTCCACCCACGCCTGCAATTGCGTATGCAACGCGTCCGTCATCAGCGTCGCGCCATTCACTGCCGCACACTCCGTTTCACGCAATTCCACCCGAAGTCGCAGGCATGCGGGACCGCCGCCATTGCGCATGCTTTCGCGCAGATCCATTACCATGACGTCGCGTACCGGTGTGTCGGCAGCCAGCAATTTTTGCAGGTAAGCCCAGACACGCTCATTGCTGCGGCATTCTTCGGGGACGAGCAGCATCATGTTGCCGTCGGGCCGGCTGAGCAGCTGGCTATTGAAGAGATACGAGGTGACCGCGTCTTCCACGCTCACATCGGCGGCCGGCACCTGCACGGGGATAAACGTGCTTCCCAACTTCGCGCCGATTTCCTCGAGAACGTTTGCCTGGTTCACCAACGCAAGTTCGTGGCAGAACAGCACGTTGCCATTGCCTACGGCGATCACATCGTTGTGAAAGACACCGGCATCGATCACGGCCGGATTCTGCTGCGCGAACACGACGTTATCTTCACGAAGTCCGTGCATGCGCGCGACGGCGTGTGAGGCTTCCAGCGTCTGCCGTGCCGGGAATTTCTGCGGCTTCAGCGCGGTGGTGTTGAATCCACTGGCGCCGTACACAAAAAATTCCACGCCACGCTCGCCGTAGCTGCGGCAGAAACGGGTGTGATTGGCGGCACCTTCGTCGCCGAGCTGCGGGCAGCCGGGCAGGGCGGCATGATGCGCGAAATATCTGTCGTCACTGAAAATGGCGCGCAGCGTGCGTGACGTTTGCGCATGTTCGATCGAGCGATGAAACTTGTTATTAAGATTGGCGGCGGTGAAATGCACGCGGCCATCTGCCGTGTTGGCGCCGGGGCTCACGGTCGCAGCGTTGGCGGACCACATGCTGGATGCGGAGAGCACGCTGGAATACACCTGGGGCGCATCCTTGATCGCCACGCGGATCACTTCGGCATCGGTGCCGCAAAAGCCCAGTGCGCGCAATGTGGCAATGCAAGGCCGTTCCTGCGGCGGCAACACACCCTGCACGAAACCCATGTCGGCCAGCGCCTTCATCTTGCGCAGTCCCTGCAGTGCAGCGAGCTTGGGATTGGCGACAAGGCCCTGGTTTTTCGCCGAGGCGATATTGCCGAAAGAAAGGCCGCTGTAATTGTGTGTCGGGCCGACCAGTCCGTCGAAATTGGCTTCGCAGGCGGACATCACAGGGTGAGTCCCGGGCTCAGTTTGTCTGGCAGGACAAGCGTTGCCGATTCAAGTGAAGCCTGCGGATAGGCGCAATAGTCGGCTGCGTAATAGGCGCTGGCCCGATGATTGCCGCTGGCACCCACACCGCCAAACGGCGCGGCACTGGAGGCGCCCGTCAGCGGGCGATTCCAGTTGACGATGCCGGCGCGGATATGGCGCAGGAACACGTCGTATTCGCCGGCATCTTCAGACAGCAATCCGGCGGCGAGGCCGTAGCGCGTATTGTTGGCGAGGGTGATTGCGTCGTCGAAATTGTCGTAGCGGAGCACTTGCATCAGTGGCCCGAAATATTCCTCGTCGGGAAGATCGGCTACCGCCGTGACGTCGATGACACCGGGCGAGAGAAGTGCGGTGCCGGGCTCCAGCAGCTTCATCCTCAGCAACGCCGATGCACCCTGCTTTAACAGCGCCGCCTGCGCCTGCAATAACTTGTCAGCCGCGGGAACGGAAATCACCGCACCCATGAAGGGCGGATCGGTGTCGTCGAAGCGTCCTACTCTTATTCGCGCCGATACTTCGACCAGGCGCGCAAGTAGACGGTCTCCTGCTTCGCCGTTCGCTACCAGCAGGCGGCGCGAACAGGTGCAGCGCTGGCCCGCCGAAATAAAAGCCGACTGGATGATGTGATGCACCGTGGCATCCAGGTTTACATACGTGCCTACCACCAACGCGTTGTTGCCGCCCATTTCCAGCGCGAGGATTTTTCCCGGCTGTGACGCGAATTGCTGGTGCAGGTGTTTGCCCGTTTGCGAACTGCCGGTGAAGAACAGGCCATCGAGCCCGGGATTTCCTGCCAGCGCCACGCCGGTATCGCGGCCACCTTGGACAAGGTTCAGAACGCCCAACGGCAATCCGGCCATCTCCCAGATCTTGACCGTCGCTTCCGCGCTCGCGGGCGCCAGTTCACTCGGTTTAAAAATCACGCAATTGCCCGCGAGCAGCGCTGGCACGATATGCCCGTTGGGCAAATGGCCCGGAAAATTGTAAGGGCCAAATACCGCCACCACGCCGTGCGGACGATGGCGCAAAACCGCCGTGTGATCTGCCTGTGGCGTGCTGCGCGTGCCGGTTCGTTCAGCGTGGGCGCGAATCGAAATGTCGATCTTGCCGATCATGGTCGTGACTTCGGTCGCGGCCTCCCACAACGGCTTTCCGGTTTCAAGTCCGATGGTCTGGGCGAGGGTGGTCTTGTGGTCTCCGAGGAGGCGCGCGAATTCCTTCAGGCAGGCAATGCGGGTATCGATGGCGAGGCCGGACCAGGCCGGGAACGCGGCGCGCGCTGCGGCGACAGCGGCATCGACGGTCGCCTGGGAGGCGGCGTGACCCTGCCAGACAACAGCCTGCGTAACGGGATTCTTCGAAGCGAATTGCGGCCCGTTGCTGCCGGTCCAATGTCCACCGATCCAATGTTGGTTCATATTGCTTGCAGTTTATTGTTTGATCTCACGGCGATTTCATTTCCGGTCGCTGATGGCGAGTGCGACCGCGCGGATTTCATCACCGGCACGCAGCTGCAGCGATGAAGCGGCGTCCGCGTTCAGCTGGAACCGGTCACCCACCAGTGAACCGGACGCCAGCGCAGCGCGATAGTTGTCGAGCGAGGTGTTGGATACAAGATAAGGCACGCCGTCCTTGGCCGCGCCAATGTCGACCTTGAACAAGCCACTCTTCGCCACTGCGCTCACGTCCTCGACATCGCATTCCACCGTCGGGCCTGCATCGAAAATATCGACGTAACCTTCATAGCGAAAACCTTCGCTCTCCAGCATGCGCCGCGCGGGCAGTGTGTGCGGATGCGTTTGCCCGATGGAAGCCTGCGCATCCGGCGTGAGAAACGAGGTGTACAGCGGATGCTTGGGCATCAGCTCGGCGACAAAAGATTTTCGGCCTATGCCGGTGAGGTAATCCGCCTGCGAAAACTCCATCGAGAAAAACCGCCGCCCCAGGCTTTCCCAGAACGGGGACTGGCCGTTGTCGTCGGACATGCCGCGCAGTTCGGCGATGATTTTTTTCGAGAAGCGCGCACGATGCTGCGCCAGGAAAAGAAAACGCGATTTGGACAGTAACTGGCCGTTGCGTCCGTGCCGGTATTCCGGCGCAAGGAACAGCGAGCATAGTTCGCTGTGACCTGTGTGATCGTTGGTGAGAAATAACGTCTGCGTCTGCGTGAAGACACCCAGCTCTTGAGAGGCATGCACGGCAAGGCCGACGCGATATGAATACCAGGCCTGGCGCAATCCCACGGCGGTGGCGAGGCCGCATGTTCCGACCACACCTTTTGTTTCGGTGTCCTCGAGCACGAACAGGAAGAGCTCATCGGCTTTCTGGGCGGTGCCGGCAAACGATGCATTCGAGGCCTCAATGCGTCGCAGCAGCGCCGCCTCATTGGACGGCAGGGACGTAAGGCCGACACCGGTCGCCTTGACCAGTTGCATCAGCGCGGGCAGGTCATCGCTCGCGATGGGGCGGATGAGCATCATGGAGGTGCGATCACGCCGGCGTCTTGGTTGCGGCGGCTTCAGCCGCCAGCACGTCAGCTACGACCGCATCCAGCCGCTGCAGGCCGAGCTCCACGTCTTCCGCCGTGATCAGCAGGGACGGCGCCAGGCGCAGCACATTGGTGCCTGCCACCAGTATCATCAGGCCGCGTTTTTCGCAGGCTTTCGAGAAATCCTTGGCGCGTCCGTGCCAGGCGGGAACCAGTTCGCAGCCGAACCACAAGCCGCTGGCGCGGATGTCGGAGAAGACTTTGTATTTCTCGTTGATGGCCTCGATACCGGCACGTAATTGCGCCGTGCGCGCCACGATATTGGTGCGCGTGGTGTTGGCTGTGATGATGTCGAGGACGGCGAGCGCGACCGAGCAGGCCAGTGGGTTGCCGCCGAAAGTGCTTCCATGCGCGCCGACGCTGAAGCTTTTGGCGATTTTTTCGGTGGTGAGCATGGCGCCCATCGGGAACCCGCCGCCCAGTCCCTTTGCGGACGACAGGATATCCGGCGTGACGCCACAGTCCATATAGGCAAACAGCGGACCGGTACGTCCGGCGCCGGATTGAACCTCGTCAAAAATCAACAACGCATTGTTTTTTGTGCAGAGTTCACGCAGGCCTTTCAGGAATTCGGGTGTCGCCGGCAACACGCCGCTTTCACCTTGCACCGGTTCGACGATCACGGCGCACGTCTTGTCCGAGATGTGATTGCGCAGCGCGTCGAGATCGTTGAACGGCAGGTGGGTGATGCCCTGCGGCAGCGGCCCGTAGCCTTGCGTGTACTTGGCCTGTCCGCCAACGGTCACCGTGAACAGCGTGCGCCCGTGAAACGAATCGTGAAAAGAGATGATTTCATTCTTGTCGCTTTCGAGCGAACCTTCCGGCGCACCCGCGCGCGGGAAATGATCGCACGCGTATTTGCGAGCGAGTTTCAGCGCGGCCTCGTTGGTTTCAGCACCGGAGTTGGCGAAAAAAACGCGTTCTGCAAAAGTAAGGTCGCACAACATCTTGGCCAGGCGGATAGCGGGCTCATTGGTCAATACATTGGAGACGTGCCAGAGCTTGTTCGCCTGCTCGGTCAGGGCGGCCACGACGGCGGGATGCACGTGCCCCACCGCGCTCACGGCAATACCGCCGGCGAGATCGACATACTCGCGGCCGGTCTGGTCCCAGACGCGCGAGCCTTTGCCGCTGACGGGAATAAAGCCGCCCGGCGCATAGCTGGGCACCATGACTTCATCAAAGGTGGCGCGGGTGACGGGTTCGTTGTGTTCTGACATGTGAAACTCCAAAGGCGATTTTTTGTTGATGGCTATTTTATGCTGCCACCGGGATTGCGACTGCTGGCGAGGCGTAATTCAAAACCTGGCGAGGCTTAGTTCAAACGTGGTGCGGCGTAATTCGAAAACTATTTCAGGCTGCCCGACAGGAACTGGCGCAGGCGTTCACTCTGCGGATTGACCAGGATTTCCTTCGGTACGCCCTGTTCCTCAATGACGCCCTGGTGCAGGAAGATCGCGTGGTTGGACACTTCGCGTGCAAAGCCCATTTCGTGTGTCACCACGATCATGGTGCGGCCCTCGTCGGCGAGGTCGCGCATGACCCGTAACACTTCGCCCACCAGTTCGGGATCCAGCGCGGAGGTGGGTTCGTCGAACAACATGACTTCCGGATCCATCGCCAGCGCGCGTGCAATGGCGACGCGCTGCTGCTCACCCCCGGACAAATGTGCGGGGTACATGTTCTTTCGATGCAGCACACCTACGCGAGTCAGCAGTTGTTCGCCGCGCGCGATGGCTTCGGCCTTCGACTGTCCCAGCACGTGGATTGGCGCCTCGATCACATTCTCCAGCGCCGTCATGTGCGACCAGAGATTGAAATGCTGGAACACCATGGCCAGTCGCGAACGGAGCCTTTGCAGCTGCTTGGCGTCGGCCGCTTTCAGTGCGCCGTTCTTGTCCGGCACCAGTTCCATCGCCTCGCCATTGAGCGTGATGCGTCCCTGGTTGGGTTGCTCGAGCAGGTTGATACAGCGCAGCAGCGTGCTTTTGCCGGAGCCGCTGGAGCCGATGATGCAGGTGACATCGCCCGCGTTGGCGGCAAGGGAAACACCTTTCAGCACCTCATGGTTGCCGTAGCGTTTATGCAGGTCTTCCACGAGCAGTTTCTGCATCATGCGCTCAGCAGTTTGCCGGTACGGAAGGCGGTCGCACCCGCCACCTTGGCCAGGCGCATACCGGCGCTGGCGAAATAGCGGTTTTCCAGCGCGTACAGCACACCGGGTGCAGAGCACGTGAGGATGGCGACATCGCCGCTGAGCGGATTGATGACTTCCGCAATCGGTGTTCCCGCTTCCACGTATTCGCCGGCCTTGCGGAGAAACGCGACGACACCGCTGATCGGCGCTTCGAGGGCTTCGGATCCCGCCAATGGCGTGGCCGGGTATTTAAGCGGCGGCAGTGGCGGCGCGATGCCGTCGATGACGCCACGATGCGTGAGGAACGCGATGATGTTTTCCGCATCGTGCTTCGCAATGCCGTGATTGACGCTGTTCTGGCTGCGCAATTCCACCGTCACCGACAGGCAGGCCATCGGGATCGAGACACCGGGCTTGCGCTCGCGGAAATGTTCGGCCAGCTGCCACCAGGTTTGCGAACAGGCTTCATCGAAAGGGTTATCACCACTCTCGGTGGCGAGCAGGGTGGCGTAGGCGCCTGTATATTGCGCCAGCGGCTCGCACTGCGCCCACAGCGGCGTGCCGGTGTAGAGGTGCAACACCGCATCCGAATCACAATGCAGGTCCAGCACCACATCGGCGTCGCAGGACAGGCGCATCAGTGTGCGGCGCATGCTGTCGAGTTCGGTCAGCGGCTTGAGTCCGTCGAGTTCTTCGCGCATTGCAGCGCGAATCACGCTGGCGTTGGCGGCTTCATCAGCGCCGAGTGCGGATTCAATCTTGTCCGCGATGGCGGGATACATGGCCGGATAGTGGCGGTTAAAATTCTCGCCCGTCGCCATTTCGAAGCGGCCGATCTGGCTGCGCATCATGGTCTGCGAAAGGCCGATGGGATTGGCTACCGGCACGACGACGATTTCGCCTTTTATTTTTCCTGCCGCTTCCAGCTCGGCGAAGCGCGCGCGCAGGTGATGCGCCACCAGCATGCCCGGCAGTTCGTCGGCATGCAGCGAGGACTGGATATAGATCTTCTGGCCCGTGCCGGCCTTGCCATAGTGAAAGCTGACGATCTCGCGATGGGTGCCGACGTAGGTGGAAAGCAGGGGATGTTTTTGCGTTTGCATAAGAATCCGGAGTTCAGGCGCGGGCGGCCAGATGCACCAGCCAGCGTTTTTCCGCGAAGTGGAACAGTGTGACCAGGACAAAGGTCAGCACCAGGTAAAAACCGGCCGCGGTGAGGAAGGCTTCGAACGGTAAATAAAAGCGTGAATTGGTTTCGCGTGCGGCGCCGGTCAAGTCCATCAGCGTGACCACACTGGCGACCGAAGTGCCGTGCAGCATGAGGATGGCTTCGTTGCTGTAGGCCGGCAGCGAACGACGTAGCGCGGAGGGCAGCAGGATGCGGCGGTACAGCGTAAACGGCGACATGCCCATCGCGCGCGCGGCTTCCACTTCGCCGTGATTGGTGGCGGCGATGGCACCCGCGATAATCTCGATCGTGTACGCACAGGTGTTGAGCGCGAAGGCCAGCATGCAACAGAACCATGCAGAGGAAAACCACGGCCACACAAAACTCTCACGCAGCCACTCGAACTGCGCAAGGCCGTAATAGATCACGAACAATTGCACCAGCAGCGGCGTGCCGCGAAACACATAGGTGAACAGCCACACCGGGCGCGATACCCACAGGTTCGGCGAAGCCCGCATCACGGCGAGAGGAATCGCGGCGGCCAGCCCGATGAAGAGTGCGGTGAACAGCAATTTCAGTGTGACCACGGCGCCGCTGAAATACAGCGGCAGGCTGGACACCATCACCTCGACGTTCAGCATGCTGCGCCACTCATAGCGCAGCCGCTTTCATGCCCGTGGAATAGCGCCGCTCCAGCGCCTTCAATGTCAGCACGGATACCGTGGTGATGGCGAGATAGATGACGGCGGCCGCCATGTAAAACGTGAAGGGCTCGTGCGTAGCACCTGCCGCCATGCCGGCGCGGTTCATCATGTCCGAAAGTCCGATGACCGACACCAGTGCCGTGGATTTCACCAGCACCAGCCAGTTGTTGGCGAAACTGGGCAGCGCGAAACGCACCATCTGTGGAAAGGTAATGCGCAGGAATACCTGCTTCGCGGTCATGCCGTAGGCGATGCCCGCTTCGCGCTGCCCTGCAGGAATGGCGAGCATCGCGCCACGAAACGTCTCGGTCAGGTACGCACCGAAAATAAAACCGATGGTTAGTACACCCGCGACGAAAGGATTGATGTCGATGTAGTCGGTGTAGCCGAATTTCGGCGCGAGTTCATTGATCGCCAGTTGCCCGCCGTAATAGATCAGCAGCATCAGCACCAGGTCGGGCACGCCGCGGATCAGCGTGGTGTAAATGGTCGCCAGCGTCCTGGCGGTGCGTGATTTGGATAGCTTCATTGCCGCGCCCAGCAACCCCAGCAGCAGCGCAATCAGCAGCGAGCACAGCGCCACCGTCACCGTGATGACGGCGCCGCCAAGGATGCTGGGAAGAAAGCCTTGCAGCATGGCGTTGCTATGGATTCAGGCGCGGTCGATCCATTGGCTCAGGTACCGTAGACGTCGAAGTCGAAATACTTGTCCTGGATTTTCTTGTAGACGCCATTGGCGCGGATGGCCTTGATGGCGGCGTTGAAATCATTGCGCAATGCAGCTTCACCCTTGCGTACGGCGATGCCTGCGCCCACGCCGAAATACTTGAAGTCAATGAAGATCGGGCCGATGAAACCGAAGTCCTTGCCTGCCGGCGCCTTGAGGAATCCCTCGGACGCAGCCATCCAGTCCAGCAATGCGCCGTCGAGTCGTCCGCTGGACAGGTCGAGGTACACGTCGTCCTGCTTGGCGTATCGGACAATTTCGGATTCCTTGAAAGTGTCAGTCGCGAAACGGTCATGCGTGGTGGTGCGTTGTACACCGATGCGCTTGCCCTTGAGGCCGGCTGCCGACACGGTCAGCGTGCTGCCTTTCTTCGCGACGAATCGCGCGGGCGTGCGGTAATACTTGTCGGTGAAGTCCACCACTTTCTGGCGCTCTTCGGTGATCGACATCGAGGCGACTACGGCGTCGATCTTCCTGGCCTGCAATGACGGGATCATGCCGTCGAAATCCTGGATGACCAGCGTGCACTGCGCCTTCATTTGCTCGCACAACGCATTGGCGATATCGATATCGAAACCCTTGATCTTGCCGTCGGTGCCGATCTGGCTGAAGGGCGGATAGGCGCCTTCGACGCCGATGCGGATTTTCTTTGCTTCCTGCGCCGGGACAGTGGCGGAAAACGAGGCGGCAGCAATGAGACAAAACAGGGCCTTGCAGGCGCGCGCGGAAAGTAGTTTTTTCATGGGATGACTCTCAGGATATTTCTGCGGGATGGACGAAAGTCGCTAGTTTGCCTCAGAAGCGGTGCACGAGGCGTGGTGACGTGTCCCGCTGCACGCGTTCAAAGTTGAAAAACAAGCACCAGAGCGGCTCGCAGGCTGAAAATGTCCGGAGAGGCGCTCCTGTGCTTGACTTTGCGAATGCGATAAGCGCTTTTGACCGGATTGCGCATCTATGCGGCTCCAGGGGGCTGCGACGCTGATGCATACTGTCGGCTTCAAAAAAACAGGCCATGCGCCACGACAAGGGGAACTTCATGCGGCTCGCGATCAGGACAAATTTCATCGTGGCGCTAGCCGCATTGGCTGCGTTGGCTGGCTTGGCTGCATTGCCAGCCGCCGCCGCAGAGCCTGCTGCACCACCTGCCGCACCGCCCGCACCCGAAAAAACGATTGTTGTGCGCGCCGGCAAGTTGGTCGATGTGCTCAGCGGCAAAATTGCCGGCGACCAGGTCATCGTCATCGAAGGCGAACACATCAAATCAGTGGGTCCAGCCGCCGGCGCTGTGGTGCCGCCCGGTGCGGAAGTGATCGACCTCTCGCGCTCGACGGTACTGCCCGGCCTGATCGATGTGCACACCCATCTCACGGGTGACCCCACCCAGCATGGCTACAAATCACTGGGCATATCGGATGTGCGTTCGGCCCTGTACGGCGTGCGCGCCGCGCGGCTGACGGTGGAAGCGGGCTTCACCAGCGTGCGCAACGTGGGGGCCTCCGGTTTCGCCGATGTGGCGATGCGCGACGCGATCAATGACGGTGATTTCATCGGCCCGCGCATGCTGGTCTCGGCCTACGCCATCGGCATCAAGGGCGGGCATTGCGACAACAACCTGCTGCCGCATGATTTCAACTACACCGATCGCGGCGTGGCGGATGGTCCCTGGGCCGTGCGCATCAAGGTGCGCGAGATGGTCAAGTACGGTGCGGACCTGATCAAGATCTGTGCGTCGGGTGGCGTGCTTTCAAAAGGTGATGAAGCCGGTGCGCAGCAGTACACGCTGGAAGAAATGAAAGCCATCGTCGACGAGGCACACAAGCTGGGACGCAAGGTGGCGGCGCACGCGCATGGCACCAGCAGCATCCGCGACGCCATCCTGGCCGGTGTCGATTCGATCGAGCATGCCAGCATCATCGATGACGAAGGCATCAAGCTCGCGCGCGAAAAGGGCACGTTCCTGGCGATGGATATTTACAACGACGACTACATCCTGGGCGAAGGCGAGAAGGCGGGCTTCCTGCCCGAGGCGCTGGAGAAGGAACGCAAGATCGGCCAGTTACAGCGCGACAATTTCCGCAAGGCATTCCTGGGCGGCGCGCGCATGGCCTTCGGCACGGACGCGGGTGTGTACCCGCACGGCGATAACGCGAAGCAGTTTTTCTACATGGTCAAGTACGGCATGACGCCGATGCAGGCGATACAGGCGGCGACGATCAATGCGGCGGAGTTGATGGGATGGAA
>JBDTWS010000126.1:0-11988 GCA_040006575.1 Betaproteobacteria bacterium
CTTCGCCTCTCCTCGCTTCGCATTTCCCGGCGGCTCATTCGGGTTCGCCGATTCAACCCCATCCCATATCCCAATACGTAAGCCTTTCGTAAGGTGGGGCCATGCATAGTCTTGGGCATGGCAGCGGGCTGTTTTTTGTGGTGCGTTTGTAAGCGCCGCTTGAAAGTACCGGGTGAATCGAGTGTCTGCGAGTCGCACGATGCTCCCGCCGCCGACACATGCCGCTACCGACACCCGCTTTCGCATTGATCGCCACACCGACTCGCGTGACCCGTTTCTTCAAACCAAGGACTTCCGTGAACCGCACACAATATCAACGGGGTTTCACCCTGATCGAATTGCTGATCGTCATCGCCATCATCGCCATTCTCAGCGCGATGGCCGTTGCCAACTACCGTGATTACATCACGCGCTCGAAACTGCAGGAGCCGGCCGCCGTGCTAAGTGATCTTCGCGCAAAGCTTGAACTTTACTATCTCGACAATCGCCACTACGGCGCCGCGCCCGCATGCGGTATAGCGATGCCTGCCGGCGGCGAGGCCAAGTACTTTACCTATACCTGCAACAGCACCGCAGCCAACGCGCTGGGAGCGCAGGGCTATTTCATCGTCGCCGCCGGCGTGCCAAGCGCCGGCATGGATCATTTTATTTTGCAGATCGACCAGTCCAACGTCAGGAGAACGTTGGATGTGCAACCAGGTTGGGCGCTTCCATCGACAGCCTGCTGGGTGCAAAACAAATCCGGTGCGTGCTGATTCATGCCGCATTCACACCTCGGCACTTTCAAATAACCGTTTACAAAGGTGGCGAATGAACACGCTGGCAATTGATAGCGATCTCGACTGGAACACCGATGTCCCAGTCACACCTAATTCTCTCGCAATGCGATTCCTGGAAGGTTGGTGCTCGAGCTTCAATCGCCTGTCTATTTATCAGCACCGGCGCGGGCCGAAAGCTGGAATCGATAGCAGCAAGATATCTTTTGCGCAAGCCAGGAAATTCCGGCACGGCATCGGCCCCCCCGTAGTACTTGTCGTCGAAGACAAGATGGACCTGGGGTTCGGAGATATCACCATGCGCCTGGTCGAAAGAATTCGCCGCGAAGGTTTCAACGCGCTGCAACGGGAGGACTGGCCCATGTTGATTACCGGCCTGACCGAGAATTTTCCGTCAAACCTGGAGCCGGTCTTTTTGCGCGGCGACGCCGCCGGTCAGTTCGATCGTTATGTCAACCGCTACAGCCAGTGCGCCGACACGGATGAACTCTTCCAGCAATGGGAAAAATGGCTGGGCGTTTTCGATATCGTACGAACGGGCATCCCGACATTGAAGTCCGGGGATTTCAGAGGACTTCGCCTGTCGCCGCTGGGACAACGAATCTTGATGCAGTGTTTTTTCCCGTTGACGATTTCCCAACCGCTGTTTCATACCGCGAGCAATCCGATCGGGCTACTGAACTGCGGCCCGCAGGGCCTGTATTTCGCGGTGGCGCTGTCGCCGACGCAAGCCGTGGTGTCCCTTCCGCAACCATCCACGCAACTGGGTTTTTGCCAGCTGCCTTCGCGAATTCTCGCGAATTTCGTCAACACACTTGTAGCCGCGCGTTCGCGTTACATATTTGCGGACAGGGATGTCTCGGCCGTGTTGAGTGTTGATGATTTCGGCTGGCAAAACCAGCCGGAATGCGAAGCGGGCGTGAAAGCGGTGTTTGAGCGCATTTTCATCGGCAAGCACGCTGTGGCCTAGGCGTTTACATTGGTATTGGGCATGCGCGGTAGATGATGACGCATTGCCTGCCGCGCAACGTGCGGTGTCGCGCACGTACGGAACATCGTTTCAGGGCCTGTGATCGGGCAGGTGTGCAACGCTGGCGAGGGTCCTGGCCACCTGCACCAGCCCGCAGCCGTATACCGGGTCGCGCCCTTCCAATCCGAGGTCCCTGGCGTTTTCACAGAGCTGTGATATCACGGATTTCGCGTCCATGTGCGGAGCGCGGGCAACCATCAGCGCCACAACACCCGCGACGATGGCCGCCGAAAAGGACGTGCCGGTCACATATCGGCCACCTTGCGCATCCGGCACCCAGATATCAACACCGGGCGCGGTAATGCCGATGTAGCGGCCCTGGTTGGCGCCAGGGAAAATACGATCCAGCGCATCGCTTGCCGTCACTGCCAGCACGCCGGGATACGCGGCGGGATAGGTGGGCGCCGCGTCGGGGCCACTGTTGCCGGCTGCGGCGACGATTACGATATTGCGCCTGAGCAACCTGGCGATGGCACCCGCCATGATTTCATCGCCTGGCCCGCCCAGGCTGAGATTGATGATTCGTACGTCTTCGCTGGCGAGCCAGTCAAGCGAACGCACCAGCGCCGCGGTGTTGGTGGAAGTTTCGCCGCCTTTCTCCTGCATGATCGACGCCACATACAATTTGGCACCCGCGCCCGGACCAGCGAAATGCTGGACCGCGAGTGATCCCGCAATAAGTGTCGCAATCGCGGTGCCATGGCCCGGATCAGCCGGGCGGTCGGGGGCACCCAGGAAATCCCGCGCATTTACGCGGGCGCCCGTCAGTGCAGCGGTAGGCAGCACAGCGCTGTCGACCATGCCGATGCGAACTTCGGAAGGCAGGCGCAATCCGGGCGGCAGGTCGATCTTCTGGGGAAAGTAGGTCCTCGCGGATTTTGTGTCGGCCGCAGCCGGTGCGGCGAGCGAATGGTAACGTGCGTTGAAATCCACCTGCCAGTCGGGAAATCTCGCCAGCAGGATGGTGCGCAAGCGGTTCGCCTCTGCCTGTGATTTGAGCTTGTACGTGGCGAGCGTTCCGCCCAAAAGTTTCAGCGCGGATTGCGCTGCTGGTTTGATGCCGAACTCACGCTCAAGCAGCATGCGGCCGTAGCTGGCGAGTGCGATCTCTTTCCAGTAGACAACAAGTTCGCCGCGTTCAATTGCAACTGGTGCGAACGCCTTTGTGTGTGGCATCGGTGCCGTGGCAACAGCCGATTTGCCGCCGGCGTCGTGCATGTTGATCGGCGGCGCACCAGACTTTTCCTGGTAAAAAGCGGGAGAGATCGCGATGGGCATAGTCTGCCGAATCGGTACGCGTTCGTTGCCGGTCTTGGCGCCTGGCGCAGAGACTTCTGTTCCTGTCCTGCCGGGCATGGTCGCTGGAGGTTTCGGCTTGTCCTGCGTGATCGCGCGGGGGGATTCAATTGCGGGCGACTGCGGCAACGGCAACATGACCGCAGCTTTCGGTATAACAGGGGCGGGCATGCCACGGTTTCCCTCAATGGGTTTTTTTTCGGCAAGCGGTGAAGCAGTGGGCGAGTTCCGCGAAGCAAGGTTAGCGGGAGAGCTGGTTCCAATGCTGCTGTGCCGCGACGCCGGTCCAGGCTGAGGCTTGCTTGAAGGTGGGTTGCGGCGTATTCCGTCGTTCGGTGCGGCCTCGCGAGCGGAATTCTCGGGCGGCATTGCTCTTTCGCCAAGCGCCGTGCATGTCGCCCCATTTACACGATCCTTGCAAGACTCTTCCAGCGGCGTTGCCCTGCATACAGGCGCTGACACGATAAGCAGGATTACCAGGCAGCTTCTGCTACGGTCAATCCAGGCCATAGTTCTGCATCGCGTTGAGCGAAGATACTTTTTCAACCACGGATTTCTGATCCATCAGCTGTTTGCCCGCCAATGCGGCACCGTCCGCGGGAACGGCAATGGTGTAGACCCCTAGTGCGCCGGGTCCGCCGACAATTTCGGCGTGTGTGGAATTCAAAATCTTGCGAATCTGTGCTTCTTGTGCTGCCGGACGGAACGTCACCTGCAGCAGCAAGGATTTGCCGGCGCCGCCAAACGTCTCCATCGAACCCAACGGCGCAAGACTTGCCGGCATGGAAGGATTCGGCCAGTTTGCAAATGAAAACAGGACGACAGATTGCGCAACCAGCAGTGAGGCGGCGATGGCGAACGCGGCCTTGTAGCGAGAGTCCGGCCACTTCATGCCGAGCTTGAAAGGCAACAGCCGGCCAATCCTTCCGGCCCGCGTCATGGCCAATACACAGGCAAGGGATTTTCCTGTATCAAACTTGATGGCGTCAGTCTTGATTTCGCCGGGCGCGTTGGAAGCAATGCCGTCGGTCAGTTTTATGCTGAGATCGCATAGCCACAGCAACTCAGCGCGGATTTCCGTGGAGTTCTCGGCAATGCGTTCAACGCGCGCACGTCCTTCGTTCTCCAGCGTGCCGTTCACGTACCACGGCAGCAGATCCCACACATCACTTTCAACTTTTTGCACAGAGGTGTTCATTATTGGTGTCCCCGGTCGAAACGAAAGTCGCGGCTGGTTTCGGACACGTTGCCAACGCATTGTTACCGCCCGCATTGCAAACCTGTCGCCGCATTTATTTTCAAAAAAAAGTATCTTCTTTTCCCGAATGGCAGCACGCGGAATTCAATGAATCAACGCAGGAAACGCTTGCTGGAAACTACTGCAGTGAATTAGTGCGGTGCCATGGTTCGAGCTTGGTCGCGCAGGCTATGTACGCGGTTCAAAAGCGGGAGAGGGCGCGACAAAAGCCCGCGCTATCGGGCGCAACTAAATTATTCGCGCCATTTCGCGTTTCGCATTTCGCCGATCGATAAACGCGACGTGAACCTCGGCAATTGCGCGGCGAATCCCGAAATGAAATCAGGATTTCATCAGCAGTATTTCCAGCCGGTCAAGCCGCTGGCCCCACACGAGCTTCCACTGCCATCCCCATTGCGTTGCGTTGTGCGTTGGCGTGCGCTGAGCGAGCGGTTGGCGACGCTGCAAACAGAAGAGAATGTCGAACAACATTCCTTACGGCCTCACATGTGCGGTCAGGCGATCGAGCAGCTCGCTCCATCCCTCGCTCCAACCCTGCTGGTTTTCACTATCGAAGGGTGTGGCGAGATCGCAGCTGATATCGATGCGCGTCTTGCCGCCTTCTTCCGAGAACAGGATGGTATGCGTACCGTCCAGCATGACGTTTCCGCCTGCGGTGCATTTTTCGTAGAAAACGATGCGTTCTGGTGTGACGATTTCGCGGAATACGCGCCGTACCCGTATCTCACTGCCGTCGGGCATGGCAAGGTCGATGTTCCATTCCCCGCCGGGCAGGAAATCCATTGTCATTTTTTCTGTTTTCAACGCCGCAAGAAAGCACCAGCGCGCAATATGTTCCGGCGTGGTCCAAGCCGAAAACACCAACGGGCGCGGTGCATCGATAAGCCGCGTAATGACGGGACGGTCTGCAGTCCCCGCAGCTTTGGAAGTACTACTTCTTCTTGCGTCGTCCATGTTTTTTCTCCTCAATTTGCAATAGCCGCAGGTAGTCCTCAAGGCGGTCAAGGCTTTGTTCCCAGAATTGACGGTAATGCTCGATCCAGTGCGATGCATCCTGCAGCGGCTTGGCCTCAAGCTTGCACGGACGCCATTGCGCTTCGCGCCCGCGAGTGATCAGGCCGGCGCGCTCCAGCACCTTGAGATGCTTGGTAACGGCGGGCAAAGTCATTTCGAACGGTTCCGCCAGTTCGGTCACCGAAATCTCACCGGATGCCAGCCGCGCCAGGATGGCCCGGCGCGTGGGATTGGCCAGTGCGGCAAACGTATTACTTAGCTGATCAGAAGCCATGCTTTCGCGCCAAACCGGTATTTAACTAAATGGTAAAATACGACGACCATCGCGTTGTTGTCAAGTTTATTCGCCGTAAGAGTACCGGCTGCATTGACTTCACATCCATCGATACATTCCCGGCGCAGCACACCTATACTGCATTCTGCAAAACCGGACCGATCCTGCAACAGGAAAAATCATGCGCGTACGTGACACCAACTGGATGATGATCGAGGACTACCTCACGCGCGACGATCGCGCCGTGGTGCCGATCGGCTGCACCGAGCAGCATGCCTACCTGAGCCTGGCTGTGGATGCGATCCTCGCGGAAAATGTCGCCGTCGATGCGGCGGCCCCGCTGGGTGTCCCGGTCTTTCCTGTTCTGCCGTTCGGCCACACACCGACGTTCATGGCCTATCCCGGCACCATTTCATTGCGGCTCGAAACGCTGATCGCCGTGATGCGCGATATGCTCGACAGCCTGGCCACGCATGGTTTCAAGCGCATCGTCATCGTCAATGGCCATGGCGGCAATGCGCCCGTGGGAAATTTCCTCGGTGAGTGGATGGCCGACCACCCGGACGTGAAGGTGAAATTTTACAACTGGTGGAATGCCCCGCGCACATGGGCGAAAGTGCAGGCGATCGATCCTGTCGCCTCGCACGCATCGTGGATGGAAAATTTTCGGGCGACGCGTCTCGCCGGCGTGGTGCAACCCACCCATCAACGTGAACCCATCGATCACGCCAGGCTGAAACTACTTAACCCGCAGCAAACGCGCGCGTACCTGGGCGATGGCAATTTTGCGGGTGTGTATGAAAAGCCCGATGAGGTGATGGATGCATTGTGGAAGGTCGCGGTCGAAGAGACGCGAACATTGATCGAAGAAAACTGGGGTTAAAGACCGTGCTTGCGCATTCTCCTGTTGCGATTGTGGCAGCAGGGATTTGTTGTTGCGCTCGCGGGGCTGCGATGCGAGCATGCTGCTTTCTGAATTCCAACATCTGCACGAACAAGGAACCGTCATGACCGACGACACCAAAGCCTGCCCCGTCTGTGGCGAAACCATCAAGGCCGCCGCGATCAAGTGCCGCTTCTGTAATACCGACCTCGAAGCCTTCGCCGCGTCACGCGAAACCGAAACAGAGAAGATGTTGTTTGCGGGCCGTCCCGTCGTGATTTATAGCGTGTGGCAATGGATCGTGGTGGTGATCACGCTGGGACTGGGCTGGATTTATTACTGGCTGATGAGCCTCGATACCAGCTTCGAAATTACCAGCCAGCGTGTACGCATCGAGCGCGGGATTTTGTCCAAGACCAAGGACAGCCTGGAACTATTCCGCATCGATCATTTTGATTTGCATAAACCCCTTGGTATGCGGCTGGCGGGCTATTGCCTGCTGCATCTGCGTTCCTCGGATGCGAGCTTTGAAACCGTGATTCTCTACGGCATTCCCGAACTGGAAAAACTGGCCGACACGCTGCGCGAATGCAGCCTGCGCGAACGCTCACGCCGTCGCGTGACGACTTTCGTGCAAGCCTAACGTTTGCGATCAGCCGGCCTTCGCGGGCCGGCTGTCTTTCCACGCTTTCAACAGCGCGCCTTCCTGCTCCGCGCTCATCGCGAGTTTCACGCGGCCTTCCTTTTCCTTCAGTTGTCCCTGGTACCACACCAGCGTGTCCTTGACCGTAAGTTCGACTGGACGAAATTTCAGTCCGGCGTTGACCGCGCGCGCGTTGCTCCAGGTGTGGAATCCCTTGCTGTCGTCGAGGTAGGGAACCCAGATCGGAAAGCCGGCGCCTTCCTGCTTCGCTACAAATTCCGCCGGAATCCACGTCACGGTGGCAGCAGTCGGAGTCGCCATGCGGCAGGCTTCGATCACGCGTCCCCAGCTCATGCGTTTTTCCGGGCCGAGGCCATTGAAAGTGCCGATGGTATTTTTCTCCACCAGCAGGATCAGCCATTCGGCAAGGTCACGCACATCGATCAATTGCAACGGATCGGCAGGCGCGCCCGGCACGGCGATTTCGCCACCTTTGTCGAATCGCACCGGCCAGTAAGTGAAGCGGCCGGTCGGATCATCTGGGCCGACGATAAAACCCGGGCGCACCACAGTGGTCCGTCCGGGCAGGGCTTTTTCCGCAGCCTTTTCGCACAGCGCTTTCAACGCGCCGTAATTTTCAAAATTCTTGCCCATGGTTTCCAGCGTCGGGTCGGCCATGGTAGCGAGAGGCGTGTTCTCGTCACTGTTTTCGGGCGCGCCTTCGCGATAGCAGCTGATACTTGAAATGTAGATGTACTGCTTGACCCGTTTCGACAGCAATTGCGCTGAAGCGCCCACCATGCGCGGATAAAAACCCGAGTCGTCGATCACCGCATCCCACTCACCGCTCTCCAGTGATTTCAATCCTTCGCCTTTGTTGGGATCGCGATCACCGAGGCGCTTGTCCAGGTTCGGAAACAATCCGGGCCGCGTCTTGCCGCGATTGAACAGCGTGACCTGGTGGCCTTTCGCCTGCGCGGCGGCGACGATGGCGGGTCCCAGGAAACCGGTGCCGCCCAGAATGAGGATGCGCTTCGACGCGCCGGTTGATTTTTTCTCAGGCTCGGCAGCGCGGGCGGTGAGACCAAGCGCCGACAGCGCGGTGGCGGAAGCGGCGAGCTGGATGACGCGGCGGCGGGATGGTGACATGCGGTTCTCCGTGAATGGCGTGAGCGCGGCTCCATGCATCTTAAGGGCTGTAGCGCATGCGCACGTAGCGAAGCGTGGCATCTGATGGCGATTTGTGATCGCGGATGGTTGCCAATCAGTCATCGCATTCTTGCAAGAGACGCGACGGAATTCGTCGATTGAAAACAAGCACTGGCGCGGATTACAGATCGAAAATGACCTGCAAGCCGCGCCAGTGCTTGAGTTTTAAATTATTGTGCGGGAAAAACGTCGTAATTTATGGCGGCAGCAACTTCCACGCCTGCAACAGCGTGCGCAACGCTTCAGGCTTGTTGGTCGGCGCAAGCTGTCCCGCCTGGTCCTTGACGTTTGCACCGTGGCACGACGCACACACGCGCACTTCGCCCGGTTGCATCGTCACCCATACGCGTTCACGCACAACAGGATTGCCCGCATTATCGGTGCTCTGCCACGCCAGCGCCCGGCGTGCGGGAACGAAGGCGGCGGTCGAGCCATCGGCGGCAATTTTCACGCTGCCAGCGGGGCCGCCGGGATTGGCGGGATTCTTGTCCGCACCGTCGTGCAGTGGTTGCGCGATGACGCGGCGGCCGGTTTCACCGCTGCCCGCAACATAAGTGCGAATCAGGTCAGCCTGGAAAATCTGGAAGTGCGAGATGTCGTACAGCCTGCCCGTGCCGCGCGTGCCGGTGGCTACGGTTTTGACACCGCCCGGCACCTGCAGGTTGAACGGCTGCTGCAGGTCACCGCGATCGCGCGTGGTCTGGTTGCGCGTGACGATCAGCGCAAGGTCGTTGTTCTTCAGCCAGGTGCGGAAAGCGGTTTCGTTCACGGCCTCTTCGGTGAACACGGAAGCCTCCGGTGCTTCCAGCGGCTGCACCGGTTTTGCCGGACGCGCGCGCGGGGTGACTTCCACCGCTTCCAGTTCCCACAGCACGCCATTGAAGGTGAGCGGTGCGTCCGGTGAGAACCACGAAATGGATTTGCTGATGCCGGTGGTGAGCGGCGCACCCGCTTCAAAGAAGTTGGTGGCGTTGTTGAAGTTGAGGGTCTTCAGCCGGAAGTCGGTAACAAGAACGTCGTTCGCCTCCATCGCCGTGGTATGGCTGGCGACAAGTGAACCTGATTTCAGCGGCAGCGGATTGCGATAGCGGCCGCCAGGCGACGAGGACAGCTGGCTGGGCGGAACCGGCGCGCCATCGGGTTTGGTGATATTGGTGATCACCATTGATTCGGCGGAAAGATTGGGCGAGGCCGTCACCTTGATGATCTGGTCGGAGGTGTTGGTACCAAATTCACGCGCCGAGGTCGCGTAGAAGGTGCCGGGATTCAGTGGATCTTCGCGCAGGTGGAACATGCCGCCGTCACCGCGTATCGACTTGTGATTGGCGATATTGAGGCTGCCGTTGGATGCATCGGTCATCGCGTTATCGCCCCTGAACGAGCGCGGCAGGTATTCGTTCACGCCGAACTCGTGGCGTCCGATGTGATTGAGCGTTTCTTCATCGGTGCCGTCTTCATTGATCTGCCACGGCGTGAAGTAATTGAAGGTATGGCCATCGACCGGGCCGAACACGGGGCTGACGGTGTCGAGCCGCGATTCAGGATAGACCTCCGTGCGCACGCCATTTAACCGTGTCGCGTTTGCCGCTTCGCTGGTGTAGTTGGCCGAGTTGTAGGTCGGCGCGCCTGGATTTGCGCGATCCACATCGGCCTGCTGGTCCTGCTGCAAGTGATCCCAGCGGATAAACACAACACGGCCAAAACTGTCGATGCTGGGTGAGAACGCGCCGCTCGGCGTGTGATTGAGCAAACGCAAGTCGCCCGCGCCGGGATTCAGGCTCCAGATGCCGGTGACCGATCGCGCGCTTTCGTATTCGTCCAGTTGCGGATACAGATGAGACTGGCCATCGCGCGGACGATCCGACGTAAACAGGACACGCTCGTCGGTGCCGTAAAAAGGCGACACGTTGTTGTATCCCAGTGGCTGGTTGGCAATTTTTGTAATCACTGCCGTCTGGCCGCGCAGCAGGCCGGTGACTTCGTAAATCTGCCACTGGAATTGCTTCACCTGGAATTGCGCGGTGGGTGCGCCGACGATCATGCTGAACAAGGCCTTGTTGCCGCTCCAGTGCACCGAGGGCTCGCGCACGGCGATGGCGTTGGCGCGCTGCTGTTCGACGCCGCTGACGACGGGGTTATTGCCGAAGCCCGCCTCCTTGGTGAGATTGCGCAGCACGCCGTCGGCATAGCGCAGCATCAGGTCGCCACCGCGCGGCACGGCTTCCATGCTGGCGAGGTGGTTGCCGAACGTCGAGCCGCGGCTCAGGAAACCGCGGATCGGCACCTGCGTGACAAACATGATCGTGCCCGCTTCAGGAACCGGAATCACCGGCGCGCCGGACGCGCGTGACTTGATGGCGGCGATGTCGGCGGCAGTGATGGCGCCGCTCGTGTTGACGTCGAAGCGATAGTTCGATGCCGTGGTCTTTTGGCCCGCATTTGCGCGGGCCAGCGCCACGTCGCCCGCGTAATCGACCACGCGTGAATTGTCCACATCGCCGAGCAAGAATCCGACGGACGCACTTGCGGTGACCGGAGTGCCATTCACCGAAGAGAGTGACACCGTCACACGCTTGGTGTCCGCGACGCCGGTGACTGGCACAACAACTTCATTGCCCGAAAAACCGGGCGTCGTTGCGACGGCCGCGCTGTCGCTGTCGACGGCAGTAACGGTGCCGATGGCAGACACGGTGGCGTTGTACTGGAAGATGATGCTGTGGCCGGTGCCCATTTTGCGCGACTCCGTGCTGACTGCGCCGCCGATGGCGGGTGCGGAATCAACGGCCACATCAAACGGCCCCGCTGCCGCATGGATCTTGCGCGACTTGATGCCCAGCAGTGTCAGCGGCGCCGACGCGCTCGGTGTGACACCGGATGCGGATGACGCGCTGCTGCTGCCGGATACGTTGGCCGCAGTTACGGTGCAGGCGTAGGCCGTGCCGTTCACCAGGCCCGCCACGACAATCGGCGACGTTGCGCTGGTGCCGGTGAGGGTCGAGGCGCCTGCGCTGCATGCAGCCGTGTGTGCGGTGATACCGCTGCCGCCGCCCGACACGGGTGCCGTGAATAGTACAAACGCCTGGGAATCGCCGGCCACGACACTATCGATGGACGGCGCACCGGGCACCTGTGCCGACGCAACGTTCGCGCCCAGCAGGGTGGTGAGCGGGAGCGAGGAGAGCATCAACACGCGCAATACGAAGACGCTGGATGGATTTATTTTTTTCAAAAACTTCATGAGAAGGCAACCTCGGTAGCTGGGGCGGTTTCCTGACGCTATGCGTCACATCATCGACGGGCGGGCCCGCAGACGATCACATGACGGCGCAAGAAAGTGCGATATGACGACACGGATAAAAGAAGGAGAAAAGAAAAATCGTTGGAGCGAGATTTTTACGTTGGCGTCATCCCTTGCGCCAACGAAGTACGGGTGCTGCGAGGTGGGCAATTCATGCTGTTTTTTATTTTGCGAGCGGCGAAACATTACCATGGGGCTGATTGCAAACTCCGTGCCAGACTGGGGGAATACCCTGATTGCGGCATCGGCAAAAAATCCCGATGTGCTCGCAAACTCCAGCATTGATAAGGTTTGCCAGCCAGTTGTG
>JBDTWS010000127.1:0-11984 GCA_040006575.1 Betaproteobacteria bacterium
CGCGCCAGCGCTTGTGTTTTACCCTTGGCGGCGCATCGTTGAGATGCCACTGAATTGCATTCACCAGGGCGACGACATAAAATCCACGGCTCACCCGGAGTCGACCATGAAGCAATCCGCCCGGCCCAGCCCTGCAAAGAAATCCGCGCGAACGCAAGCCGCCCGCGCCAGCAGCGCCACCATTGCCAACAGCCCCTACCTCGGGCAGACCAGCGATGCCGAACAACGCATACGCGCCACCGGCGAACGCCTTACGCAACCACGCGTGACGGTGCTGGCCATGCTGCTCGCGTCCGACCACGCGATTTCGCACCAGGATGTGGCATCGAGCATCGCCGCGCATCATCCGATTGACCGCGTCACCGTCTACCGCGTGCTGGAGTGGCTGGTGGACGTCGGCATCGCCCACCGCATCGCCGGCGACGATCGCGTGTGGCGCTTCATGCTCAGCGATACCGGCACACACGCCAGAGCTGGCGCACAGCACCAGCATGCGCACTTCACCTGCAATGAATGCGGCCAGACGTTTTGCCTCACCGACACATCGACCAAACTGAACTTCAAATTGCCCGAAGGTTTCAAGACATCGGAAGTGGACCTCAAGTTTCGAGGTGCCTGTGCGCACTGCTCATAACCGCCGTCGTGCACCTTCGGGCCAACCCAGCGGCATGACTGCCTCCTCCATCACCCCCGTCACCTTGCTTACAGGTTTCCTCGGCAGCGGCAAGACGACGCTGCTCAATCGCATCCTGGGCACGCCGGGCATCGAAGAGACCGCTGTGCTCATCAACGAATTCGGCGCGGTGTCGATTGATCACCTGCTGATCCGCGAAACCAGCGAGAACATGACGGTACTGTCGAACGGCTGTATCTGCTGCTCGGTGGCGGGCGACATGGTGCAGGCGCTGCGCGATCTCTATTTCAAACGAGCCAACGGTGAGGTTCCCAATTTCAGGCGCGTCATCATAGAGACCACCGGGCTCGCGGATCCCGCGCCGATCATGCACACGCTGATTGAAATGCCGCTGGTTTCCGCGCGCTATTCGCTGGCCGGCGTGGTGACGACGGTGGATGCCGAACATGGTTCCGGCCAGCTGGACGAGCACATCGAATCGGTCAAGCAGGCGGCGGTGGCGGACCGGATCGTGCTTACAAAAACAGATCGCGCCAGTCGCGAAACCGTCGACACACTGCGCGCGCGATTGCTGAAACTGAATCCGGGCGCGCAGATTCATGAGGCGGTGTCCGGCGAAATCGATCCGTTGATTTTGTTCAATACGGGCCTGTACCAACCAGGACAGAAGACGCCGGATGTACAGGCGTGGCTGCGTGCGGAGGCGTATCAACCCTTGCAATCGGTCGCATCACCTGCGTTGACACAGGCGCGACGCCCGCAATCGTCAGCCACGCGCCACGATGATCGTTTTCACGCCTTCGCCGTGGTGTATGAACAACCGGTGGTATGGCAACAACTGGTCGACGCACTCGAGACATTGACCGAACTCTGCGGCGAACAGTTACTGCGTGTGAAAGGCATCATAAACGTGGAGAACGAAGATCGCCCTCGCGCAGTCCACATTGTGCAGCACACGATTTATCCCGTCGCCCGCCTCGATGCGTGGCCCGACGCCAATCACACTAGCCGGCTGGTTTTCATCACGCGAGATGCCGACGAGACCACCATCCGCAATACGTTGAACAGCTTTATCGCTACGCCTGTCACGCATTCAGCCACGCATGAAGCCTCAGTAACTTGAAGCTTTCAGTCGGCAGCCCCATCTACCCTTACCAATCTTCCCGATCGCGACTCAAATGAATACCAAAACCAAAGTAAATCCCGCCCCGATCCCGACCACCATCCTCACCGGCTTTCTCGGCGCAGGCAAGACCACGCTGCTGAACCGCATCCTCACCGAGCGGCACGGTGAACGCATCGCGGTCATCGAGAATGAATTCGGCGAGGCCGGCATCGACAACGAGATCCTTGTGCAGAACAAGGAAGAGCAGATCATCGAGATGAACAACGGCTGCATCTGCTGCACCGTGCGCGGCGACCTGGTGCGAATCCTGGGTGAGCTCGCCGACAAGCGCAAGAAAGGCAAGCTCAAGTTCGATCGCGTGATTATCGAAACCACCGGCATGGCCGACCCCGGCCCGGTGGCGCAGACTTTTTTCATGGACGACGAAATCCACCAGAGCTATGTGCTCGACGCCATCGTCACCGTGGTCGATGCCAAGCATGCACAACAGCAGCTCGACAGCAACGAGCAGGCGCGTGAGCAGATCGGTTTCGCCGACCGCATCCTGCTGTCAAAAACCGATCTCGTCGCCAAGGAAGAAACCGACGCGTTGATCAGCCGCCTGAAGCGCATGAACCCGCGCGCCACCTACAAGAACGTGCATTTCGGCGAGACCGATGTGAAGGAAATCCTCGACGTGCGCGGCTTTAACCTGAATTCGGTGCTGGACATCGATCCGGATTTCCTGAAGGAAGACCACCATCATCACGACGACGATATCCAGTCGTTCGTGTTCACCTCCGAACGCCCGCTGGACATGGAAAAGATCGAGGCGTTCCTTTCGCTGCTGATCCAGACCTATGGCAACGACATGCTGCGCTACAAAGGTGTGCTGAGCATCGAAGGCCAGGACAGCCGCATGATTTTCCAGGGCGTGCACATGACCATGGGCGGCAGTCCCGGCAAGCCGTGGGCGCCCGACGAAAAACGCGAATCGAAGATGGTGTTTATCGGCCGCAATTTGCCGAAACGTATTTTTGTCGAGGGCCTGGCCTATTGCGTGGCCGATGACGCCAAGACGGTGATCGAGCTGAAGTAGCCGCACAGCATGGCCATGGTCGAGGTCAGCGGACTGCGTGCGGGTTACGGTGCGCACGTGGTGCTGGCGCTTGACCGCTTCAATGTAGAAGCCGGCCAGCACACGCTGGTGCTGGGGCCTTCAGGTTGTGGAAAAACCACGCTGCTGAATGTCATTTCGGGTATCGCATTAACGATATCCGGCGACATCCTGGTCGATGGACAGCGGGTCGACAAAATGCGGCCCAGCCGGCGCGATCAGTTTCGCGGCCGTCATATCGGCTTTGTGCTGCAGCGGCTGCACCTGGTTTCAGCGCTGTCCGTTTTTGATAATCTCGCGCTCGCGCAACGGCTCGCAGGTTTTCCCGTCGATGCAGCGCGCATCGAAAGCGTGCTCAGCCAATTGGGAATCGCGGACAAGAAACACACCTCACCCGGCAAACTCTCGCAAGGTGAAGCACAACGCGTCGCCATCGCGCGCGCCGTCATCAATCGCCCCGCCCTGATCCTGGCCGATGAACCGACCGCAGCACTCGATGACGACAACTGCGACGCGGCCATTGAACTGCTGTTTACGCAAGCGCGCGAACACGGCGCGACCTTGCTTGTCGCCACGCACGACCGGCGCATCCGCCCCCGTTTCAGCCAGGTGCTGGAACTCCAGAAAATGTCCGCCGCATGAACGCAATGCACATTGCTTTTCCGCTGGCGCTCGCCTACCTGCGCGATCGCCTGCTCGCGACATGCCTGAACATCCTGCTGTTGGCGCTGGGTATCGCCACCATCGTCTCGCTGCTGCTCACATTGTCACAGGCGGAGCAGCGCATGGATCGGGACGCAGCCGGCATTGACCTGGTCGTGGGTGCCAAAGGCAGCCCGCTGCAACTGATCCTGTCCTCGGTATTCCAGGTCGACATTCCGACGGGAAATATTCCGCTGGTTGAAGCCCGCCGCATTGCCGGCGATGCGATGGTGCGTAAATCTGTTCCCCTTGCTTTGGGCGACAGCTACGGGACATTCCGTATTGTCGGCACCACGCCGGACTACCTGTCCCTGTATGCGGCAGAAATTCACTCGGGACGCGTATGGTCACGGCCAATGGAGGTTATCGTCGGCGCTGAAGTGGCCGCACGCAAAGGCCTGCAACTGGGTCAGCGTATTGCCGGGAATCATGGCCTTACCGAAACCGGCGCCGCGCATACCGACAAGCCATTTGAGGTGGTGGGCATCCTCAAGCCCACCGGCGCGGTGATCGACCGACTGGTGCTCACCGCGGTGGACAGCGTTTGGGCCGTCCACACGCATCAGCCTGTCGATCAGGGCGACGTTTTGCCGGACGATGAAAAGGAACTGACGGCACTGCTCATTCAATACGCGACGCCGCTGGCCGCCGCGTCTTTCCCACGGCGGGTCAACGCCATCAGCGGGTTGCAGGCCGCGTCACCCGCGATGGAAATTGCCCGTCTTTTCAGCCTGCTCGGCTTCGGTATCGGGGCGCTGAAACTATTCGCCGGCATCATGATGGTGTGTGCAGGCCTGGGCATTTTCATCGGCCTCAGCAATGCGCTGGACGACCGCCGCGCCGATCTCGCCCTATTGCGCCTGCTGGGCGCGTCACGAACAACCGTGTTTCTCACCATTCTTGTCCAGGGATTCGCACTGGGCATGGCGGGCGTTATACTGGGTCTCGCGCTCGGCCATGCCGGTACGGAATGGATGGCGCAGGTTCTTCCGCAGGTCCGTGGCCTGGGATTTACCGGCTGGACCTGGATTTCGCAGGAAGGGATGGTGGCGGGTGGAGCCTTGTTGCTGGCGCTGCTGGCGGGCTGTGTGCCTGCGCTGCGAGCGTATCGGGATACAGGCAACGCTAATGCAATTCCGGAATTACTCGGCCAACGCTAGAAGTGGGCCGTTATCTAGCAGGAAATAATTGACATGCAGCGCAGCCATATTCAATTGCCCGCTTCTTCCCGTGCCGTGATGCGCACGAGGAACCTGCGCCTGCACACGGCACTGTTCGCGCTCTTGAACCTGCTGTATGCGCTGGCAATAATTTTTTCGGTGCAGCGCGCCAATGCACAGACCACACCCGTGGGCGCGATCCCGGATGAGAAACTTTATGGCTACATCGCCAACGACCCGATGCCCGCCGGCACGCTGCCGTGGCAGGTGTTTCGCCAGGTCAAGGTGATTGAAGAAACGAAAGCCGGCAAAGCCACCCAGCGTCCCGAGTTCAGCGCGAAACTGAAGTCGCTCGACAGGCAGGAGGTGAAGGTCTACGGTTTTGTGCTGCCGCTGTCGACCACGGTAAAGCAATCGCATTTCCTGATTTCGCCGCTGCCGACACATTGTCCGTATTGTGTTTCGCAGGGTCCGGATTCGATGATCGAAGTCCTCGCCAAAACACCGGTTGAATATTCTCAATGGGAACCCATTGTTATTTCCGGACGGCTGGAACTGGTCAATGACTCTTCCCTGTTCTACCGGCTGACCAACGCAGAAACCGTCAAGTTCTAGAGAATTCATGGCAACTTCAACTCCCGGCAGGCCCAACGTCATACCCAAAGCGGCCGCGCCCGCGCCGGCAGCGCCGCCGGTCAAGGCCGCGATGATGGCCTCGGGTGGATTTTCCAGCGAGCAACTTTCGCCGGACTCCAACAATTTTCCCGCGCTGTACGAGGCCGCGATCTTGTACGCCGCCGATTGCTACGACGCCGCGCAGGAAACGCTGAAGGAACACCTGAAAACCAAGGACGGCAAGGACAGCATCCGCACCTGGCTGATGCTGTTTGATTTTTACCAGCTCACGCACAACCGCAAGGAATTCGACGCACTGTCGATGCTGTTCACGGTGAAGTTCGAGCGCTCGCCGCCGATCTGGACCGAATCGACCGAGACCACCGATCCGCGCCGCAAGGAAAAGCGCGAACACAAGGATTTCTTTGCGCTGACGCCGGCAAGCGATGGTGCGCTGCTGGGCGAGATCGACAAATTCGAGGCGTTCGCCCGGGAGATGGGCAGTTGCCGTATCGGCCTGGAAAAAGTGACGGCCATGCTGTCGGAGGAAGCCGAGCTTTTCTCCATCGTGTTCCAGCGATTGCGCCGGGCCAAGATGCCGATCTGGTTCAACGGTTTCGACGGTTTCGCCGCCATGCTGAAAAAGAGCATTAACGAAGCCGCCGGCCAGCCGCTGGCCAGCAGCCTGGGTTACTGGTCGCTGTTGTTTGAACTCTACATTCTCGATGGCAAGCTGAACGAGTACGAAGACCTGGGCCTCGAATATGCCGTCGCCTACGAAATGTCGCCGCCGCCGTGGGAAGTCGTTGTTCGCCCGACCGGCCTCGACGGTGCGGCCGCTGCCGCGCCGGAGCTGTCCGAAGCCGCGCAGGAGCAGGCCGGATTTCCGCTGAAAGGTGTCATCAGCGCCAGCAGCAAGGAAATGCTGCAGCAGCTGCAGATCTACGCAGCCTCGAAACAGGAAGTGCTGGTGGACATGAGCGCGCTGATGCGTATCGATTTCGCCGCGGCCGGCGAGTTCTTCGAAGCCATCCGCTCCATTCACCTGGCCCAGAAGCGCGTGATCCTGTCGAATCTCAACGAACTTACCGCAGCGCTGCTGGAAGTATTCGGCATGACCAAGCACGCCATCCTGATGCGCAAGAAGGCGGCCTAGCGCGGCTGCCGCAGCGTTGCACGGGCGAGTTTGGCTGCTGATTTTCGTCAAACTCCACGTGAACCCACACCTGAACAGAAACTCTTCTCGCGAAATCATGGAACCTGAACAATTTCACGGCACCACCATCCTGTCCGTGCGCCGCGGCAGCAAGGTCGCGATGGGTGGCGACGGCCAGGTGACGCTGGGCAATATCGTGGTGAAAGCCACCGCGCGCAAAGTGCGGCGGCTTTACAAGGACCAGGTGCTGGCCGGTTTTGCCGGCGCCACCGCCGATGCATTTACGCTGTTCGAACGCTTCGAAGCCAAGCTTGATAAACACCAGGGCCATTTGCTGCGTTCCGCCATTGAGCTGGCCAAGGACTGGCGCACCGATCGCATCCTGCGCCGCCTCGAAGCCATGCTCACGGTAGCCGACCGCACCAGCTCGCTGATCATCACCGGGACGGGTGACGTGCTTGAACCCGAATATGGTTTGCTGGCGATCGGTTCGGGCGGCGCTTATGCGCAGGCCGCCGCGCAGGCCTTGCTGGAAAACACCGAGCTTTCACCGGTCGACATCGTCAAGAAATCGCTGACAGTGGCCGGCGACCTTTGCATCTACACCAACCAGCATCACACCATTGAAACGCTGGATTGATGGCGACAAACCTGTTGGTAAATGCGGTGGTGAACATGGTGTCCACGACAGCACACAGCAGCGCACTCGCAGCGGCCTGAGAAAATGATGACACCCAAAGAAATCGTTTCGGAACTCGACAAACATATCGTCGGCCAGTCTGCCGCCAAGCGCGCGGTGGCCATCGCACTGCGCAACCGCTGGCGGCGTTCGCAGGTACCGGAACCGTTGCGCAATGAGATCACGCCGAAGAATATCCTGATGATCGGGCCCACCGGCGTGGGCAAGACCGAAATTGCCCGGCGACTTGCACGGCTGGCGAACGCGCCGTTCCTGAAAGTGGAAGCGACCAAATTCACCGAGGTGGGTTACGTCGGACGCGATGTCGATTCGATCATCCGCGACCTGGCCGAAATCGCCGTGAAGCAGGCGCGCGAACAGGGTGCGGCGAAAGTGCGACACCTCGCCCACGACAGTGCCGAGGAGCGCATCCTCGACGTGCTGCTGCCACAGGCGCGTAATTTCGATTTTTACAACAAGGCCGAAACCGAAAACTCGGACGACAACAGCACGCGCCAGAAATTTCGCAAGATGCTGCGCGAAAACAAACTCGACGATCGCGAAATCGAAGTCGATGTTGCGGCCATGCCGGCCTCGATGGAAATTTTCGGCCCGCCGGGAATGGAAGACCTGACGCAGCAGATCCAGGGCATGTTTCACAACATGGGCCAGGCCCGCAAGAAAACCCGCAAGCTCACCGTCAAGGAAGCGCTGAAACTGCTGACCGACGAAGAGGCGATGAAGCTGATCAACGATGATGAAATCAAGATCGACGCCATCCGCAACATCGAGGAAAACGGCATCGTTTTTATCGACGAGATCGACAAGATTGCCAGCCGCACCGAAACACAGGGCGCCGATGTCTCGCGCCAGGGCGTGCAGCGTGACCTGCTGCCGCTGGTGGAAGGCACCACCATTTCCACCAAGTACGGGATGATCAAGACCGACCACATCCTGTTCATCGCGTCGGGTGCGTTTCACCTCGCGAAACCTTCGGATCTCATTCCCGAACTGCAGGGGCGGCTGCCGATACGGGTCGAACTGTCTTCGCTGTCCATCGAGGATTTTGAAGCGATCCTGACCAACACCGATGCGTGCCTCACGCGTCAGTACCAGGCACTGCTGAAAACCGAAGACGTCACGGTGGAATTCCCGCCCGAGACCGTGCGCCGCCTCGCTGAAATTGCTTTCGCGGTCAATGAAAAAACCGAGAACATCGGCGCCCGCCGACTCTACACGGTCATGGAAAAGCTGCTCGAGGAAGTCTCGTTCGATACTGCCTCGCAAGGCAGCCAGTTCACGGTCACGCCTGAATACGTCAATGAAAAACTGGGCGAACTGGCGAAGAGCGAAGACCTGGCGCGCTACGTCCTGTAATCGACTGCGTTGGCAAGCGCGTGGCAAGCGCGCGGCATGCCTGTCGCAGACTGTTGCGACGCTGTCGCAGAGCGTAGTCAGGGAATACGCTAAATTTGGCGGCAGCAAGCTCACTTTCCAGCCACGACTCCCGCCACGACAAGAATCGCGTATCCATGAGGAAACCGCCATGCGCAAACCCGGCCTCCCTGCTGGTCCACAAGTTCAATTTCGCACCGTCCCGTTTATATTTGCCATGACGCTTGCGCTCGCGGCCAACGCCGCCTCCGCGGCAGAATTTACCGCGAAAGACCTGGCCGCTGAGGAAGGCAAGTTCGCGGCCTATTCGGTGAAGCACGGCATGCGTGATGCGTTTGTCGAATTCTTCGCCGACGATTCGGTGCTGCTGCGTCCCGACCCGGTTGAGGGCCGCCCTTTCATGCGCGCGCGCACCAACCCGCCCATCGTGCTCGACTGGAAATCGCAGATCACTGTACTCTCGGCGTCGCGCGACATCGGCATGTCGACAGGGCCGTCGATCGTGAATGCCAAGGGACAGCCCACTTCCTACGGCCAATTTTTTTCCATCTGGCAGAAACAGAAGAATGGTGACTGGCGCGTGCTGCTGGATCACGGCATCTCGCATGGGGAAAAAGCCGCGCCTGATACGCCGCTCGATGCGCGCGACCTGCCGGCAGGTCCAGTCGCGGCTTCCACGGGTGACGATGCGGAAATGCGCTTTGCCGCCCGCACTGCGGACGCCGGCGTAGCAATAGCCTACGCCGAAGCCGTGACCGATCGTACGCGTTTGCTGCGTGTGGACTCGGTGCCGATCCAGGGTGTGGCTGCCATCAATGCGCTGGCGAAAAACATGGAGGGGAAATGGACATGGGAGACATTGAAAAAAGGCACATCCCAGGCCCACGACTTCCTGTATGTGCTGGGCAAATACAAACGGCAAACGGGCGCGGGACCCGCACAACAAGGGCATTTCATCCGCGTGTGGATACAAGACACACAGTCAGGCGTTGCGCGCTGGACATTGGCGGGCGAAGTGCTCACGCCGCGGCCGGCACCGAAAACGTAAAACAGCGGCATTAAAACAAAAACTCCAGCACTGGCGCGCTTTTCCGAGACTTTTTGCCCTGAAAGTCGCGCCAGCACTGGAGTTTTCACTTCAAAATTGAGATGTGTGCTGAAATTGCGGCGTGGCCATAATTTTAAGCACTACTACCGTGGCGCCGGCTAAGCCTTTATGCCCTCATACAGTTTCGTCACGCGCTCCATCACTTCCAGGATGTTGTCGCACGCCTTGGCGACGTGTTCCAGCTCGACGGTTGACGTTTTATTGGCGTTCAGGCGATCGATGGCCTGCTTCAGGAAAATGTATTGCGTTTCCGCCAATGCCAGTTCGCTCTTGATCTGCTCGGTGTTATGGGTGGCCGCCTGCAGCTTGGCGACGTCGGCGCGGTAATCGGTCTCGGCTTTTTTCAGGTCGTTGGCAATCACGTCCGAACGAATGCCCCAGCTGCGGAACAGGTAAAGCTTGGCGATGCGCTGGGTCAGCGTACGCACTTCGCCGGCCGTGGTGATGAGATCGCTGCGCGCCGATTTGCTGTGCGCGGCCATCAGCATGGCGCCCTTGGTGGAAATCCACACCAGCTCTTCATTCTGCTCGGCCAGCTGCTTCGCACTCGCCAGCGTCACCGGTTTGCCGATGATCGACTTGTACTCTTCGAACAACTGTTCGAGGAGCTGGTAATTTTCCTTGATCTCCGCTGTGGGTGCCGCAGCCTGAAGTTCTTTCAAGGCCGATTCGAATTCCTTGACGGCCTCATCGAGCTGCCGTTTCGAACGCGCTTCCAATACTCTCTGGCCAATCTGGGTGAAAGTCTTGGTGATGCGCTCGGCCAGCATCGGCTGGCGCGCCGCCTTGTTGAGGGCCGCGGTGGGATCGAGTTTGGCGGCGGCCTTTGGCTGGGCCAGCGCGATATTGCCCGCGCCGCCAATCAAAAAGACTGCGGCCGCCAACACGATTGCGTGCTGGCGAATGTTGGCAAGGAAAACGGGAAACAGAGCGGAAATTTGCATGTTGGGTGTCCTGAGTTATTTTTTATCGTACACCCTGTTACGCCGGCCGTCCCGCTGCGGATTCATGACTCTTCAAGGACAACCGGCCCCGATCCTCAAGCCACGCCGGGCGAATGCTTCAATTTATCGTGTATCACGCGGTCCAGTGAAAACCGCCCCGGGCCGAAGAACAGCACCACCAGCATCATCAGTCCCCAGATTGTATGGTCCTTGATGCCGGCATCGCTGATGTCAGGGTAGGAGATGCAGGCGACGGCGTTGAAGATGAAAAATGCCAGTGCCGTCGGCCGCGACAAGAGGCCCATGACAAAGAATGCCGGCAACGCCAGTTCAGCACCTGTGCCCGCCAGCGCGGCCAGCGTCGGCGAGATGATGGGCACCTTGTATTCGTTTTCAAACAGCGCCACGGTCGAGGAAAAATCCATGATCTTGGTGAGGCCGGACTTGAAAAACACCATCGCAACATAAACCCGCAGCACCAGCAGGAAACCCGGCGCCAGCCAATCCATGGTGCGTGCGAAGGCATCGGCCAATTTGTAAATCTTGCGAATCATTACGCTCCCCTTGAGAAATCGACAATCATCCCGGATTGGACGGATTCGATAAGGAATCCTTGCAAATCGAATTCGGGATCGTGTGCCAGCGCCGCCGAAGCCGCCGCTTCCAGCGTGGAATGCCGCGCAAGTTCGTCGAGAAAGGCGAAGGCCGGCGGCGCCAGCGCCTGGATGACGACATCGACACTGGCCGCATCGTCGCGGCGGACGACGAGATGATCGCCTGCGTCGTCCCAGTCGATATCCATTTCGCCGGCATTGTCTTCCTGGTTCACCTGCCAGATGCGCAACACGGGAGATTCGCTGCACAGCAGGCGAACGGCCGGGTGCAGGCGGAACAGCAGTTCGCCTTGCTCGCCTTCGGCAACATCGGCCAGGCGACCGAGATCCAGTGAGGCCGCCTCCGCCGCATGAAAGCACTCATGCCATGCCCATTCCAGATTCGCCACATCGGGCAAATACGGTAATTCGGCAGCATGCGGATAACTCGCGAGGAACTGCGGCCACGCCTCGCCGTAGCGGTTCAGGTCGCCCGAACGAGAGGGCGTCATGCGAATGAACTGGTCGGCCGCATGGATGAAAAAAGCATCACCGACAATGCGTTTGACAACCGGAAAAATATCGCCCAGCACGTTGCGCAAATTAGTGAATACGTTGTGGCGGTACACCTCAAGCCGGCGCGCGCCATCGAGTTTTCCGCCGCTGGCACCGGGCCCGCGAATATGCTCCGCCGCCAATGTGTCGCCGGCCATAAGCGAGTCGGCAAACGTGCTTTGCACGTTACGCAGCATGCGTGACTCTCGTGGCGCTACGCA
>JBDTWS010000128.1:0-11908 GCA_040006575.1 Betaproteobacteria bacterium
ACGACCCCCACCATGTCAAGGTGGTGCTCTAACCAGCTGAGCTACGTGCCTGCCGAAGCGGCTATTTTAGCCGAAGAACTGATGTGCCCGCAACGCGAACGCACTTTTCACCTAGGTGAGGCTGGCGCAAACTCGCGTATTTCACTATTCAAACACAAGCACCGGCGCGGCTTTTCAGCCACTTTCGGCCTGTGAGCCGCTCTATTGCTGGAGTTTTATCTCTGAAATGCATTCCTGCAGCTTGGCTTCATCGAGAAAATAATGACAAATCTCCCGGTCACCCAAAAGCAGCACGGGGACCCTGTCGCCCCACTGCGTTTCAAGTTCGGGGTGTGCATCGACATCCATCACTACAACTTCCATTACCAATGAAAAACGGCCCCGGAAATTTTCCAGGGCCGTAATCATGTCGTCGCAGAGATGACAATAACTCCGCGACAGCACTGTCAGTTTCAACATCCCGCCTACTTGCTGTCCGGCTTCACCAGCACATAACGCGTCTGGTCTTCGCGTTTGACCAGCAACGCGACGTTTTTCGCGGTGCTTTTTGCTGCCAGGTCATTCAACTGCGCGGTGGATTTCACGTCGGTATTGTTGAACGACAGAATCACGTCGCCCGACTGGATGCCGGCGCGCGCCGCTGCGCCTTCGGCATCATTGACCAATACGCCGAACTCCACTTTCAATTCCTTGCGGTCGTCTGCGTCGAGGTCGCTGGTGACAAGGCCGATGCGATTGGGCTTGGCATCCTTCTTTTCCGGCGTCTTTTTCTCACCGATCTTGACTGCCTTGCCATCCGCCGGTGTTTCTCCGACGGTGACTGTCAAGTCACGCACAGCGCCTTTGCGCCAAACGGTCACGACGATCTTCGTACCTGGCGCTACCGCGGCGACGGTACGCACGACATCGGAATTGGAATCCATCACCTTGCCGTTGATCTTCTGAATCACGTCCTGGGCCAGCAATCCACCCTTGGCGGCCGGACCGTCTTTTTCAACGTCCTGCACCAGCGCGCCCTTGTCATTTGGTAGTCCCAATGCATCCGCCAGATCCTTGCTGACCGGACCGATCTGCACGGCGATGCGACCGCGATTGATCTTGCCCGACTTGATGAGCTGGTTCGCCGTATTCATGACGATGTTCATCGGGATGGCGAACGAAATTCCCAGGTAGCCGCCGGTGCCGGAGAAAATCTGGGAATTTACGCCGATCACTTCGCCACGCAGGTTGAAAAGCGGACCACCCGAATTGCCGGGATTGACCGCGACGTCCGTCTGGATAAACGGCGTCAGTGCTTCGCGTGATTCGCGTGCCTTGGCGCTGACGATGCCGGCCGTTACGGTGTTTTCAAAACCAAACGGAGAACCGATGGCAAGCACCCATTCGCCGACGCGAACCTTGTCTGAGTCGCCGACGTTCACTTTGGGCAATCCGGTCGCTTCGATTTTCAGGACGGCAATATCGGTGCGCTCATCGCTGCCAATTACTTTAGCGCGGTATTCGCGCTTGTCGGTGAGCGTGATGTTCACTTCATCGGCCTTGGCGACAACGTGTGCATTAGTGATCACATAGCCATCGCTCGAAATGATGAATCCCGAGCCCTGCCCGTAATCGCGCAACGGCGGTTCCTGGTCTGGTGCTTTGGGTGTGCTGCGGCGCGGCGTATTGGGTGTTTGCGGCCCTTGGCGCGGCACAGCTTCCGGCGGCAGGAAGCGGCGGAAGAATTCGTTCAGGTCGTCGTTGTCGATCTGCGGTTGACCTCGCTGGCTGCCGATGCGCGCCTTGGTGCTGACATTGACCACTTCCTGGCCATGCTTGTCCACCAGTTCGGCAAAATCAGGAAACTCGCGCGCTTGCGGCTGGGCAATCGCGGCATTTGCAAATGCAAAAGTGAATGCAGATATAAGCAGCGCGGCTAAATAACTAGCGCTCATTTGGTTACGTTTTGACATAGTTTCTCCATTTACAAAAAGTCACGCCGGACCTTGAGAGCGGCACCGGCGTATTTACACAATTCAACTGTCAGGCAATGCTTCGAATCGGCTGCGGCGAGTTGGTTCAGCGTTTGCGCAATGCGTTTCGTTAATGGTTACCGTGTTCTCGTCGCGTGTTTTCGTCCAGAACTTTAATAACGCGCGCGGCGGGATACGCCATCGGCAATCGTCTGTACCGCAGCAAGCGGCACTTCGCCCATCACAGTCACCTGATGGTCTGCCACCGATCGCATTGCGAACGACGTGGGCCCATCTTCGGCAAGCACGGATGTAACTGAATTGGGGTCGTTTTGCGCGGATTCAACAAAAACCGAAACACTCAGGACGCCATCGGAATAAACCAGGTGTGAAACCGGTGTCGGGCGGCCGATCAGGTTCCGCGTCATCTCCATGATTTTCCGGAAACCTGCCGGAAGGTTCCCGGCCAGCCAACCGGTCTCGGTGTCTTTCACCGAATTCACGGCATAAATTTTTTGCCAGCCCTGGGCTTGTTCATAGCGTGATTTCAGCGCCTGTTTGGCCAGCCCGCGCGATGCATCAAGCTGCGTAAACATGAACTGCTCCACTACCTGGCGGCGGTCGTTGAACAGCTTTGCACGCAGCAGCAGGCCTGTACCAACATCGGCGCACAGCTTTTGCATGTAGCGCATGGCGTCCCGGGGCTCGAGGATGATCCACTGGCACTCATAGCCGGCGATGCGCTCGATATTACCCATTTTGACGCGATAGTTTTCAGCGATGCTCCTGGAATTTCCGGCAATCAACGACGGAAAAAAACGGCCCGTCGCCCGGCGATCGACGCTGATTGTCTTGGTCTCGGGGCGATAGCAGGTCAATTCCTCGTTACGGCGAATGATCTCGGTCAGCGGACCGTCCATCAATTCAAGCTTCTCGTGTTCGACGCCCTGCTTGTCGACCATGTGCGCGATGCGTGTGGTGGTGGCGCCTTCCGCGGTTTGGTGAACAAACACACCGGAATACGGCAACTCACGTGCCGACCGTGAAATTTTATCCACCCATTCAAGCGCGGCGGCATCGGATTTTTGCAGGGCGGAACTGGGCGGCATCGGTGATGGCAGCGGCATGCCGGACGATTGTGACCAGGCCGACGTGCTGGCAAAACAGAGGGATGCCGATATCCCTGCCATCAACGCTTTCATGCGCAGCGGCTGTGAAAAACTACCAGGGTGATTCATACGTGGTTGAGCTGGTTCCGGGTCGAAGCGGGAGTGTGCATTATCCGATAAAAATATTAGTGCCCCGCCGCCTGCTTGGCTGGAACGGCGCTCTCTGCAGGTGCGCGCGACGGCTCCCGCGATTGCTCACGCGCCTGGTTAAGCGTTGCCGCCTGGAACGCGTTGGGATTGGCAAACTGGCGATGCACCACCAGGTAGTCGTTCACGCGCAATTCAGCCTGCGCGCGTTGCAGCGCGGGATCGGCGATGGGTTGCGGTGCCACCTGCTGCACCAGGCTCAATGGCGCTACCGTGCCGCCCTGCTGCTGCCTGAACGCCACCACCGTCACGGCCGACACCGTCACCATCGACGCGGCCACCGCCAGCGCGAGACGGGTGCGATTTTCAACAAACGAAGATTTCTTGATTGCCGCCGGCGCCAGGATCGTGGGCTCGGCCGCAAGGCGCGCAAAGATCGCATCGGTACAGGAGTTGCGCGATGACGGCTCAGACACGCTGGCGCCGATCTCGTCACCACGAAGGCATGCGCCGATCAGGTGATAGGCATCCCAGCTCTGGCGGTGCGATTCGTCGGCGCCAAGCGTCTTGATGACGTTCTGGGCATCCTCTCGGGCCAGTTCGCCATCCATCAGGGCGGATAATTTTTCGTTCATGATTGCATCCTCAAATACAACACTACCATCTGCGGTCTTTTGATGTTCCCATTTGCGGACGCAGCTGCTCCGCCACTGCTTCACGTGCCCGGAAGATCCGGGACCTCACGGTGCCGATCGGACAATCCATGATCTGCGCGATCTCTTCGTATGACAGGCCCTCGATTTCACGCAGCGTAATCGCGGTCTTCAGTTCCTCAGGCAGCTTGTCGATCGTCTGGTTCACGATCTGCGCAATTTGTTTCGACATCAGTTGCGCATCGGGCGTCGCGATATCGCGCAGGCCGGTCGCATCTTCAAAGCCCTCGGCTTCCTCGGCATCATAACTTGTAGAGGTGGGCGCGCGGCGGCCCTGGCTCATCAAATAATTCTTGGCCGTATTCACGGCGATGCGGTAAAGCCAGGTGTAGAAAGCGCTGTCGCCACGGAAATTGGCCAGGGCGCGGTACGCCTTGATAAATGCTTCCTGGGTAACGTCTTCAATTTCGGCCTGGTCTCGGATCAGGCGGGAAAGCAGGCGCTCGACCTTGCGTTGATATTTGATGACGAGCAACTCGAAAGCGCGCTTGTCGCCGCTTTGAGCACGCACCACCAACTGTTGATCGACTTCGCGATCACTCATCAACACCCTTCCCTGGTTATCTGTAGCAGCCTCCTGTTTCTTTGCCGTTTCTGCTACCGCATCTGCCACATACGCGTTGGGGCGCACGGCGGTTCTCGCCGATGCCGCAGCGTTGTGTCCAGTTACGTCAGGTATTATAAACGTCAACTCAGCCATCACCCTTCTCCCTTGTTGTTTCTACTGCTAATTCCAACTTCAAAAATGCCCATGAAATGCTTTCATAACAGGGACTTGATACCTACCCTCCTACAGACCGGGGCTGCCGCAATTAGTTCACTGGTTGCCCGTGCCCACACCCGGCCGGCGCGGTCATGAAGCACTACGATGTCCTGATCATCGGCAGCGGCCTTGCCGGCATGTCGCTGGCGCTGCGCCTGGCCGCGACCAAGAAAGTCGCCCTGCTGACGAAGAACGAACTGCTCGATGCGGCGAGCGCCTGGGCACAAGGCGGGATCGCCGCCGTGCTGGGGGATGACGATTCTTCCGAAGACCATATTCGGGATACGCACATCGCCGGCGGAGGCCTGTGCAAGGATGAAACCGTGCGTTATGTCGTCGAACACGGCAAGCGCGCCGTCGAATGGCTGGTGGAGCAAGGCGTGCCGTTTACGCGCGACGACCAAAATCACGATGAACTTCACCTCACCCGCGAAGGCGGCCACTCGCACAGGCGTATCGTTCACGCCGCCGACGCGACCGGGCGCGCTGTGCAGAAAACGCTGGTTCAGCAGCTGAAATCGCATCCGAATATTGAAGTACTTGAGCATCACATTGCGGTGGACCTGATCACGGCGCAGAAGCTTTCACCGCAAGTTACCGGCTTGGCCCCGCCCAATCGCTGCCACGGCGCTTATGTGCTCAACAATCTCACCGGAAAAGTGTCCACGCTGGGCGCGGGATTCACGGTGCTGGCCACCGGCGGCACCGGGAAGGTTTATCTCTACACATCCAATCCCGATGTTGCGACCGGTGACGGGCTGGCGATGGGATGGCGGGCGGGCTGCCGAGTGGCGAACATGGAGTTCATCCAGTTCCACCCGACCTGCCTCTATCACCCGGCTGCGAAGTCGTACCTGATCACCGAAGCGGTGCGCGGCGAAGGCGGCTACCTGCGGATCCCGACCACGGGCGAGCGCTTCATGCTGTACCACGATGAACGCGCCGAGCTGGCGCCGCGCGACGTGGTGGCGCGCGCCATCGATTTTGAAATGAAGAAACGCGGCCTCGATTTCGTCCACCTCGATATCACGCACAAGCCTGCCGATTTCCTGAAAGAGCATTTCCCCAACATCTACGAGAAATGCCTGTCGCTGGGAATCGATATCACGAAAGACCCCATTCCCGTCGTGCCGGCGGCGCACTACACCTGCGGCGGTCTGGTGGTCGATCTCAACGGCCGCACCGATCTCGACGGCCTGTACGCCATTGGCGAAGTGACCTGTACCGGCCTGCATGGCGCAAATCGCCTGGCCAGTAATTCACTTCTTGAATGCCTGGTGTTTTCCGAAGCGGTGGAAAAGGACATGCGCGCACAGACCACACCCGCCACACCGGTGTTGCCCGACTGGGACGAGAGCCGCGTCACCAATGCGGATGAGGAAGTCATCATTTCCCACAACTGGGACGAACTGCGCCGCTTCATGTGGGATTACGTCGGCATCGTGCGCACCAACAAGCGCCTCGCGCGCGCCATGCATCGCATCGATTTGCTGAAGGGCGAGATACACGAGTACTACGCCAACTTTCGCATCTCGAACGACCTGATCGAATTGCGCAACCTGGTGCAGACGGCGGAGCTGATCGTGCGCTGCGCGTGTGAGCGCAAGGAAAGCCGCGGTCTGCATTACAGCCTGGACTATCCTGACACGGCCGTCGTCGCCAAAGACACGGTGCTGACGCCATGAGCCCAGCCCAATGAGTCATCGCCTGTTCACTGCAGGGCAAATTCGCCTCATTGAAATTGCGTTTGCGAAGAAAAATCCGAAGACATCCCTGATGCAACGCGCCGGCGCGGCGGTGGCAAAACTGGCGTCGACGCTGGTGAAGAAAAAGACCGTCGCAATCCTGGTGCTCGCCGGCCCCGGGAACAACGGTGGTGATGCCTGGGTGGCGGCCGCAGCGCTCAAGAAAAGCGGGGCCAAGGTAACGGTTGTCGCACTGGGCGAACACAAATTCGGCGAGCCTGCTGCAAAGGCCGCGCACGCCGCCTTTGTGCGTGCAAAAGGCCCTGTGCAAAAAGAAATTGCGGCGGACGCGACCTTCGATCTCGTCATTGACGGCCTGTTCGGCATCGGTCTTGCGCGCGCGCCTGCGGGTGCTTTCGCCTCGACAATCCGGCGTGTGAACCTGATGCATTCTGCGGGCACGACGGTTCTGTGCATCGACATTCCCAGCGGCCTCGCATCGGACACGGGTATCGCGCTGGGTGAAACGATCATTGCCGATCACACCATCACCTTTCTTGGATTCAAACCCGGCTTGTTCACCGCCGATGGAAAAGATCACTCGGGTGAAGTCCACCTCGAGCAACTCGGCACCGCTGTATTTGCGGAAAACCACGGATCCGGCGAACTGTTGACTGCCGAAAATGTGCGCGCACTGATTCCGCACCGCCGTCAGAATTCCCACAAGGGAACCTACGGAAATGCAGCCGTCATCGGCGGTGCTGAAGGCATGGTCGGCGCTGCAGTACTGGCCGCGCGCGCGGCGCTGTACATGGGCCCGGGTAAGGTCTTTTTGGGAATCGCGGCCAAGGATGTGCCCGCCTTTGATCCGCTGAATCCCGAGGTGATGGTGCGCAGAGCCGAGGAACTGGTCGCGGACGAAGGGCTGGACGCCATCGCCATCGGCATGGGACTAGGCACTGAAAAATCCGCGCCGCGTGTGCTGGCCGCAGCGCTGGCGAGGAACGTACCGCTGGTGCTGGATGCGGATGCACTCAACCTGCTTGCGGTGACCCCCGGTTTTGTCGCCACACTGGCAGCACGATCTTCAAAGTCAAGCACCAGTGCGGTTCACAAGCCAAAAGTGCCAGGCGAACCGCCCCAATGCTTGAGTTTGATACTCACGCCGCATCCGGGAGAAGCATCTCGCCTGCTGAATGTGCCGGTAGCCCAGGTCGAATCCGACCGCGTCACGTCTGCGATTGCGCTCGCAAAAAAATTCAATGCGGTGGTCGTTCTCAAAGGCGCGGGCACCATTATTGCCACACCGGACGAGCGCTACTTCCTCAACACGTCGGGAAATCCGGGCATGGCCTCAGGCGGCATGGGCGACGCGCTGTCGGGCATGCTCGTCGGTTTCATGGCGCAGTCCATGGACGCACTGGATGCCGCCAAACTGGCGGTCTACATTCATGGCGCGGCAGCTGATGCCTGCATGGAGCACGGCATGGCGCCGCTGGGCTTGACCGCGTCCGAGGTCATGTTCGAAGCGCGCATGCTGCTGAACTCCGGCCTCGAACATCACGAGCACTGATCACGCGCTAAGTTGCCGATAAACCCAGAAACCAGCGGCCGTCAACAGCAACGATGCCGCGAGATGCGAGCCGGCAACGAGCAATGCCCAGCCGGCTTCACCGCGATCCAGCAGGCCAACGACTTCAGCCGAATAAGAAGAAAATGTCGTCAGCCCCCCCAGGAAACCGGTGATCACCACCAGTCGCCATTCCGGTGCGACATTCGGATTGCTCGAAAAATAAGCCACGGCCAGGCCCACCAGGAATCCGCCGATCGAATTGGCGGCAAATGTGCCGAAGAAAAAATACGAATGGCGATCATTCAACCATAGCGAAAGCCCCCACCGCGCGCAACCGCCGATGGCGGAACCACTGCCCACCGCCAACAATCCCAGCCAGAGTTTGTCCATCGCTATTTTTTCCCGTCCATCATCGTGACAGTGCCATCCAGAATCGCGCGCAATTTATCCGGCAAAGGCATCGATTTCAGCGCTATGTAGTCATACCACACCGTCACGCATTCCCCCGTCGCGGACGGCTCGCTGTCACCATCGACAGTCAATGTATTGAGCAGCACAAAACTGGTGCGGCCGATATGACCTGCCAGCAGGTCGACCGTCACGTTCGCCGGGTACGTTACCGGCTTCTTGAACGTTACGCTTGCCTTGGCCAGGATCATGCCCTCGCCATCCGACCGCAATGGCATGCCGATGCCGTGCGCCCAGGACACACGGATCTCCTCGAAGTAACGCAGGTACAGCGTGTTGTTCACGTGCGCCAGCGCATCCATGTCGCCCCAGCGAATCGGGAAATGCATGCGGGAAAGCAGTACGGCGGGGTGCGGAGCTGGTGTCATGTCTATGCCGGTTGTCGTGAGCGCAGGCCTAAAGGGATCGGCGCTTCACCTCTATAATAATGGTTACTCCAACAAAAAAGATTTACCGCCATGACCGACCGCGAATCGATGGAATATGACGTTGTGATTGTGGGCGCGGGCCCCGCCGGGCTGGCCGCCGCGATCCGTCTCAAGCAACAAAATGCGGACGTCACCGTATGCATCGTCGAGAAAGGCTCCGAAGTCGGCGCCCATATCCTTTCCGGCGCGGTGATGGATCCGATTGCGCTCACCGAATTGATTCCCGACTGGAAAGCGCTGGGCGCGCCGCTGAACCAGCCCGTTTCCGAAGATCGATTTCTTTTCCTGTCTGAAACTTCCTCGCGGCAAGTACCGAACTGGATGCTGCCCGGCTGTTTTCAAAACCACGGCTATTACGTGGTCAGCCTCGCCAACGTGTGTCGCTGGCTGGGCACGCAGGCGGAAGCGCTGGGTGTGGAAATTTATCCGGGATTCGCGGCAGCGGAAGTGCTCTTCAATGAAGACGGTTCCGTCAAAGGCGTCGCCACCGGCGACATGGGCATTGGCAAGAACGGCGAGAAGACCGATCGCTATACGCCCGGCATGGAATTGCACGCCAAATACACCTTCTTCGCCGAAGGCTGTCGCGGCAACCTGGGCCAGGAACTGCAGGCGGAATTCTCACTGCGCAACGAGCGTGATCCGCAGGTCTATGGCCTGGGACTGAAAGAATTGTGGGAAGTGAAACCGGAGAAACACGTTCCAGGCCTGGTGGTTCACACCGCCGGCTGGCCGCTGGACAACGACACTTATGGTGGATCGTTCCTGTATCACATGGAAAATAACCTGGTGGCCGTCGGCTTCGTGGTGGGCCTGGGTTATTCCAACCCTTACCTGTCGCCGTTTGAAGAGTTCCAACGCTACAAAACCCATCCCGCCATCCGCACTTTCTTCGAAGGCGGCAAGCGCGTTTCCTATGGCGCACGCGCCATCAACGCGGGCGGATTGCAGTCGCTGCCCAAGCTCACCTTTCCCGGCGGTGTGCTGATCGGTGATGACGCGGGATTCCTGAATGCCTCACGCATCAAGGGCAGCCATGCCGCCATCAAGAGCGGCATGCTGGCGGCGGATGCTGCCATCGCCGCACTCAAGGCCGGACGCACCGGCGACGAGCTGGCCGACTATCCGGCCGCATTCGAAAAAAGCTGGCTGCATGAAGAGCTGCACAAGGCGCGCAATTTCAAGCCGTGGATGTCGAAGGGCCTGTACACCGGCACGCTGATGGTCGGCATCGACCAGGTGGTGTTCGGCGGCAAGGCGCCGTGGACACTGCATCACCAGCATGCGGACAATGAAACGCTAAAGAAAAAAACCGAGGTCACGCCGATCATATATCCCAAGCCGGACGGCGTGCTGACATTTGATCGGCTGTCTTCCGTGTTCATCTCGAACACCAATCACGAGGAAGACCAGCCCGCGCATCTCACGCTCAAGAACAACGACATCCCGTTGAATGTGAACCTGGCGTTGTATGATGGTCCGGAGTCGCGTTATTGCCCGGCCGGCGTGTACGAATTCGTGGAAGCACCTGCGGGTCCGGATGGGCAAAAGATGCGATTGCAGATCAATGCCCAGAATTGCGTGCACTGCAAGACCTGCGATATAAAGGATCCGACGCAGAATATCAAATGGGTGGTGCCGGAAGGCGGCGGCGGTCCGAACTATCCGAACATGTAATTGTTCAGGCGCGAAATGGCATTACCGCAAAAAAGTGCAACGTAACAGCACCAATGCTATCCGCAGCAGATCCGCATCATCCACCGACCAGCGAGGTGAGCCATGAAACCGGTCTCGGAACTGTTCAAGAATCGTCCCACCACCCTCTGGAGCCTGGGCCCCGATGACAGCGTGTTTGACGCCATCAAGGTACTCGCCGAAAAAGGCGTGGGTGCGTTGATCGTCATGCAGAAGGGCAAGCTGGTCGGCATACTTTCGGAACGCGATTACACGCGGAAAGTGGCGCTGCTGGGCAAGAACTCACGAGAGACCCTGGTGCGCGACATCATGACGGCCAACGTGCTGGTGGTGAAACCGACCACGCGCACACGCGAATGCATGGCCATCATGTCTGAAAAAAATATCCGCCACCTACCGGTCGTCGACGGCGACACGGTGGTCGGCATGCTCTCCATCCGCGACCTGATGAACGACATCATCAAGGATCACGAAGTCACCATCGCGCAACTTGAAAGCTATATCCACCAGTGACGGCGCAAAAAATACGATGTGCGTGGTGCGAAAATACCTCACTTGGCCAGCTCTATCTCGACTATCACGATCACGAATGGGGCGTTCCCGTTCACGACGACCGCACGCTGTTTGAATTCCTGATCCTGGAAGGCGCGCAAGCGGGCCTGTCGTGGTCGACCATTCTCGCCAAACGCGAGAACTACCGCGCGGCGTTCGCCGGCTTCGATCCCGAAAAGGTTGCCCGGTTTTCGCAAAAGAAAATTGCAGCGTTGCTGCTCGACGAAGGCATTGTGCGCAATCGTCTCAAGGTCGGCAGTGCGGTCGTGAATGCAAAAGCCTTCCTTGCCGTGCAAAAGGAATTCGGCAGTTTCGATAAATACATCTGGTCCTTCGTCGGTGGCAAGACGAAGGAAAATGCCTGGTCCGCCAGGACCGGCGTACCCGCTACGACACCCGAATCGGACGCCATGAGCAAGGATTTGAAAAAGCGCGGATTCAAATTCATCGGCTCGACCATCTGCTACGCCTTCATGCAGGCCACCGGCATGGTCAACGACCATGTCACAACCTGCTTCCGCTACAAAGCCGGCTACAAAGAAGCGCGTTGAAAACGGAAAATCACTTCGACGTCGTCGTCATTGGCGCCGGCGCGGCCGGCATGATGTGCGCCGCAACCGCCGGGCAGCGCGGCAAGTCCGTGCTGCTGATCGACCACTATCACAAGCTGGGCGAAAAGATCCGCATCTCCGGCGGCGGGCGGTGCAACTTCACCAATATCCACACCCGGCCGGAAAATTTCCTTTCGCAGAATCCGCACTTCGCACGTTCCGCGCTGGCCCGCTATTCGCCGCGTGATTTCATCAAGCTGGTGGAAAGCCAC
>JBDTWS010000129.1:0-11842 GCA_040006575.1 Betaproteobacteria bacterium
CACCGGCCAGGACAGTACTGCGCCCGCCACGGAAAAAACTGCGCTGCATGTACTGAATCGCATCGGTTACGGCCCCCGGTCCGGTGATGTCGAGATGGTCAACAAGATGGGTGTCGCGCGCTACATCCAGATGCAGCTGTATCCGGAAAATATCGCCCTGCCCGGTGCACTGGCCACACGCCTTGCCGGCCTCGGCACCGAGGACGCCAGCGCCGGCGAGATACTGCGTGAATACAACGCCGCACGCAAGGATGCGAAGGAAGAGAAGAAAGACAAGGCGGATAAAGCCGGCGATTTGAGTGAAGGGCAGATGAAAGCGCGCCAGGTGATCGGCCGCATCGCCGAGAACACGGCAGAAGCGCGGCTGGCACGCGCCATCGAAAGCCCGCGCCAGCTGGAAGAAGTGATGGTCGATTTCTGGTTCAACCATTTCAATGTCTACGCCAACAAGGGCCTCGACCGCGCACTGGTGAGCAGCTATGAGCGCGATGCCATTCGTCCCAACGTATTCGGTAATTTCCGCACGCTGCTGGGTGCCACCGCCAAGCATCCCGCGATGCTGTTCTACCTCGACAACTGGATGTCCACGGTTGCCGGCTATCAGCCCCGGCGAGGCAAACGGGGCCGCCCCGACCTCACCAAGGCCAAGCAGGCCACCGGCCTCAACGAAAACTACGCACGCGAGCTGATGGAATTGCATACGCTGGGTGTGGACGGCGGCTACACGCAGCGTGATGTGACCGAACTGGCGCGCATGCTGACCGGCTGGACTTTCAATCCGCGCGAACTGGCGCGCAACGACACCCGCTTTACTTTCAATGAAGATGCGCATGACCGCGGCCGCAAAGTGTGGCTGGGCCGCGAGGTGAACGAGCGCGGCCAGCGTGAAGGCGAAATGGCGCTAGACGTACTCGCACTGCATCCGGCGACCGCGCATCACCTGTCATACAAGCTGGCGCAATATTTCGTCAGCGACAATCCGCCCGAGGCGCTGGTGAAGCGCATGGCCGCACGCTACCTGGAAACGAAGGGCGAGATTCGCCCGGTCATGGAAGTGTTGCTGACCAGTCCCGAATTCCTCGATGAAAACAATTACGGCAGTAAATTCAAGACGCCCTACCAGTTCGTGGTGTCTGCCGCGCGTGCGAGCGCGATTCCCATCACCAACATCCGGCCGCTGCTGGGCACGCTCACGCAACTGGGCATGCCGCTGTATGGCAGTGTCACACCCGATGGCTACAAGAATACCGAAGCTGCGTGGCTCAATCCCGATGCGCTGACACGGCGAATAAATTTCGCCACAGCACTTTCATCCGGGCGCCTGCCGCTGGAGAGCACCCGCTTCGACGGGGGCCAGGGCATGGGCAAGAAGCAGCTGGAAAAACAGGCCGATGCCACGCGCCGAACCAACGTCGCCGCACTGGATGCCGAGCCCATCCTGAAAACGCTGGGCGCCTCGATATCGCCCGACACCGCCGCACTGATCCGCGCCAACCCCGAGAAATTACGTGCGGCCATGGTGCTGGGCAGTCCCGATTTCATGCGGCACTAAATCACTTCACGCCTCACGCGAATCACGGAGAACGATCATGTTACGACGCCAGTTTTTACAAACACTCGCCCTGTCTTCCGGCATGCTGCTGCCGCTTTCGCGCAATGCGTTTGCCATTCGTGCCGCCGGCACCAACGAAAATTCGCCCACGCAAAAGAAACTCATCGTCATCATGTTGCGCGGCGCGGTGGACGGCCTCAACGTGGTCGCACCGGTGGCAGACAACAATTACGCGCGCCTGCGCCCCAACATCCACCTCAACCGCCCGGGCGCTGAAAACGGCGCCATCAACCTCGACGGTTATTTCGGTTTGCATCCGGCGCTGGCCGATTTGCAGCCGCTGTGGAATGACAAGAAGCTCGCGTTCATCCATGCCAGCGGCTCACCCGACACCACGCGCTCGCACTTCGATGCGCAGGATTACATGGAGACCGCCACACCGGGCCGCAAGAGCACGCAGGATGGCTGGATGAACCGCCTGCTGGGGGGATTGCCCGGGGACCAATACCCGACGCGCTCGCTCGCGATCGGGCCAGTGATGCCGCGCATCCTGACCGGTGCCGCAGTCAGCACCACGCTCGCCTCAGGTGCGGCCGGCACGCGCGCCACCCTGCTCGACAATCCCGCCATCGGTAATGCTTTCGACAAAATGTACGAAGGCAAGGCCGGCTACTCGAAGCAGTACCAGGACGCGAAGACCGCACACAAGGACATCATGTCCGCCTCGGTGGACAAGAGCGGTTCCATGGAAAAGACCAGCATGGACAAGGTCGAGATGAACGCCAGCAACGGCGCGCCGCTGCCGAATGGTTTCCCGGGCGATGCATCGCGCCTCGCCACGCTGATGAAAAACGATCCCAAAATCCAGATGGCCTTCATCGCGCTGGGCGGTTGGGACACGCACGTGAACCAGGGCGCCGGCACCGGCAAGTTGGCCAATCTCCTCACGCCACTGGGCAAGGGTTTGGCCACGTTGTGCAAACAGCTCGACACGCTGTTCGACGACTGCACCATCGTCGTCATGTCCGAGTTCGGCCGCACCGTGCGTGAGAATGGTACTAACGGCACTGACCACGGCCACGGCAATGTCATGTGGGTCATGGGTGGTAAGGTGGCCGGTGGCAAAGTACATGGGCGCTGGAGCGGCATCGATGGTAGCGGCCTGTACGAGGGCCGCGATCTCGCGGTGACGACAGATTTCCGCACCGTGCTGGCCAACGTGGCGGAGCGGCACATGGGGTTGAGCGATGCGCAACTGGCGGCGGTGTTTCCGGCGATGCCGAAATCGGATGGAAAGCTGGCGCTGTACGCGTAACGAATTTGGCGCAATGAAGGCCGCAGTTGACCTGGCCGGAAACGTTGAAATTTCACATTCAAACACCCGCATTGGTGCGGTTCCCGAGCCACTTTCGGCCTGCGATGCCCGCCAATGCTGTATTTAGCCTGCTCTACATCACGAAAATCGTTGAATTGATTTTTCATCAGCCGTGTTTGCCCGAGCCAGCGCGGCGCCTTAAACTGGCCGGGTGACTCAAACAAACCTGCCCCGCCGCTGATGCCTGCCCTGCGCGTTTCACTCGACGGAACAATCCTCGTCACCATCTCGACATCGGACTTCGACGTCGTCCACGCCGGAGTGTCGGGATCACGGATGCGCGGCGATCCTGCGGAACTTGAAATTCACGCCGCGCGCTTCGGTGAAAATCGGGAAACTTACGTCCTGGCCTGGGCAACGGAAGTGGCGGTATTGCCGGGACAGACGGTGAGCATCGCCATGCTGGCGCAGGCGGATACAAGCCCGGCGGGTAAAACCATTGAAGAACTTTATCGCGAACCATTGCCGGGAGCGAGTACGCCGAAGTCGATGGAACAAATGCTCGCAGAGCTTGCGATGCAGCCCCTTCAGCACGAAGGATTCGCTTTCCGCCTGGACACCGGCAAAGGTGATGCTGTTGCCGGAAAGACATCGCCCGATGAACTTGGCTTTAGCCTGGGCGTAACGTGGGTTCCAGAGCAACCGGAACGGGCACGAATCTCATTGCACACTTACACACTGCAGAATCTCCACGGCAAGAAACCGATGAACTATCACCGCGTGGAAAAAATGCAATGCGGCGATGAAATTCGTTTCGACATGCTCGCCCCGTAGCTGCGAGCGCCGCCACCGCATTGGGCCGCGCGATTACGATGCCTGCCGCGTTTGCCGCATTTCCCAGGTCTCCCACATTCCCCACCACGCCTTTTCCATTTCGCCTGCAAATTTCCGGCAATCGAACAGTGGTGTTTGCAGGGCGCGTTCCCTCAGTAACAAGCGATCACCCGACCACGCGGCAACATCGCGCAGGCGTTCCAGCGCGCGCCCGACATATTCATCCTGGCTGGTCGTAATCCACTCGTCCATCCGCGCGGCGTGCATGATGCTGGCGCCTTGCCGGGCCAGGAAACTTTCGCCGGCAAGCGTCAACGTCGGCACACCCATCCACAGCGCTTCGCAGGTCGTCGTGCCGCCGGGATAGGGAAAGGTATCGAGTACCAGGTCCACTTCCGCATAGCTTGCCAGGTAGTTTTCGCGCGTCATCTCGCCGAAGAAAGCAACGCGGTTCAAATCGATTCCCTGGCCGCGCAGGCGCGCCGCGAACGCGGTCCGCATATCCGTCTTGCCAAGCTCGTTGCATTGCATGCGCAGGCGCGCTTCGGTGTTCGCGCCGAGGATGCGCGCCCACGTTTCGATTACCGGCGCCGATATTTTGGAGAGGCTCTGGAAGCAGCCCATCGTCGGAAAGCCATTCCTTGCGGCCGGCGCGGGCGCCACGTGCAGTTGCAGCGCAGGCGGCGTGAAGCACAGCCGCGTATCGGGCAACCGCCAGGTTTGTTCAACGAATTGCGCGCCGGCATTTTCCGGCACCGACATTTCGTCGGCAATGACGTAGTCGATGGATGCAAGGCCAGTGGTCGCGAAATAGCCCAGCCATGCGGCCTGCATGGGCGCCGGCCGCCGGGCAAATAGCGGCAGGCGATTGCGATGGGTGTGGCCGGCCAGGTCGACCAGCACCTGGATACCATCCGCATGGATCAACGCCGCAGCCTCTGCATCCGGAATGTTCTTGAGCGAACGCCAGGCGACTGCGTGGCGCCTGAGCCGCCCGGTCAATTCATCGGCGTGATCCACCGTGGCATAGAAGAACAGATCGATGCTCGAACCGGCCAGGTGCTCGACCACACCATCGAGAAAATAGCCGACGGGATGACTGTATAAATCGCCGGAGACCAATCCCACCTTGAGCCGCGCGGGCTGTGCCGGGGATGTCCAATCAGTGAACACCTGCTCCGCACGCGCGCTGACGACTTCCCCGTAGGTGCGCGCCTCGGCCAGCATCTCGTCGCGCCTGCCGGAAAAATAATTGAGCGTCAGCAGCAGGTTGTCGCGCGCGGCATCGTAATCCGGATTGAGTTCAAGCGCATGCCGATAGTGCTCCAATGCTTCATCGGGGCGGCCCTGCAGCTTGGCATTGTTCCCCAGCGCGTTATGTGCCTGCGGCAGTTGCGGATTCGCTTCAAGCGCGCGCCGGTAACTGGCCTCCGCTTCGCCAAGCCGGCTCTGCTCGTCCAGCAGCACCCCCAGGTTGTTGTGCGCTTCGGCAAACGCCGGCCGGATCGCGATCGCGCGGCGGTAGAATTTTTCCGCCTCGACCTGGCGCCCCTGGGCCATGAAGCACATGCCGAGGTGGTAGTACGCCTCCGGGTAATCCGGGTTGATATGCAAGGCAGCCGTCAACGCATCCTCCGCTTCCGCGTAACGGCCCAGCGCGGCGAACGCATTGCCCAGGTCATTGAGCGCAACGGCATTTTCCGGCGCCAGCGACGCCGCCTGCTGCAGGAAGGGTATGGCCTCATCGTAACGTTCCTGGCGTTGCAACGCCGCGCCGCAAATGAGCCAGCTGGTCGCATCGTGCGGAAAGCGCGCAGTCCAGTTACGGGCCAGCGCTTCGATCTCGGCAAATCGGCGGGCCGCTACAAGGGGTGACAAATGACGAAGCTCGGCCTCGCTGATTTTATTTATATCGGCATGCATAAAAAATCAGGACAACAGCTTGATGATCGCCGGGAACGTTAGCGATGGCCGAACAGCGACTGCCGCGCACGCAAGGCCGCCAGCTCACCTTCGAGCTCGCTGATCTGCGCCAGCAACTTTACCGCCAGCACCAGCGCATGGGTATCGAGTTCAAGCTCTTCGCGCAGGCGGCCGGCCTTGCGCACCGCGGGGACGTAATCGGCCGTGAAGGTCCAGCTGCGCACATGCACTTCAACACCGGCATTGATGGGTGTCATCGCGCCGGCATCGACCAGTTCCACCAGGTCCATTTCGCTGAGCCCGGAGAGCGCAATCAATTCATCGATCGTCACCTGCTGTGAACGGTGCATCCAGACTGCGTGGGTGATTCCAGTGTGGCCGTGTTCAGTTTGCATGTGCGTGCTCCCCGGGGAAATGCGTGCGCGGATTGAATTTTGAAAGTTCGCCAATTTCCTTGTACAGCGCCTGTTCGCGCTCGCCGATATTGGGCGGCATGACGATCTTGACGATGGCGAACAGGTCGCCGCTTTCATTGCCGGCCCCCGGTTTCGGCAGGCCGCGCTTTGCCAGCCGCAGTGACTGGCCGCTGTTGGTGGCGGGTGCCACCTTGAGATTGACCGCACCGGCCAGCGTCGGCACTTCCACGGTCGCGCCCAGTGCCGCTTCCCAAGGCGCCAGCGGCAGGTCGATGTAGAGATCGTGGCCGTCGACACGGTAAAGCGGATGCGGCTTCAAGCGAATATCGAGGAACACATCGCCATCGCGTCCGCCGTTGCGGCCCTTGCCGCCGAGCCCGCGCAGGCGCAACCGTTGTCCCTGCGTGGCACCCTGCGGAATGCGCGCTTCGAAGGTGCGCGATTCGCGACGCATCGCACCGTGCTCGTCGTAAACCGGCATCGCCAGATCCAGCGAAATTTTTGTGCCGGTGAACGCATCTTCCAGGCTGATCGGCGCGGCGACTTCGTAGTCCTCGCCGGCAACGGGACGGCTTGCTCGTCCACCCCCTGCGCCACCCGCGTGGCCGCGTGCGAACTGCGCAAACAGATCCGACAGGTCCACACCTTCGAACGAAGGATTGCCATCATTGAAATGCGTATTGAATTCCTGCCCCCAGTCGCGCGAAGGCTGGAAATCCTCCCCGGGCCGGTGGCTGCCGAGGTTATTGTAGGCAGCGCGTTTTTCATCGTCCTTGAGCGTCTGGTAGGCCTCGGCGATGTCCTTGAATTTTTCCTCGCCGGCCGGGTCCTTGGACACATCCGGATGATATTTGCGCGCGAGCTTGCGATACGCCTTCTTGATGTCATCGGCGTTGGCGCTGCGCTCCACGCCGAGGATGGCGTAATAATCCTTGTATTTCATCGAACCTCCGTGCGCGGGTGGCCGGCACCGTCGCATGCGGGCCGCCAGGCGAGTATGGCAGTGAATGTGCCGCGAGGGTTCCTGCGCACGTTTCGATGGCCAAACAACGCAAGCGGGCAAATAGTGGTTTGCCCGCTTGCGTTGCGCACACTGAAAGCACACTCGATCCATGTCAACGTGCGAATGAATTCGTCGCTGCCTCCAACCCGCAAAACAGACACAAACTCAAGCATCGGCGCCGCTTTCCAGCCATTTATTCCCTGAAATCCGCACCAGTGCTTGTCTTTGCACAGAAAGTCACGAAGTTTTCAAGGCGTAACAACGTTTCATGCAATGCGCTGATATCGTCCCGCACGTGTCTTGGCATTTGCTGTCACCGGGAAGTGGCATCGTCGCAACAAGCTGCATGGGGTCTTCGCTACTGACCCGCGCGACGATATATAGTGATGTCGAGAGCACCTATTTCAAATAAAAAAGCCCGATAGATGACACCGAGCCAACAAGCTCGAACCCTTGGGGAACAGCAAGCGGTTCGTTTGCAGCAGTTCCGCGTCGCCGCCGCGTCGTACGCGATTACGATCCCGTTGCTGTTTCTCGCGCACCTGATCGGACTCATCGCGTTAGCACCTGCGCTGGCCGGCGCCGCCATGGTGGTCACGCTTAATCTGCTGTTCTTTTTCATGTTCAGGTCGGGCCTGAACCTTCGCTACACCGATCCCAGCCTCACGCACCTGCAGACCTTCACCGGCATCGGCTTCGTGCTGTTCGTGGCCTATCACTTCACCCATGACCGCAGCCTGGTGCTGATCTGGTGTTTTGTGGTCCTGCTGTTCGGCGTGTTCCGGTTCAAGACGCGCGAATTCATGATGACGACGCTCGTCATCCTCGCCGGTTATGCGCTGGTGATCAACCTGCTGATGACCTACAAGCCCGATACCGTCAACGTGTACCTGGAGTGGTTCCAGTGGGTCACGCTGGCGATGGTGCTGCCGGCATTCGCCTTGATCGGCGGGCGCATCAGCAAGCTGCGCGAGCATATGGCGGAGAGCAACGCCGAGCTCATGAAGGCGCTCTCGACCATCCAGGTGCTGGCCAATCACGACACGCTGACGGGCCTGCCCAACCGCGCCATGTTCAACGACAACCTGCAGGCCGCCATTTCGCGTGCGGAGCGCTCAAAGACGTCGATGGCGCTGTTCTTCATCGATCTCGATCATTTCAAGCAGGTCAACGACACGCTGGGCCACCCTTTCGGCGATAGCGTATTGCGCGAAGCCTCACGGCGTTTCACCGGCATGGTCCGCGACGGCGACACGCTGGCCAGATTCGGCGGCGATGAATTTGTGCTGCTGGTGGAAAATCTCAAGGACGCCTCCAACGTGCACGCCATCGCGCACAAGCTGCAAGCCGTGCTGGAACCACGCGCCCTGCTGGAAGGCCACGAGGTCAATCTTGCGGCCAGCATCGGCATCTGCGTCTATCCCACGCACGGCAACGACGCGGCGGGCCTGCTGGCCAACGCCGATATCGCCATGTATGAGGCCAAAGCCGCCGGGCGCAAGCAATACTGCCTGTTCTCCACCGGCATGAGCGACCAGGCCGCCGCCAAATACCAGATGGAAGCGGCGCTGCGCCGTGCGCTGGACGAAGATCGTTTCCGCATGCACTACCAGCCGAAGATCGATATCGCGACCGGCCGCGTCACCGGTGTGGAAGCGCTGATCCGCTGGGAGCATCCCGAGCTGGGACTGATTTATCCCGACAAATTCATTCCGCTGGCCGAAGAGACCGGGCTCATCATCGCCATGGGCCGCTGGACGCTGAAGGAAGTCTGCGCGCGCGCCAAGGCGTGGGAAGAACAGGGCATTCCGCCGATGATCATGTCGATTAATCTTTCGGCATCGCAATTGATGCATCCGGATTTCGTGAAGGACTGCGCCGCCGCGCTGAAAGCCTGTGGCCGCAAGCCTTCCATGTTTGAGCTCGAAATCACCGAGAGCATGGTGATGCAAAATCCCGAGCGCGCCACCAAGCTGATGGACCAGTTGCGCGAGATCGGCATCCGTTTGGCCATCGACGATTTCGGTACCGGCTATTCATCGCTGGCGTACCTGAAACAGTTCCCGGTACACACGCTGAAAGTGGACCAGAGCTTCGTGCGCGACCTGCCGCACAATCGTGATGACGTCGCTATCACCCGCGCTGTCATCGCCATGGCGCACAGCCTGAAGATGAACGTGATCGCCGAAGGTGTTGAACGTGAAGAACAGCTCACGCTGCTGCGTGCCGAAGGCTGTGATGAATTCCAGGGCTTCTATTGCGCCAAGGCCTTGCCCGAAAGCGAATTGCTGCCGTTCCTTCGGAATCGCGTCAACAAGTAATTTTCTTGTCCGCCGGCTGTTGACTATTTCGCCGGCCGCGCCACCAGTTCACGAAAACCCGTTACCGCATCGACCTCGCGCGTGAGCTGCCATTCATCGCTGATGCCGATGACGATTTCAGCCGTGGTGCGGATATTATTTCCCGTCATCAGGTGGCCGCCGAATACGGCGCCCGACGCATCCGAAATCGCGATATGCACATGCGGCCCGCCCTCGCCGGCCAGCGTTCCTGCCATTGAAATAATCTCCGTATCGCCGTCGATGCGGGTGCCGGATTTGGCGCCCGCATAGCGGATCACTGCGGGTGAGAGACTGCCAATGCCGGACAGGATAAAACCGGCCTTGAAGCCGATCTTCGCGGGCAGTGCGGTGAGTGCTGCACGCAGGTCATCACCGGGATGCAGGCGCAAGATGTGAATGGCAGGAGGCATGAACGAAGACTAACCGAATTGGTCACAGCGTAAAATCGGGTTTTGCGGTAGCGCTGATTTGCAGAGCTGCGTTGGCACCATGCGATGTGGCTTAACATGCGGCTGCTGATACTTTATTCGCGGAGGCGTTGTGATTGGTAATTCGTTGAATGTTCGTGCTGCTTTCTTGGTGGCCATGATCGCGTGCTACCTCATGCCACCCGCCCATGCCGCCTCCAGTGAGCCGGCCAATTTCGTTCAATGGCGCGCCGGCCTGGCCTCTTCCGCGCAGCCGGATGCGGACTACCTGAAGCGTGCGAAGGCACTGGGCTACGACGTAGTCATCAACCTGGCCCCGCCGGAATACAAGGAGGCGGTCGACAAGGAAGGCTCGATACTGGCCGCACAAGGAATTACCTACATCAACATCCCCGTCAATTTCAGCAATCCGGCGCCGGAAGATTTTCGGGTGTTCACCGAAATCATGAAGACGGTGGCCAAGAAAAAAGTGTTGGTGCATTGCCAGGTAAACCTGCGCGGGTCTTCGTTTGTGTTCCTGTATCGCGTGCTGCACGAAGGGGCCGCGATGGATGAGGCGCGGGCGAAACTGAATAGCGTCTGGGTGCCGAATACCGCGTGGAAGCGGATTATTGAAGGTGAATTGTTCGCGGGTGGGAAGAAGGCAGATATTTTCTAGGCGTCATTTTTTCCAAACGTAGAAAATAAAAAAGCCGGCGTTTCCGCCGGCTTTTTCTTGTCCAACCAACCTACCGTTTTCCCGACAATGCATCACCGGTTTCCCGGCAATACGCATCGGTTACCCGGCAAATCAATCAGCCTTTCTTGTAGAACACGTAATCCGCCGTGTACGGCACGGTGGTCTTCGCACCAACGTTACCGGCTGCGCAGGCTGGTGTTGCAGGAGCGACACCACCAACGGTCTTCAGGCGCTGGATATACGTCACATCCTTCATGGCGCCTTCGCCGACGGAAGGATTGGCTTGCACCAGTTGCAGCGGAATGGCACCAGCCACACTTGGGGCAACGGCGAGTTGCTTGCCGGTTACCTTGGAGCCGTCAGCGGCTTCCCAGGTAGGGCCTGGATAGTATTTGCCGGCTTCCTTCTTTTTGCTGTCCCAAAGCTTGGCGTTCGGGCCGGCGAAGGTCCAGGCGAATGTGCCCGGCTTGTCGGCAACGGCCTTGCATTCGTAGGCGAGATCGCCGGTTGCGGCCAGGGTCATCGCGGCCTTGTTGCCGGCTGGTGGCGTGACTTCTGCGGGCACCTGGGCGAAAGCGGAAACAGCGGTGAGGGAAGCGAGTACTGCGGCTACAGTGAGGGTTCGTTTCATGTTGGTACTCCAATGATTTTTAGTTTTAAAAAAACCGGACGTGAGCTCCGGTTCGGGCATTGCAACTGGATATTACGGGATTGCGCTGGAAATGGATGCGCGAAATGCGTCGCCAACCGGCGACAGGCCTATAGGGGATTACCCTAAGCCGGCAGCGAAACCGCGACGGCCTGCCCATGACGTTGGATGGTCAGCAGGCCACGCTTCTCGGCATCTTCCAGGATCTTGCCGAAGGCTTTGTAGCCATACGCTGATTCCACAAAATCCGGGCGGCGGCGCTTCAGCGCATTCTTCACGCTCGAGGCGTGCACTTCATCCAGGTCTTTTTCATTGAGCAGCGCCTCAACGGTATCGACCACCAGTTCGATCGCCTCAAGCCTGCGCGCCTCTTCCGGCGCATCGATGGCGGGCATGTCTTCGTTGGCAGACTTTTTCTCGTTGGGCTTGCGGGAGGCTTGTTCTTTTTGTTTGCGCGCCGCCGTGTCGGCAGTTTTCTTGTTGGCGGCGTCGGCCTGTTTCCTGGCCACCGTTTTGCGCTTGGCTTCCTCAGCTTTCACCAGGTCGTCGTAAAAAATAAATTCATCGCAATTTCCCACCAGCAAATCAGAAGTCGAGCTGCGCACACCCACGCCGATCACGGTCTTGTTGTTCTCGCGCAGCTTGCTCACCAGCGGGGAAAAATCCGAATCGCCGCTGATGATGACGAAGGCATCGACGTG
>JBDTWS010000130.1:0-11688 GCA_040006575.1 Betaproteobacteria bacterium
CTGCGCTGTTCGCGCCGCAACACCGACAACACCCTGGGCGACGGCCATGTCTTTGCCATGACGCGTGCCGATTTCGAGAAGCTGCGCGGCTAACCGTCCTCACGTACAATAATTTGATGAATTTCATGACCCCGCCCGTAAAACTGGTGATTCTCGATCGCGACGGCGTCATCAACTACGACAGCGATCACTTTATCAAGTCGCCTGCCGAATGGAAGCCGCTGCCGGGCTCCATCGAGGCCATCGCGCGGCTGAACCAGAACGGCTATCGCATCGTGGTCGCGACCAACCAGTCCGGCATCGGCCGCGGCCTGTTCGACATGGCCACGCTGAATGCCATCAACGACAAGATGATGGAGCTGATCTTCCGTGCCGGTGGCCGCATCGATGCTATTTTTTTCTGCCCCTGCACCTCGGAGCAGAACTGCCATTGCCGCAAACCGGACACCGGCATGTTTGAAGATATTGCCACCCGTTACCAGATGGGGCTGAATGGTGTGCCCACCATCGGCGACTCATTGCGTGATTTGGAGGCCGGCGCCAAGGCAGGCTGCGCGCCGCTGCTGGTGCTGACCGGCAAGGGAAAAAAGACGCGCGACAAGGGCGGCCTGCCTCCGGGCACGCGTGTGTTCACCGACCTCGCCGCCGCCACCGATGCACTGGTCGCGGAGACCGCGCGTGCATAAGCCCGGTTGCCGCAACCGGCCAGACAGGATCACTGCCACCTCATGATTTATATCCGCTCGGTTGCCTTTTTCATCCTTGGCGTCCTGAACACCATTTTCTTCGGCATCTTTGTCCTTCCGCTGTGCTTCATTCGCTTCGAGTGGGGCTACGACAGCGCCAGGGGCTGGGCGCGCGCCATCCTGTGGCTGGCAGAGCATGTGTGCGGCATCAAGTACAACGTGCGTGGCCTGGAAAATTTCCCGGCGCAGGCATGCATCGCCATGTCCAAGCACCAGTCGGCGTGGGAGACGGTGTTTATCCTCGTCACCATTCCGCGCGCAGTGTGGATCATCAAGCGCGAACTGCAATTGCTGCCGATTATCGGCTGGGTATTGTTCGCACTGAAGTCCATCGCCATCGACCGCAAGAGCGGCAAGCGTGCTATCGACCAGATCGAGGAGCAGGGCCGCGACCGCCTTTCGCAAGGGTTGTGGATTTCGATTTTCCCCGAGGGCACGCGCGTGGCGCCCGGCAAGCGCGGCCGATATGGTATTGGCGGTGCCTACCTGGCGGCGAGGACCGGTGCGCCCATCCTGCCCATGGCGCACAATGCCGGCGAGTGCTGGCGGCGTAATGCGTTCCTGAAATATCCGGGCACCATTACCGTCAGTTATGGCCCGGTGATTTCGTCGGCAGGCAAGGACGCCAACGCCATCATCGCCGAAGTCGAAAAATGGATCGAGGCGGAAATGCTTGCGCTGCCGCCGGCCAACTGAACCACCTGTTGAACGGCCAATTGAACGGAAACGAGAGACCTGGACGCGCATGTTTTTCAAATTGAAAAAAGCGCCGGTGGCATTGCCCGAGGAATCCGAGCGCACCATTGCGCTCGATGGCAGGCGCGTCGATTACAAGCTGGTGCGACGACGCGGACGCCGGGGTGTCGGTCTGAAGATCGACGGCACGGGCATGACGGTCGCCGCTTCACTGACCACACCGATCGGCAATATCGAAGACATGATCGGCAAGAATGCCGGCTGGGTGCTGAAGAAACTCGGTGAATGGGCGCATCGCCGCGTGCAGCCGCAGGCATGGGAAACGGGCGCCACCGTTTATTTCATGGGTGAAGCGCTGACGCTGATGATCGACGCCGGCGCCACACGTGTGAACGTTGAACATGCGTTGAGTCACCTGTTCGTGCGCGTGCCGGTGGCAACGCCCGCCGCCATCGAGAAAGCCGTGACCACCTGGTACAAACGCCAGGCGCTGCCGCACGTGGCGCAACGCGCTTTCTTCTATTCCAAATTGCACGGCATGACCCCGCCACGCGTGTTTCTCTCGAGCGCCAACAGCCGCTGGGGCAGCTGCAATTCGCGGCGCGAGATTCGTTTTTCGTGGCGGCTGATCAAGGCGCGGCCGGCGTTGATCGATTATGTCGTGTGCCATGAGCTGGGCCATCTGCGTCACATGGATCATTCCGCTTCGTTCTGGGCGGAAGTGGAGCGCATGTGCGCTGACTATCGCGAGTTGAAAGCGGAACTGGACGCCAGCGATCACAAGTTCCGGGCGTTTTGATGAACACTACCGACCCGAACGGGCTGAACAAGGCGGACGACGGCCCGTGGCGAGGCGCTGGGCGCCGCGCATCGCGCGAGACCGCGTACGGCGCAATTCATAACCATAACGTGCCGGATCCCGAATACAAGGAAGTCCAGGCGCAACACGAAACTGCAAAACAGTGGGGCGAACGCCAGGCGCGTCAGACGCGTCGCGTGCGTGGCGTGTGCGGACTTATCATAGGATTCATCATCGGCCTGTACCTGATCGAGACACGAACGGGTTTCGGCATGCCGTGGTACGTGCTGCTGCCCATCATGGCGGGCTGTGTTCTATTTTGTTACGCCCATTTTGCAGACGACAAAGTCGAAGACGCGCACTACCTTGCGTGGTTCGTATGGCCTGAGTGGCTGCTGTTCGAAATGCTGCCGCTATGGGCTCTCTTTGCTTTTTTCGCCGCACTGGTCCTGGGCATGGTCGGGCTGTGGGCGGCATACATGGCCGGGCTGTTCAACTAGGATTTCCTGGGAGGTAAAAAATGCAATTGCTCCACACCATGATCCGCGTCGTCGACCTCGACAAATCCATCGACTTCTACACCAATGTCCTCGGCATGAAGCTGCTGCGCCGCAAGGATTATCCGGATGGGAAATTCACGCTGGCGTTCGTCGGCTATGGCGATGAATCGGAGGGTGCCGTCATCGAGCTCACGCATAACTGGGAAACAAAAAGCTACGAGCTGGGCAATGCGTTCGGCCACATCGCCATCGGTTTGCCGGATGTTTACAAGGCGTGCGATGCAGTGAAAGCCAAGGGCGGCAAAGTCACCCGTGAACCAGGGCCGATGAAATTCGGTGGCAGCGTCATCGCTTTTGTGGAAGATCCGGATGGTTACAAGATCGAGTTCATCCAGAAAGCGGCCTAGCGGCCATTGCGTGCTCTGTGGTGCGCGTATTTTCGTGATAAAGATATGAAACTCCAGGCTGGGCGCGCCTTCCAGGCGATAAATTACCGGAAACCCTCGCCAATGCTGGATTTGCATGTTGCAATCTTCTCGAATTGAGTCGAGCGGCGAAGGCGGGCGCGTAAACCGCTGTCGTTACGCAAAGTCGAGCCCGGCAATGTCAGGGAGTGGAGATGGCGCTAGATAAGAGGGGCCGGATGCTGGCACTTCGTCCACCGGGACGCGCGCTCAGATTGTTGATTGGCGTGTTCACGCCGCTGTTCCGCAAGGCCGCCGACTTGCAGCAGGCAAACATCCGCGCTCACCTCGGCCGACGCCCTCATGCCGCGACGACGCACGCGAATATCCTTCTGATCGGAAATTGCCAGGTTCAGACGCTGGCGCTGCTGATGCAGGCGATGCTTGGCGGCGCGCGGGTCGATGCGATCATGCTGGTGCCGGCGGCGATGGCTTGCCTCGCGGAGCCGAAGGGCGCGTTCGCGGACCTGATCGAGAATGCCGACCTGATTTTTTTCCATCCCCATGACGATGCACTTGCCCTGTTTCGGTCAACCTATCCCGCACACGCCGGAAAAATTCGCCTGATGCCGCGAATCACGTCCAGCATGTTCCACCCGGATTCAGACTATGTGGAGCATGCCGGCGGCCGGCACATGCTGGGGCCGCTTGGCGGCTATCATTCCGTGATCGTTTTTTATGGATGGCAGAACGGTTTGTCGGCACGTGAAACCCTGGGCCTGTTTCGCGAAGACGTTTTTCGCGCACTGGGTTACTTCGACTATGCACGCGCGGCGACCGCATCATTGTTGGCAGAAGGCGAACGGACCGGCATCAGCCTGGCGCCGCTGGTGGAGAGATGGTCGCGACAGGGCTGCTGGATGTACTCGATTAACCATCCGAAGCCATTTGTCCTGGCCGACGTTGCAAGGCTGGTGCTCGCACGCGAAAACATCGCGACATTGCCGGGCGCCGACGTATTTGTCGAGGACGTCATGAGCACCGAGCCCGCGTGGCCGGTTTATCCGGAGGTCGCCAGCCGTTTCGGATTCGAGGGCAGCTACCTGTTCAAGTACCCCGCGGACCCGGTGAATCGCGCCATGGATGTATTGATGCTCACACTGCCGCAATTCATTGAGGCGTCGTACGCCGTGTATGCTGCCTGGCCGAAAGACACGCTGACCTGTCCGCGATTGTCGCTGCCGGCATTTGCGGATCTCAAATCTCGTGTGATCGCGATCACTGGCGAGCAGGCGCCCGGCGCGCCCGGCGCAACAGATAACAAAAACGGCAGTAGTCCTTACCAGGAACTCCCGGATCATCAGTTCTGGCGACGTGCTGTCGAACGCATCCCGGTTGCCGACATAAATCCAGTGGTGAATCCCCGTTTCTGCTTCTCTGCTCAACACAAGGTGGCGACGGCGGGCAGTTGTTTCGCGCAGCATCTGTCGCGCGCGCTGGTGGAAAGGGGATTCCATTATTACGTCGCCGAAGCGGGCGGAGAAATGAGCGTGGAAGAATCGTCGCGGCGAAATTACGGCGTGTTCTCCGCGCGTTGTGGAAACGTTTACACCGCACGCCAGTTGCTGCAATTATTCGATCGTGCCCATGCTCGCATGGTGCCGCTGGACCAGGCATGGGTACGTGGTGACGGCAGATGGGTCGATCCGTTTCGTCCGCAGGTCGAGCCGGATGGCTTTGAATCGATTGTGGCGCTGGAGGCTTCGCGGGCTGAACACTTCGCGGCCGTGCGAACGATGTTTGAGGAGCTCGATGTATTCGTATTCACATTGGGGCTGACCGAGGCGTGGCGGCGCTGCGAGGACGGCGCGATATTTCCGCTGGCACCCGGCGTGGCGGGGGGCGACATGTCTGCCGGGAAATATGAGTTTGTCAATTTCAGCGTAAACCAGGTGGTCGCGGATTTGCAGGGATTCCTGGATCGACTTCATACGATCAACCCGACGGCAAAAATCCTGCTCACGGTTTCGCCGGTACCGCTGATTGCCACGTACGAGGCGCAGCATGTGCTCGTCGCCACCACTTACAGCAAGGCAGTGCTGCGCGCGGCTGCGGATGAAGTCGCGAGGCGAAATCCCGCTTGCGACTACTTTCCGTCGTTTGAAATAATCACCGGCAATTTCAGTCGCGGGCAATATTTCGACGATGACCTGCGCTCGATCAAGCCGGAGGGCGTGGATCATGTGATGCGGGTGTTCATGTCGAGCTATGCGGGCGAGAACGGGCAGAAGGACATGCCATCATTTGTTTCTCCTGCCGACGTCGCGCTCAATGCGCAGTTCACGCGGCTGAATGACATTGTGTGCGAAGAGGAATCCATCGATCCGCGTTAGGCAGTTGTAGCATCGACGAAGCTGACGGGGTTTGAGGCTATCTGGGCGTTTGAGAAAAAGTATGCGGAAGATTGATAGCGCGGCGATGAAATGTCACTTCGCGGTGCTATCCACATCCACCCCCACTTCCACTTCAAGGTCCGCCAATCGCAAGAATTCCTCCACCGATAACGTCTCGCCGCGGCGTTTCGGATCCACGCCCTGCGCTTCAATCTGCGCCGCCGTCAGGAACGGCTTCAACGTATTGCTTAACGTTTTCCGGCGCTGCCCAAACCCGGCGGTGACCATCGCTGCAAACCGTGTCTCATCCTTCGCACGCAAGCGTGACGCCGGCAGCGGCACCATATGCACAATCGCCGAATCGACTTTGGGTGGCGGCGAGAACGCACCCGGCGGCACATCGAACAAGCGTTGCATGCCGAAACGATATTGCAGCATCACCGAGAGACGGCCATACGCTTCGGTATCGGGCGCGGCCACCATGCGATCGACGACTTCTTTTTGCAGCATGAAAGTCCCGTCGATCAGCTTTTCGGCGAAGTCTGCCAGGTGAAACAGGAACGGCGTTGAAATGTTGTAGGGCAGGTTGCCCACGCAGCGAAAGGGTCCCCCGAGCTTGTTGAAATCGAACTCGAGGACGTTTTCTTCATGCAGCGTAAAAGCGGGCTGTGGAAACTTCGCGCGCAACGCCGCAGCGAGATCGCGGTCGATTTCGACGGCGTGCAGGTGGTCGAGCTTCGCCATCAACGGTGCGGTAATCGCGCCAGGCCCGGGACCGATCTCGATCATCACATCATCGCGTTTCGGTGCAATCGCCGAAACGATGCGGTCAATGTAGTGGCGGTCCGTGAGGAAATGCTGGCCGAATCTTTTCTTTGCTTTGGGCAGCATTTTATTTGCGCCGTTTCACAGCAAGTTCGATGGCCAGTTCGATCGCCGCCTTCATGCTGCCGCTGTCAATGTGCCCGGTGCCGGCGAGGTCAAGTGCAGTGCCATGATCGACCGAGGTGCGAATGATCGGCAGGCCCAGCGTGATGTTCACGCCTTCACCGAAGCTGGCGTACTTCAGGACAGTCAGCCCCTGGTCGTGATACATCGCGAGGACTGCGTCAGCGTGCTCGAGGTGACGCGGCGTGAACAGCGTGTCTGCCGGCAACGGGCCGGTGAGCTGCATGCCTTCAAGTTTCAATTGTTCGATCACGGGCGCGATGACATCAATTTCTTCACGGCCCAGGTAGCCGCCTTCGCCGGCATGCGGATTCAATCCCGCCACCAGGATGCGCGGCGAGGTGATGCCAAGCTTCCCCACCAAATCCGCATGCAGGATTCGCAGCGTCGTCGCCAGCGATTCACGCGTGATCGCAGCAGGCACGTCCTTCAGCGCGAGGTGAATGGTGGCCAGCGCGACACGCAACCCGCCTCCGACCAGCATCATGACTACCCGGGGCGTTCCCGTCTTCACCGCGAGATATTCGGTGTGGCCGGTGAATTCAATCCCCGGCAACGTTGCATCGTTGATGACGCCTTTGTGCACGGGTGCGGTAACCATCGCATCGAATTCGCCGGACTGGCAGCCATCGATGGCGCGGTCGAGGATTCGCAATACATATTCGCTGTTGGCCGCATCGAGTGTCCCGGCGATGACGGGGGACTTGAGCGAAATGTTTTCAATGTTCAATGAAGCAATGTCGACACCCAATGATCGCGCGCGTGCCGTGAGCAATTCACGATCACCCAGCATCACCAGGTTTGCGTTGAACGTTTCTTTTGCCAGCAACACACACAAGTCCGGCCCGATGCCCGCGGGCTCACCGGAAGTAATGCCAATGGTCGGTTTTTGTTCCGCGGAGCTCATGTTCTGGTGGGGACTGTTCAGAAAAAAATGCCCGCATCCGCGGGCATTTTTTTATTTTTCTTCAAGCCGGTATTCAACGAACGCGCGATCCCGCGTCTGCCGCAGCCAGTCCTGGTAAGCCTCATCGGCCTTGCGTGCGCGGATGGTGTTGCGCGCCGCGGCACGCTTGCGGTCTTCGGTCACACCTTCGGTGCGGCGCTCAACCACCTGCACCAGGTGCCAGCCAAACTGGCTCTGCACGGGCGCGGAAATTTCGTTGTCGCGCAACTGGTTCATGGCGCGTTCGAATTCGGGCACGGTGTCGCCAGGCGAAATCCAGCCCAGGTCACCACCTTTGGCATTGGACGGGTCGTCCGAATGCACCTTGGCCAGTTCGGCAAAATCGGCGCCGCCGATAATGCGCTCGCGCAGGCGGGCCAGGCGTTCCTTGGCGTCGGCATCGGTTACGCCTTCCTTAATCTTGATGAGGATGTGGCGCGCATGTGTTTGCTGGACGGTGGGCTGTGCATCGCGGCCGCGCTTATCCAGCAGCTTGACGATATGAAAACCGTTGGCGCTGCGCAGGATGTCAGTAGTCTCGCCCGGCTTCAGCGCGTTCAACGCTTCCAGGAAGATGGCGGGCAGGCGGCCCGACGGACGCCAGCCGAGGTTACCGCCCTGCAGAGCATCGGGTGCATCGGAATATTGTGCGGAAATCTGTGCGAACTCGGCACCCTTGCGCAATTCACCCAGCGCCTGCAAGGCACGCTTGCGACGCGCATCTATTTGCGCGCTGGTCGCCTGTTCGGGTACCAGCACCAGGATGTGGGCAAGTCGGAATTCCTGGTCGGTGGTCGCTTCGCGTGCTTCCAGCGCCAGTTGCGTATCGACTTCAGCTTCGGTCACGGACACGTTGCCTTCGACTTCACGTTCGCGCAGGCGCGAGACCACGACTTCGCCGCGGACTTCTTCGCGGAATTTCTGCCATCGCACGCCATCGGCTTCAAGGCGGCGGCGGAATTCCGTCATGGAAAGATTATTTTCATCGGCGATGCGCTGCAATGTCTTGTCGAGTGTGGAGTCATCGACCTTGATGCCGGTTTCCTTGGCTTCCTGCGTCTGCACCATGTCGTTGATCATGCGCTCCAGCAGTTGCTTGCGCAGGGCGTCCTGCGGCGGCAATTGCGTGCTTTGCGCTTGCAGCTGCTTGACCACCGTGTTCATGCGGTCATTGAGATCGTTCAGTGTGATCACTTCGTTATTGACGATGGCCACGATGCGATCCAGTTCCACCACACCGCCCGTACGCGAGTTTTGCGTGAGCTGCGTATCGAGCTTGGCGGCGGGCGCATTGGCGGCGGGGGCGGGTGCGACAGGTGCGGGCGCCGAATAGTTGGTGATCGAATTCACGCCCGGCACCGGCTGCGCGGCTTGTGCGGCAGCGAGCTGCGGCAGGGCGGCGAATGACAGTGAGGCGAGGGCAGTCAGGACACGATGGTTCATGGTGCAGCTTCCAAAAATAATGCGCGGCGTAAATCGCAAAACCGGCAAAGTGCGAAAAAACTAATGTGGGCAGGCAACAACGCGGGCCGGCCCACTGTTCGATAAACCACTCGATAAACGGAAATTAGAGGCGATCATCTGACCGCTGATATCCCGGAATGTTCTGTCTCAGGGTTTCCAGCGGGTTGATGCCCAGCTTGGACAGCCCCTTCAACTCGAGCTGGAACTGGATCGAGTTCGAATATTGCTGCGTGGCCGTTACAAACCGGTGCGCCACGAGGCGGAATTCCCAGCACCCCTGATTATACTCGACGCCCAGCAGGCCCTCGATCAGGCGCTTGTCCTGGAAAGAGTGGTTGGCGCGCGCCAGCAGCGTCCATGCCGGGGCGATTTTGCCAAAAGGCCATTGCGCCGAAATATCGACCTGCTTGATCGAGTCGCGCGTGAAGCGATAACTGAAATTGAGGATGCGACCGTTGTCGGCGTTATAGCGCGCAGCGATGTTGTTGCGCTGGAATTCACGCTTCGAGGTCGAATACTGGAAGCCCGAGTCGAGGAACCAGGAGCTGGACAGCTGGCCGGATAAGCCCACCAGCAAATCGGAGCGGCTCAAATTGCCCTGCTGGTCCGCACTCGGCGTGACCAGGTTGTCCAGGTTGACCCGTTGCGGCGAAAAATAATAGCGCTGTCCGATGGCGGCGCGCAGGCGTTCGATGCCGGTCAGGTCTTCGATGAAACGGGTGGTAACGGCCGCTGTGACCTGGCGCGCGTCGGAAATACGATCGCCGCCCACGAACAGGTTTTCGTTGAAGATCTGCGCGAAGCTGAAGTCGGTGATGGCGGTGGAGAAATTCGGCAGCTTGCTCTGGTCGCGATACGGCACGTACAGGAAAAACAGCCGAGGCTCCAGCGTCTGCGTGATCGCCGAGTCCCACAGTTTCATGGATCGTTCGAAGGAAAGGCCGCTGTCCACGCTGACAATCGGCACATTGCGCGATCCGCTTTCACGATCCCCTTCATTGGCCGTGAGCTGGTAGCGCGTCGAATGAAAACCGATTTTCGGCGTGATGAAACCGTACGGCGCTTCCAGCGGCAATGCGGCCGAGGGATAGAAAATCAGGCGCTGGCCGTTGACCAGTGTCGGATGATGGAAATCGGTGAATTCGCCCAGCGCATTGAACTCCACGCCTTTCCAGCGATTGGGGTGTGCGTTGAAGGTGATCTGCGGTGCAAGCTTGTACGGAATCGGCACCGGCAGGATGGGGTCCTGCAAGGTCTGGAAATCGAGGTAGCGCATCGTCAGGTCACCGACGAAACTGGTGTAGTTCAGCGCGGCCTCGCGCGGCAGGTTGGTCTGCGCCGTGCTGGCAATGCGCGTGGACAGGTCGCGGAAATAATTGTCGTCCGAAACTGTCTGCGCATTGATGGAGGCGCTCCAGCCCGGCGCCAGCCAGTTGCCCAGGTTCTGGTAGTGGCGCAGCGAAAACAGGTAGCGGTCACGCTCGGCGACGCGGTCATTCGGCAAATATTCGGTGTCGAACTGACCCAAATAATTGCTGCCCAGGTAGCGGAACTCGGCCCCCAGCTGCATGCCACGGCGCGTGAATATTTTCGGCGTAATGGTGGCATCCCGATTGGGTGAGAGGTTCACGTAATAAGGGATCGCCAGCTCAAGGCCGCTGCTGGTGGAGGAGCCGAACGAGGGCGGCAGGAAACCTGATTTGCGCTCGTTGTTCAGCGGGAACGTCATGTACGGCATGTACAGGATGGGCACGCCCTTGAATTCCACGTAGCCGTTGATACCGGTGCCCACATTGGTGGTGCGGTCCAGCGCCAGTTCGGACACCTTCAGGTACCAGTCATTCTGGTCGGGCCTGCAAGTGGTGTAAGTGGCGTCAAACAGGCGCTCTTGTTCGGGCCCTTCGAATTTCATGCGCGATGCAGTGCCGCGCGCTTCGTAGCGTTGCGCGGGACGTGTTGGGCTCTTCGAAAAAAAGAAGGTCGGTTTTTCGAGCGTGCCGATTTCGGTGGCAACGGTCAGTTGCAGCCCCATGCCGGTGACGATGTCGCCGCCGCGGTCCAGTTTGACGCGGCCCGGCACGGTGGCCAGATCGGTGAGCTGGTTGTAATCGACCTGGTCGGCGGTGACTTCCAGGTCGCCCTGCTTGACTAGCACGCGACCGCGCGCGCTGACCGTTTTCTGGTTCTCGGCGTCGACTTCATCGGCATAAATCAGGCGCGGGCCGGTCTTGGCCGGACGCTGGAACAGGCTGCCCGGTGTCGGCAGCAGCTTGTTTGCCTTGAGCCCTTCCTGGATGGCCGCGTCCAGTTCAGTCTGGCTGGGCGTGGTGGGCTGCTGCTGTGCGATGACGGGCAAGACTGTGCCGGCCAACGCCAGCATCACAGCCACGGAAAGGCGGGTCAGGACAGGCGCCGGTGCAGCGGGGGAGACGTTCTTGATAGTGGCGGAAGACGAAGGGGGCACGAGATCGGAGATGATTGGATTGTCAAAAACCGGAGGAATCAGCGGTAGCGCGGGGAGAGCCCCACGATGTCGAATGTTAAAATCAAATTTGCTTCCATAAGAAAAACATCATGTCCGACCAACCGGCAACATCACCAGCCGCCGCCCGCATGGACACCCGCGCTGACCACCGAATCGACCTGCTGAATGCCTGGCTCGCCCCGCAACTGGCGCGGGAAGGCATTAACGACTTTCAAATGGCGCCAGCCTCGGCCGATGCCAGTTTCCGGCGGTATTTTCGCATAACCACCCCAGCCGGAACGCGCATCGTCATGGACGCGCCGCCGGC
>JBDTWS010000131.1:0-11664 GCA_040006575.1 Betaproteobacteria bacterium
GCCAAAACAAAACCCCGCCGAAGCGGGGTTTTGTTTTGGCAACTTGCATCGCGCAGTACTAGGCAGCCGTGCTGTCGCCTGCTGCTTTGGCTTTGCGTTTTTTAGCAAATCCGGCACCGATCAGGCCGATTGCCAGCAGGCCCAGTGTGGCAGGTTCCGGCACATTGGTGAACACGGCCAGATCCTGGTGGGTCGGGCTGGACCACACGCTCACGCTGTAGGTGCTGCTGCCCGGCAAATTGTTGAGCCAGGTTTGCGCCAGCCCGATGGAATTGTCCGATGCGCCCCACGCGAGGAAATTGCCGCCACTCATGTTGTACGGATTGCCCGCGGTTTCAAAAACGATTTCCCATGCGGCCAGCTGGAACGCGGCCGAGGTCGTCGCGTTGTTCACCTGGCCCAGGTACTGGGTGGCGAGACGGCCCAGCGCGTCGGCGCGTGCTGCACCAATTTGCGAAACCGACGCGGCATTGACCAGCGTGTAGTTATTTACGCCCACGCCCAGGTAGGTGTTCTGCACGATGTCAACGCACCATGACACGAAACTGCTGGTGCCGTTGGTTGTATTGAAACCACCGGCATAAACATACTCGCTGGTGTTCGGCGTGCCGGACTGGATATGAACCGTGGTGGGGTTGGGTTGCGCGAAACTGGTGACCGTTATGATGGTTGCAGATGCAGGTGCGGACAATGCACCGATCGTTGCGAGACCGGCCAGACCGATGAGTGATTTGTTCAGGATTTTCATTTTTAGGTCCATGTAATTGACTGGATTTTCGAGACTGCGCGTTGAAATAAAAGCAATCCATGGGCCAATTATTTTAAATACAATAAATCAGTATCTTATGACTCATTTTTACGTCCTACAAAAGTATTGTGTAAAGAATGCCGACGCTTTTTCAAGGGCCATTTGTGAACAACTGCAAGCTTCAATTTGATTCATCGTCGTGACCGCGCCTGCGATTCGTTATCCTTGCAACTTCTCCGGCTCCTGATCGCCACGCGCTAAAAAATCCATGTCGCCAGGCCTGCTGTTCTTTTTCGTCATCGCCTATTTTTCGGTGCTGCTCGGTGTCGCCTGGGTAACTTCGCGCAACGCCAATAACGACAGTTTTTTTATCGGCAACAAGAACAGCAACTGGATGCTGGTGGCGTTCGGCATGGTCGGCACTTCGCTTAGCGGGGTCACATTTATCAGCGTGCCCGGTGCGGTCGGCGCGACCGGATTCAGCTATTTCCAGATTGTGCTCGGCCAGTCGATCGGCTACATGGTGATCGCGTTTGTGCTGCTGCCGCTCTACTACCGGCTCAACCTCACGTCCATCTATCACTACCTGGATGAGCGGCTGGGCCGGCGCGCGTACAAGACGGGTGCGGCGTTTTTTATCCTGTCGCGCACGCTGGGCGCCACCGCGCGACTGTATCTCGTGGTGAAAATCCTGCAGGACGCCATTCTCGATGGGCTGCACGTGCCGTTCTGGCTGACTGCGCTGGTGATTATCGTGATGATCCTGCTTTACACCTATGAAGGTGGCGTGAAAACAATCGTCTGGACCGACACCCTGCAGACCACCTGCATGCTGCTGGGTCTGGTGATCTGTGTGGTCTATCTGCTGGACGGCCTGAACCTGAGCCTCCCGCAGAGCCTCGCGCAAATGAGTGAACGCGGGCTGTCGACGATTTTTTCCACCGACCTGGACAGCAGCAAGTTCTGGGGAAAGCAGATCCTGGCCGGGGTGTTCATCGCCATCGCCATGACCGGCCTCGACCAGGAAATGATGCAGAAAAATATTTCGGTGCGAACGCTGGCCGATTCGCAGAAAAACATCGTCACGCTCAGCGTCATCATGATGGTAGTCGTGCTGCTGTTTCTTTTCCTGGGCGGGCTGCTGTACCTGTACGCACCGGTGGCGGGCGTGAGCGATGTTGGCGACCGCATTTTCCCGGCGGTGGTGCTGGGCCACCTGCCTGCGTTTGTGCAGGTGATTTTCATCATCGCGCTGATCTCCGCCTTGTTCCCCAGCGCCGACGGCGCCATCACGGCGCTGACCTCGAGTTACTGCATCGATATCCTCGGCATCCGCCAGCGTGCCAACCTCAGCGAAGCGCAGAAAGTTCGGCTGCGGCACCAGGTTCACCTCGCGTTCGCGGCGATATTCCTGTTGCTCATCATGGTGTTCAAATGGGCCGGCAATCCCAGCATGATCGGGCTCATCCTCAAGCTGGCCGGCTATACCTATGGACCGTTGCTGGGATTGTTCGCATTCGGCATCCTCACGCGACGCCCAGTGCGCGACAAGGCGGTGCCGGTCATTGCGCTGGTTGCGCCGGTGATCTGCTTCCTGATCGACACATGGCAGGATGTCCTGTTCGGCGGTTATCAGATCGGGCTTGAGCTGTTGCTGATCAATGGCGCCATAACCTTTGCGGGGCTGTGGCTGGTGTCGTCACCGGCCGGGGCGGCAACTGCTGAGGTGGCAACTGCTAAAGCGGCAACGACCAAGGCCACCTGAAAGTGACGTTCAAAAAAATCTAAAAGTTTTAACCCCGTTTCATTCCATTCACGTTTAAAGTTGAGTGGCGGTTACCGATCGCCTCTTTACGTTATCTACGTCAATCTACTGGATGGAGGTTGAAATGGAATTCGTTTTGAAACGGAGCAACCCGGGCGGCAACATTACCGGGCTCGCAGTGGTGGTGGCGCTTCATGTGGTGATCGCCATCGGTTTCATGAATGCGCTGGTGCGTCCCATGATTACTCCCGCGCCGCCCACAACGTATGTCACGCCGCTCAATCCCGAGCCTCCCAAGCCGCGCGAGCCATTGCCCCGCATCGACGTCAATCCGGTTCCGCGCCTGTACGTGCCCGCAATCGTGCCGCAGCCGCCGCCGGTGATCGACACAACGATCATTTCCACAATGTCCGATCCGGTCATGCCAATGACGACACCAGGCACGCAGGTAGCCGTCCTCCAGCCTGGCATCACAGAGAAGACAGCGCCGTCCAGCAGCGTCGGCATCGCCTGTCCCAATTCGCAATCGGTGCGCTCCAACATGCGCTATCCGCCACAGGCGCGGCGGGACGGACTGCAGGGCGATGTGGTGGCGCGTTTCCTGGTTGCTGCGAATGGTGATATCCGCAATATCAATATCACCAGTTCTTCCAATCGCGCATTCAACAGCGCAGTGGTCAGCGCCGTCGGACAGTTCAGTTGTGTAGGCCAGGGCCGCGATGTAGTGGTGGAAGTGCCGTTCTCGTTCAGGCTGGAGTAAGTCCAGCCTAGGGACGCGCGGCAACGCCGGTTTGTGGCGTCCTCAATATCTCGGATAGCGCCCGCCCTTCGGCTCCGCTGGGCGGGCGGATACTCAGGATGGTCGAAAGCGTAGATGCAATATCGACCACCTCGGCACCCTGCGTGTAGTGCCCGGGCTTGATCCAGCGCGCACCCTGGAACATCAGCGGGACATTGGTATCGTAGGCGTATGGCGTACCGTGCGATGCGGCGTTCGGCGTGGTGGTGGTTTTCGAACGAAAGAAATAAAACGGCTTCTGCACATAGGCGATGTCGATCGCCATCTGCCGGTTCCACGCACGCGTGACCAGCAGGCCCACCCGCGTGGGCGGCATTGTGCCGCGCTCGAGTTGGGTGCGGGTAAACGCGAAGGCCATGCCGGGGAAATCGGTGATCGCGCGCGCAACGAATGTTTCCACCTCTTCGCGATTCAGGTTCTTGGCGTCGATGGCGGCATAGTCCAGCGTGACGCCGCCGGTCATCGATTGCGTGATCACTTTTGTGAGTCCGTATTTTTGTTCTGCGGCCTTGTTGACGGTCGCGCGCAGTTCGGCGGAGTCGATATGGCCCGCTTCAAAACCCCGGCTGGCGCTGTACTCGGGCACGTTCATGAAGCCGTGATCGGCCGTCAGCACGATCAGGATATTGTCGCGGCCCACCTGCTTGTCGAGTGTGCCGATCAGGCCGGCAATGATGCGGTCCAGGCGAATGAGATGATCCTGCGACTCAATGCTTTCAGGTCCGAAGTTGTGGTTGACGACATCATGTCCTGAAAAGCTGACCGCAAGGATGTCGGGTGCTCCCGTGGTGTTACGACCGAGGTTTTCCGCCTTCGCCAGTTCGGCGGTAAACAGCGCGGCCGCCTCATCGCCAAACGGGCCGAGTCGCAACGTGCCGTAGTACTGCGGGCCGGGCTTTTCCTCCGAAGCGCCGAATGTCATGTCGAGTCGCGTCGGCATTTTCTTGTAGCTGGTCGACCACGTCTGGCCATCCGGAATTGAGCGCGCATAAGCTTCAGCCGGCAACAGCGGCGTCCACGTCTTGTGGAACCACGCGTCCTGTGGATTGCCGGCGTAATATTTTTCCCACCATTCGGGATGGGACTTCATGTAGTACGTGGTGCTGGTGAAACGGCCGGTCTTGCTGGAGAACATATACGCGGTCCCGGTCTTGCCGGCCAGGGTCATGGCGCCACGGTCCTTGCCGGAAACACCGAATACCCGGCTGGCATTGTTGTTGGAATAGCGCAGCTCATCGCCGACCGTGCTTACGCGCATATTCTTGGGGCTGGTGCCATCGTCTGCCGTCACCGGTGTGCCGTCCAGGAAAGTGTGCGCGTCGTCGGACATGCAGTACACGTGCTTGCCGTCGCGCGTGCGCCATTCGTTGCCGATGATGCCGTGCTGGTAGGGATACGCACCCGTCAGTACGGCGGTATGGCCGATGCAGGTGACGGTAAAGGCGTGCGCCTGGTGGGCATCGCTGTACCACGCGCCCTGGTCCATCAGGCGGCGAAATCCGTTGGCGACGAACAGGTCATGATTTTTCATCAGTTGTTCATTGGGAAGGCCATCGACCATCAGCAACAGCACCAGCCTTGGCTTGGCAACGCCGCCCGGCATGGCGTGGGTTTGCTCCTTGCCCATCGCGGGGGAAGTCCAGAGCGCGCCTGCCAGCGCGGCAGAAACCAGGGCAGTGAAAAAAGGATGCAACCGGATGTCTTGCAGGGAATGGAAAGTGGGCATATTGGATTTACTTTGCGATGGAATTTGGTGTGTTACAGCAGCCAAACGCGGAGGAGTGGAAAGCAAATATGTCAGAATATGTTGACAATAAGAAGTCGTACTTTGTAACAACCTGCCGGTCACCGCATGCATGGTTCATGCATCGTTCATGCTTTGTCGAGACGGCAATCCTGACAGGAATCCCATGGTATATCGAACCCGGTTTGACGGCGCCAGCCTATCAGCCGAGGCCGCCACAGCATTCCAGCGCGACGGCGTTATCGTACTCGAAGATTTCGTGACGGGCGCGCAGTGCGATGCGCTGAAGTTGCGCGCGCAGGCGCTGGTCGCGGAACACGCGCCACACGCACCGGGCACTGTTTTTTCCACGCGTGACAACCGCCATGCCAAGGATGCCTATTTCGAACAATCGGCAAATGGCATCGGCGTATTTTTTGAAGATGGCGCGTTTGACGAGGCCGGCGTGTTGCGTGTGCCACTGGACCGCGCGGTGAACAAGCTCGGTCATGCGATGCATGATCTCGATCCGGTGTTCAACGCGTTTTCGCGCGGCCCGCAAATGCAGGCCGTCGCGGACGGCATCGGCCTCGCCGATCCAAAACTGGTGCAATCAATGTACATCTTCAAGCAGCCGGGCATCGGCGGCGAAGTGGTGTGCCATCAGGATTCCACGTTCCTGTACACGGACCCGCACTCGGTCGTGGGTTTCTGGTTCGCCATCGAAGATGCGCATCGCGGCAACGGCTGCCTTGGGGGGCTGCCGGGTGAACACCGCAAGGGCCTGCGCGAAATTTATCGCAAGCAGGACGATGGCAGCCTGGCGTTGGAAGCGGTGGACGCGAGCATCGACTGGGACATGGACCTGCTCGAATGGCTGGAGGTGCCGAAGGGCACACTGATCGTTTTCAACGGGGAATTCCCGCATCTGTCGGAACCCAATCGCTCATCGGTGTCGCGGCACGCCTATACGCTGCACGCGGTCAGTGGCGCTGCGGATTATCCTCGTGGAAACTGGATACAGCGCAACGCCGCAACGGACATTCCGTTCAGCGGATTTATCTGATTCAGCCCGAGCCACGCAAAGAAAAAGGGCACCAGGAGGTGCCCTTTGTGAGTGTCCGGCAGTGAGGTGCAGGCAGGGCCTGCGTCGGTTTGGAATCGACTTTCCTCGCGGGTGACATTGAACCCAAGCCGGGAATTTCCAGGAGTGCGCCCGGTATTTTTTAATGTCGTTACTGCAGTGCGTCCTTCATTCTCTCCACTTCGTTGCTTGTTCAGCAACGAGCTCATCTTCGTATTACCGCTTCATGAGTTCTGTGACTGGATGCACAAAATGCCAGCGTGTAACACTAGTTGACAACATGGCAGGTCGGGAACGCGGCAAACGTGCGCGGCGCGAAAATTCAGGTTTGGCATGCATAAACACAAGAACAGGAGCGGCGCTCCAGCCAATTTGTGCCGGTGAGCCGCGCCAATGCTGGAGTCTTGATTAAATTTACGGAGCGAACGCACATGAAACTCTTCATCAACCAAACCTCTCCCTATGCTCGCAAGGCGCGCGTGGTGGCGCACGAAACCGGTGCCGTCATCACGCTGGTCGATGTGGACCCGTGGAACGATCCGCCGGAATTGCTGGCGGTGTCGCCACTGTCGAAAGTGCCCGTGCTGGTTGCCGAGAATGACCTGGTGCTTACCGAGAGCGACACCATCACGCGCTATCTTGCCGCGCTCGATACTTCTCACAAGCTGCTTCCAGCCGACGCCTTGGCACAGAACGAAATGGCCGCGCGCACGGCAATGGCGCAGGGCATGATCGACGCCGCATTCGATGCCGTGATCGAGAAGCGCCGCCCGGCCGTGAATCAATGGCCGGAATGGGTGGAACGCCAGCGGCGCGCAGTGCGGCGCGGACTGGAATGGGTTGCAACGCAGCCGCACACCACAAACCGTTTTGATCTCGGCGATGTGAGCCTGGCCTGCCTGCTGGGCTATCTTGATTTCCGCCACCCCACATTGGCATGGCGGGTTGCGCATCCTGGCCTGGCCGCATGGTTCGACCAGGTTTCGCAGCGGCCGTCTTTGGCGGCTACAAATCCGGATTTGCCGATCGCCTAGTCGTGGTGACCAGGCGAGCTGGAAATTTTCGCGCGCGTCCCAAAATAGAAAACTCCCGAACCGATACCGGAACAAACATGCCCACCGATGCCGTCCTCAATATCCAGCCGCTGGGATTTCCATGGCAGACCATGGACCCGTTCCTGTTCTGCGTGTATCACGACGATGCCTATCCGCAGGCCAATGCGCAGATGGGCCCGGACGCGCCGCTGTCCGGCCGCAACATCGGCCAGGATTTCGCCGGCAAGGATGGCTGGCGCATGTATCACGGCGATACCGTGCCCGGATTTCCGGCGCATCCGCATCGCGGTTTCGAGACCGTCACCATCGTCCGCCGCGGCCTCATCGACCACTCGGATTCGTTGGGTGCCACCGCGCGTTTCGGCGGCGGTGATGTGCAATGGCTGACGGCGGGTCAGGGCATCGTCCACGCCGAAATGTTTCCGCTTTTGGATCGCGACAAAGGCAATCCGCTGGAGCTTTTCCAGATCTGGCTGAACCTGCCCGCGAAGAACAAAATGGTGCCGCCGCACTTCACGATGTTCTGGTCCGAACAGATTCCTCGCACCATGACGAAAGACGCGAACGGCCACGCCACGGAAGTGGTGTGTATCGCCGGTCAGGTAGAGGGCTTGTCACCATTGCCGCCCCCGCCGAACTCGTGGGCCTCACAGGCCGAAGCGGACCTGGCCATCTGGACCATCCGCATGGAGGCGGGCGCGCGCTGGACATTGCCGGCTGCGAAAGGCGAGGGCGTACGTCGCAACCTGTATTTTTTCAAGGGAAAGACGCTGGCGCTGGGAGGTCGCAAAGTCGAAAGCCATGCCGCGATCGAATTGCGCGGGGACATCGATGTGGAACTTGTGAACGGCAATGAGCCCGCCGAAATGCTGCTGCTGCAGGGCCGGCCGATCAGCGAGCCGGTCGCGCAGCATGGGCCTTTTGTCATGAACACGGCCGCGGAAATCCAGCAGGCCTTTGCCGATTACCGTCGCACGCAATTCGGCGGTTGGCCGTGGCCGAGCGACGCGCCGGTACACGCCCGTGAACATTTGCGGTTCGCCCTGCACGCGGATGGTCGCGAGGAGAAGGCGGGCGCCTGATTTCAGCCGGTTTCCGGTGCCGCAGAAATCACGCCGTCCGCAGGCGCGAAAATCTGCGGGCAGCCAGCCGCCGCAAGCCGCCTCTGGCAGCCGAATGCGAAGTGTGGCACTGTGCATATAGCCGGTGTGCCCGCCCTTGCTTCTGTTCTTGTTGCTTGAAGAATTGTAGGCTAGGCCCGCCGGCCCGCTCACCAGGCCTGGCGAAAACGAAAAATTGCCGATGAAAGCACCCGCACTGTCCCGCTTTGCGACCCGCCGCATGATCATCGCGAGCGTGGTGTTCCTGCTGGCGATTGCGGTGACCTTGCTGGCCTGGTACGCGATCCAGCTTTCGCTGCGCGCCTCGTCGGTACGCGCCTTCGAAGAACACGCCGCGCGTATCGATCGCGTGATCCAGGATCGCATGCGCGGTTACGAACAGGTGCTGCGCAGCGGCGCAGGCCTGTTTGCCGCATCGACCAATGTCACACGGGATGAATGGCGTCGCTATGTGGAAACCACGCACGTGCGTGAGATCTATCCCGGCGTTCGAGGCATGCACTATGCGATGCGCGTCTCGCCTGCAGGGCTGGCGGCGCACATCGCCGAGGTGCATCGCGAAGGATTCGCCGGCTACGCCGTGCGCCCGGAAGGCGCGCGCGAGGAATATTTTCCCATCGCCTGGGTGGAGCCGATGGACGAGCGCAACCGCAGCGTGATGGGATTCGATGTATTTTCGGAACCCGTGCGACGTGACGCCATGACCCTCGCGCGCGATTCCGGCAAGCCGGTCATCTCGGGCAAGGTGACACTGGCGGGCGACGCCGCCGCCGCTGTGCCCGGTTTCGTTTTCTACATTCCCATCTATGCACGCAACCTGCCCGTGGAGACGGTCGAGCAACGGCGCAGCGCATTGACCGGTTTCATCTTTTGCCCGTTTCGCATGCAGGACCTGATGGACGGCCTCTTGGGCGTTGAACGCGATGTGCTGGCCCTGGAAATTTACGATGGTGTCACGCCCTCTGAGGCGGGACTGATGTTCGACGACAACTCGGTGCGCCAGGCTGCGCTGGTAGAAGGTGACCGCAAAGGCCCCTGGGTGATGCACCAGTTGCGTTTCGGCGAACACGCCTGGACCACGTATTACGAAGCCTCGCCCGGATTCATGGCGACGATGGAGCGCAGCACGCCGCGCTGGCTGCTGCTGGCCGGGCTGCTGATCAGCGCCATCGTCACGCTGATGATCTGGCGGCTGCTCACCTCGGAAGCCATCGCCCTCACGGCCTCACTGCACGATGGCCTCACCGGGCTCTACAACCGCCGCTTTCTCGAAGCCAGCCTGAAGCGCGAGGAATCCCGCGCACGACGTGGCAAGGGCAAGGTGTCGATCGTGCAGTTCGATCTCGATTCGTTCAAGAAACTCAATGACGACTTCGGCCATGCCGCCGGCGATGAAGTGCTGCGCTGTGTCAGCGAAGTGCTGCGCTCGGCGACGCGAGGCGAGGACATCGTCTGCCGCTACGGCGGCGAGGAATTCACGCTGATCCTGCCCGGCGCCTCGCTGGCGCACGCCGAAGCGCGCGCCATCAAGATCGGGCGGCTGGTTTCCAAGCTGAACGTCAGCAGCGCCGGACAGGCATTGCCGCGGATCACACTGTCCGGTGGCGTTGCGGTATTTCCCGAAGACGGTAATACGCTGCAGGACGTGTTGCGGCGCGCCGATCACGCATTGCTGCGCGCAAAACGCGAGGGCAGGGCGCGAATCCTGATCGCCAGGCCGGACGATCCGACGACCTCGCAGTTCAGCTAGATACGCACAGTAAAACTCAAGCACCGGCGCGGCTCGCAGCGCCAAAATGGCTGGAACAGCGCGCCAGATATTGACTTTCGCTGGTGCTCGCTATCCACCACGCCCCCCGATACCGGATAAAATGCGCCACCGCCTTCCCTGTTTCTGCCCACGCTTACCCCGCTTTCACAAGGAGCCCGAATGAGCGACTCGTTTTACCGGCACGTAGCTGCGACCTTGCAGCAAATCGAGCACGATGGTTTCTACAAGCGCGAGCGCGAGATTGCTACGGCGCAAAACTCCACGATCACGCTGGGAACCGGTGCTTCGGTCATCAATTTCTGCGCCAATAATTACCTGGGCCTCGCCGACGATGCGCGGCTGGTCGCCGCGGCCAAACAGGGCCTCGACGATTACGGTTTCGGCATGGCTTCTGTGCGGTTTATTTGCGGGACGCAGACCAGCCATCGCGAACTTGAACGCGCGATCTCGGCGTTTCTCGGCACCGAAGACACCATCCTCTACGGCTCGTGTTTTGACGCCAACGGCGGCCTGTTTGAGACCGTCCTAGGTGAAGAGGATGCGGTCATCAGTGATGAACTCAATCACGCCAGCATCATCGACGGCATCCGCCTGTGCAAGGCGAAGCGCTTTCGTTACAGGAACAACGACCTCGCCGATCTTGAAACGCAACTGAAAGCGGCCGATGCGGCCGGCGCGCGTTTCAAGCTGATCGCCACCGACGGCGTGTTCTCGATGGACGGCATCATCGCCAATCTCAAGGGCATTTGTGACCTCGCTGAAAAATACCAGGCGCTGGTGATGGTGGATGATTCACACGCCGTGGGATTTGTCGGCGAGCATGGGCGCGGCACGCCGGAATTTTGCGGCGTTGCGGACCGCGTTGACATCTACACCGGTACATTGGGCAAGGCGCTCGGTGGCGCATCCGGAGGATATATAGCGGCTCGAAAACCGGTGGTGGATCTGCTGCGCCAGCGTTCACGGCCGTATCTTTTTTCCAATTCGCTGATGCCCTCGATCGTGACGGCATCGCTTGCAGTGCTGAAGTTGCTGCAGTCGGATGAAGGTGCGGCGCTGCGACAGCGCGTGAATGCCAACGGCGCGCATTTCCGCCGCGAGATGACTGCGCTGGGTTTCAACCTGGTGCCCGGCCAGCATCCCATCGTCCCCGTCATGCTGGGCGATGCGCAACTCGCCAGCCGCATGGCGGACGCGCTGCTGGCCGAGGGCATTTACGTCATTGGTTTCAGTTTCCCGGTGGTGCCCAAAGGCAAGGCGCGCATCCGCACGCAGATGTCGGCGGCACACACGCCTGAACAAATTGATCGCGCCGTCGCCGCGTTTGCCAAGGTTGGCAAAGCGCTCGGCGCCATCTAGAGGACTATTCATGAGAGCACTTGCCAAACTCGAACGCGCGCCCGGCCTGACGATGACGGACGTAAAAAAACCGGTGGTCGGCCACAACGACGTGATGATCCGCATCAAAAAAACCGCGATTTGCGGGACCGATATCCACATCTGGAAATGGGATGAGTGGGCGCAAAAAACCATTCCCGTACCCATGCATGTCGGCCACGAATACGTCGGCGAAATCGTCGAGATGGGGCAGGAGGTGC
>JBDTWS010000132.1:0-11598 GCA_040006575.1 Betaproteobacteria bacterium
CCTGGCGGAAAGTCTTGTTGAGGTCACGGCATGAGACGACAGGATTAGCCATTATTCATACCTTAAGGCTTCGGCCGGATTGACGCGCGATGCACGCCAGCTCGGATACAGGGTCGCCACAAGTGCCAGCAACAGTGAGATCAACGCGGTGGACCAGACATCGGCCCACTTCAAGTCCGAGGGCAGTTCACTCAGGAAATACACCTCCGGGCTCAGCACCTTGAAACCCGCCACGCTTTCGATGAACGGCACCACCACGTCGATGTTGAGCGCCAGAAGGATGCCAGTCGCCACGCCGATCAAGGTACCGACCACGCCGATGACCGCGCCCTGCACCACGAAGATTTTCATGATCATGCCCGGCGATGCGCCCAGCGTGCGCAGGATCGCGATATCGGGATGCTTGTCGGTGACGACCATGACCAGCGTCGAGACAAGATTGAATGCGGCCACGGCGATGATGAGCGTGAGGATGATGAACATCATGCGTTTCTCGATCTGCACCGCGCGGAAATAGGTGGCGTTCTGCTTGGTCCAGTCGGTGACGTAGCCATCGATTTTCAGCGTATCGCTGAGCTGGCGGCTGATCAGCGGCGCACGCTCGGTATCTTTCAGCTTGACGCGCACCCCGCTGACGTTTTCGTCGAAGCGGAACAACACTTGCGCGTCTTTCAAATGAATGAGCGCCAGGTTGGCATCGTATTCATAGTGGCCGGAACTGAAAATGCCCGACACGGTAAAACTGCGCAGGCGCGGCACCATGCCCGCCGGGGTCACTGTGCCTTGCGGTGTAATCAGTTGAATCTTGCTGCCGACCGTCACACCCAGCGCGCGCGCCAGGGCGCCGCCCAGGATCACGTTGTACTCGCCCGCCACCAGCGATTCGATCTTGCCTGCGCGCATGTCCTGGCCCAGCGTGGCCACCGCGTTTTCTTCTTCGGGCAGGATGCCGCGCACAATGGCGCCGCGCACGTTGGATGAATACGCCAGCAAACCCTGGCCGTCGATGAAAGGGGCCGCGCCGGAAACATCCGGATTCTTGCGCACGGTGTCCAGCACCTGCCGCCACTGGTCGAGGCCGCGTGATTCGCCGTTGTCGAGCCCCATCACCTGGATGTGCGCCGTCACGCCGAGGATGCGCGCGCGAACCTCTTTCTGGAATCCGTTCATCACCGACATTACGGTGATCAACGCGGCAATACCCAGCGCAATGCCTGCCATCGACGCCAGGGATATGAACGAGATGAAATGATTCTGGCGCTTGGCGCGCGTGTACCGCATGCCAATGAAAAGTGCTAATGGTTGCAAAGTGGGAGCCGTGCGAGGAGAGAAGAACCCGAATGATAAACTACCAAACGCATGAATCTCGATGTACTCATTCCCTCGCTGCTGCTGCCGGCACACCTTCAATCGCTCATTCAACCGCCCGTCGTTCCGGCGCTGGAGCGCTTGCTGGCGCGTGCGGACCGGCGCGCTGGCGTTGCATTGGACGCCGCCACCTGGCTTGGCGAACGATGGGGAGTGTCGGTGCCTTACCCTATTGCCGCGCTGGTCGCGGCACATGATGGCCTGCAAACGGGCGAAGGTGGCTGGATGTTTGCCGAGCCGGTTCACATGGCGGCGGATCGTGATGCGGTGAAGCTTTTTCCCGGGCGGCTGGAGCTTACCGGACAGGAATCGCAGGAAATGATCACCTCGCTCAACGCGCATTTTTCCACCGATGGGCTGGAATTTTTTTCGCCGGTGCCAGGCCGCTGGTACGTCAGATGCGATCGCGACGAAATTCCGGCGACGGTTTCACCCGAAGTGGCACGATTGGCGCCACTGTCGGAAAACCAGCCGAAGTCCCACGGCAAACTCAACTGGCGCGCGCTGCAAAATGAAGCGCAAATGCTGCTGTTCAGCCATCCGGTCAATGCGGCACGGGAAGCGGCGGGAAAAAATACCGTGAACGGCGTCTGGTTTTGGGGCGGCGGTGTGGCGCCGCAGATCGCGCGCACAGTTCCCACTGGCTATGACCTTGTACTCACCGACACGCCGCTCGCTTCACAGCTCGCAGTCGCATCCGGTATTCCGCTATTGCCGGCATTATTTGCGTCGCTCAAATCAGCCAAGGGCAATGTATTGGTTGTCCTTGACCGTTGCGAACAGGCAATGGGCGAACGTGACCTTGACGAATGGTCGCGCGAACTGGGAGAACTGGACCGGCAGTGGTTCCAACCCATTGCTGCGGCACTGGCGACCGGAACGATCAGCCGGCTCAATATTCACACTCCCGGTGCAGCAAAACCGATGTCGTTCCATCTCACACGCACGCAGCAATGGCTGAAATTCTGGCGTTCAACCCCCTCTCTTGGTTCCTATGCCTGAAATCATCACCCGCGAACGCGACCCGTCCTCGTACGACGCACTAGTTTCGGCCAACGTCGATCCGCGCATGGCAAGGCTGTACGCGGCGCGCGGAATCACCGGCGCCTCCGACCTTAACCACGAGCTGAACGCAATGCTGTCCCCTGCGCAACTGGCACACGTGCAGGAAGCGGCCATCCTTCTGGCCGACGCCATCGAAGCAGGCAAGCGTTTGCTCATCGTCGCCGACTACGACGCCGACGGTGCTACGGCCTGCGCGCTGGGCGTGCGCGCACTGCGTGCCATGGGCGGCAAAGTCGAATTCATCGTGCCCAATCGTTTCGAATTCGGCTATGGGCTCACGCCGGAAATCGTCGCCATGGCGGCGGAGCGCGATCCGCACATCATCATCACCGTGGACAATGGCATTGCCAGCGTCGAAGGTGTGGCCGAAGCCAACCGGCGCGGCATCGAGGTGCTGGTGACGGACCATCACCTTCCTGGACACGCATTGCCGGCGGCCTCGGTTATCGTCAATCCCAACCAGGCGGGCGACGGGTTCGAGAGCAAGAATCTCGCCGGTGTCGGGGTGATTTTCTACACGATGCTGGCGCTGCGCGCGGAGCTGCGAAAGCGCAACCGGTTCACCGACAATCCCGAACCCAACCTGGCCGACCTGCTGGACCTGGTGGCGCTGGGTACGGTCGCGGACGTGGTGAAACTGGATCACAACAATCGCGTGCTGGTTGAGCAGGGATTGCAGCGAATACGGGCGGGCCGCGTCTGCCCGGGCATCCGCGCCATCCTGCAGGTGGCCGGGCGCGATCCCTCGCGCGCCTCCACCTATGAGCTGGGATTCATGGTTGGCCCGCGCCTCAACGCCGCCGGGCGCCTGAACGACATGTCGGTCGGCATTGAATGCCTGCTGGCGGACGACGAACCCACCGCCATGAAGCTGGCCACCCAGCTCGACCAGCTCAATCGCGAACGCCGCAACATCGAATCGGACATGAAGGACACCGCCCTGCTGACGCTGGCGGACGTCGATGTCGTAAGTCGCTATTCCATCGCGATTTTCGATCCCTCATGGCACCAGGGTGTGGTCGGCATCCTCGCTTCGCGCATCCGTGAAAAATATCATCGCCCGGTCATCGCCTTCGCGGCGGACGGCCAGGGCAGCCTGAAAGGCTCCGGCCGTTCGATCAAGGGCTTCCACATGCGCGACGCGCTGGACCTGGTCACGAAACGCCATCCGGAACTGATCACGCGATTTGGCGGGCACGCGATGGCCGCGGGCCTGACCATTCCTGAGACGGCCATAGCTGCATTCGAAGCGGCGTTTGAAGTCGTCGCACAGGGATTGCTTTCGCCAACCGACCTGGCCGAGCGCATCGAAACCGATGGTGCCCTTGACGCGGGCGAACTTGATTTCAATTTTGTCGGCGCCATCGATGCGCAAGTGTGGGGACAGGGATTCGTCGCCCCCAGCTTTACCGGATCATTCCGCGTGATCGAACAGCGCGTGGTCGGCGAGAAACACCTCAAGCTCAAGATCAGCATGGGCGGCAACACCTTCGACGCCATGCGTTTCGGCTCGGCCGATGCCCTGGAGGCCAGCATTGACGCGGTGTTCCGGCCATCGATCAACGAATTTCGCGGCAACAGAACCCTGCAATTGCTGCTGGACCACGTGGCCTGATGCGCCGCCGTCGCGTATAATCGAAGGTTGATTTCAACTATAAAAAAGCCGTTCCATGGAAGCCGATCAGCAAAACGCCATTTCCAATTCCCTTTCCGACTTGACCAATCGCACGGTCGAGTTGCGGAGGTATCTTTGACTTTGACGCCAAGGCGGAGCGTCTGGAAGAAGTCAATCGCTTAAGCGAAGACCCGGCGGTCTGGAACGACGCCAAGCGCGCCCAGGAACTGGGCCGCGAGAAGAAATCCCTTGATGAAGTGGTGACCACGCTCACCACCCTGACGTCGGGCTTCAAAGACCTGCGTGAACTGTTCGACATGGCGAAGGTTGAAGGCGATGACGACACCTTGATCGCGGTGAGCGAGGACGCAAAAGAGCTCGAGAAAAAAGTCGCGGATCTCGAATTCCGCCGCATGTTCAGCAACCCGATGGACGCGAACAATTGCTTCGTGGACATCCAGTCCGGCGCCGGTGGCACCGAGGCGCAGGACTGGGCGCAGATGCTGATGCGCCAGTACCTGCGCTACTGCGAGCGCAAGGGATTCAAGACCGAACTGCTTGAAGAATCGGCCGGCGACGTGGCCGGCATCAAATCATGTTCGATCAAGGTTCTTGGCGAATACGCCTATGGTTTCCTCCGCACCGAGGTCGGTGTGCATCGACTGGTGCGTAAGTCGCCCTTCGATTCGTCGGGCGGACGCCACACCTCCTTTGCCAGCGTGTTCGTCTATCCGGAAGTTGACGACTCGATCGAGATCGACATCAATCCGGCCGATTTGCGCGTCGATACCTACCGTGCCTCAGGTGCTGGTGGACAGCACATCAACAAGACCGACTCTGCCGTGCGCATTACGCATGCGCCCACCGGCGTCGTGGTGCAATGCCAGAGTGATCGTTCGCAGCATCGCAATCGCGCCGAAGCCATGCTGATGCTGAAGGCGAAATTGTACGAACTGGAATTGCGCAAGCGCCAGAGCGACCAGCAAAAACTGGAAGATTCCAAGACCGATATCGGCTGGGGCCACCAGATTCGCTCGTACGTGCTGGACCAGTCGCGCATCAAGGACCTGCGCACCAATTACGAAACCGGCAATACGCAAAAAGTGCTCGACGGGCATCTCGACGAATTCATCGCCGCCAGCCTCAAGCAGGGTGTGTGATGAAGACGCCGATCCTGGTCGCGCTGGCGATCGCGATTCTCGGGCAGGTGCTGTATCACGTGACGCAGAAGAGCGTGGCCGCGAATGCGCATCCGGTTGTGTCGCTGCTGGCGTTCTACCTGGTTGCCGCGGTGCTGACTTTACCGTTGCTGTTGTTGTTTCCGCTGCAGGCTTCGCTGGTTGAAGAAGCGGCGAAGCTCAACTGGGCGGTCTATGGCGTTGCGGCCAGTATTGTGCTGATCGAGATAGGCTTCCTGCTGGCGTACCGTGAAGGTGCGGAATTGTCGAGTGCGTTCGTACTGACGTCTGCCGTGGTCACTGTTTCCACGCTGCTGATCGGCCTCGCGTTTTTTAACGAAGCGATCGCCATGACCAAGATCGCCGGCATCGTCCTGTGCCTTTCCGGCATTGGATTGATCAGCTGGAAAAACACAGTCTGAAATTCCCGAGCAACCCGAACAAACTAAAGCGCCCTGATTTTTTTGCTACAAAAATTTTTCCGCCGAGTGGATCATGACCGATAACAACAAGACCCCCGCTACCTCGCCAGCGACCGAACAAGTCGATGAAAACCACGTCATTGCCGAGCGCCGCGAAAAGCTGAAAGCGTTGCGCGCTGCAAGCGCAAAAGGTATCGCGTTCCCCAACGATTACCGGCCAGAGCACGTGGCGGCCGATCTTCAAGCTGCGCACGGCACGAAATCGAAGGAAGATTTTGAAGCAGGTGAGAAAGCCGATGTAAAAGTTGCCGGTCGCATCATGCTGAAGCGCCTGATGGGCAAGGCTGCGTTTGTCACCATTCAGGACGCTTCGGGCCGCATCCAGCTATATGTGAAAAAGGACGATATTGGCGACGAGGCATTTGATGCTTTCAAACGCTACGACATCGGTGACATCGTCGGTGCCGAAGGCTATATGTTCCGCACCAATTCGAACGAGCTCTCGATTCACGTAAAAACGATCCGCCTCATCACCAAATCGATCCGCCCACTGCCGGAAAAATTCCACGGCCTCACCGATACCGAACAGCGCTATCGCATGCGCTATGTCGACCTGGTCATGAGCCCGGAAGTGCGCGAGACGTTTGTTGCGCGCTCGAAGATCGTGCAGGCCATGCGTGAATTCATGGTCAGCCACGGCTATCTCGAAGTCGAGACGCCGATGATGCATCCCATTCCCGGTGGTGCCGCGGCGCGTCCGTTCAAGACGCATCACAACGCGCTGGACATGGAGTTGTTCCTGCGTATCGCGCCGGAACTGTATTTGAAGCGCCTCGTGGTCGGCGGTTTCGAGCGCGTGTTCGAGATAAACCGCAATTTCCGCAACGAGGGCATTTCGGTTCGCCACAATCCTGAATTCACGATGATGGAGTTCTACATCGCGTGGCGCGATTACCTGCACCTGATGCAATTCACCGAAGACATGTTCCGCGATATCGCTACCAAGGTGCTGGGCAAGACGCTGCTGAATTACCAGGGCATGGAAATCGATTTCGGCAAGCCGTTTGATCGCTTGACGATGGTTGATGCAGTGAAGAAATATGCGCCTGATCTGGCGGGCATCGATTTTAACGATGCCCCTACCCTGTTGAAGCACATTCGCGCCAATGGCGAAAATGCGAAGGAGACCGACACCATCGGCACGCTGCAATTAAAGTTGTTTGAAGCGGCCGCCGAATCAAAGCTGATCCAGCCCACGTTCCTGATTTCCTATCCCGCTGAAACGTCGCCGCTGTCACGCCGCAATGACGACAACCCGGCGATCTGCGATCGCTTCGAATTGTTCATTGCCGGCCGCGAGATTGCGAATGGCTTCTCGGAATTGAACGATCCGGAAGACCAGGCCGAGCGTTTCATGGACCAGGTGAAGCAGAAGGACGCGGGCGACGCGGAAGCGATGCATTACGACGCCGACTATGTGCGCGCACTCGAATACGGAATGCCGCCCACGGCGGGCGAAGGCATCGGCATTGACCGGCTGGTGATGTTGCTGACCGACAGTCCGTCGATCCGCGATGTGATTCTCTTCCCGCAATTGCGCGCGAGCGACGTCGAGCGGTAGCGTAGCTGGTCAACGAATTCGACAGTGATATCATTGTTCATAGCGTCAAAACCTGAAAGGAAACACACATGAAGATGACCAAAATTCTGCTGCTGGCCGCAACCCTGTTTGCCGCCAACGGCGCGATGGCTAAATGCGACAACTGCGGCAGCGTGACCGACATGAAGACCGTGCAGATAAAGGGTCAAGGTTCCGGTGGCGGCGCGATTGTTGGCGGTGTACTCGGCGGCGTATTGGGACATCAGGTTGGCAGCGGCCGCGGCAACACGGCGGCGACCATCGTCGGCGCAGGTGCAGGCGCCTATGCGGGCAACGAAGTTGAAAAGAATTCCAAGACCAAGACGCAGTACCAGGTGATCGTGAAACTGGAAACCGGCGAATCGCGCACGTTTACCTACAATGCGGCGACCGCATACCGGGTGGGTGATCGCATCCGGGTGGAGAAGAACAAGCTGGTCCGCGAATAAATCTTCGCCGCATAAAAAAAACCCGCATCGGCGGGTTTTTTTTATGGCTTCAACTGAATTCAGCGAGTGAGATCAAGCACCGGCGCGCCTTGCAGGTCAAAAATGCCTTGCAAAGCGCGCCAGTGCTTGAGTTTCAATTCCAGAAAGACGGAAAGGCATCAACAGCCGCTGCGGTTGTTGACGCTACGAAATGACGTCCGCCACCAGATCGTGTTCCTGCGCTGAGGTGACTTTCGCACGCAAGAAATCGCCGGACTGCACGGATTTGCTGACACCGGTCACGTAGACCAGTCCATCGATTTCCGGCGCATCAGCTTTCGAGCGGCCCACTGCGAGTCGCTGACCCTTGGCGTCTTCGGCCAATCGATCGACCAGCACATCAATTTCCCTGCCCACTTTTGCCTGCAGGCGCTGCTCGCTGATTTTGGCCTGGTGCGCCATGAAGCGCGCCTGGCGTTCTTCACGGACTTCCGCGGGAACAGGGTCCGGCAATTCATTGGCGCGCGCACCTTCGACCGGCGAGTACGCAAAGCAGCCCACGCGATCCAGCTGTGCCTCGGTCAGGAAGTCCAGCATCTCCTGGAATTCAGCTTCGGTCTCACCAGGGAAGCCCGCGATGAACGTAGAGCGAATGGTGAGATCAGGACAGACTTTGCGCCAGGCCAGGATGCGCTCCAGTGTTTTTTCTGCTGCGGCCGGCCGCTTCATCAATTTCAAAATGCGCGGGTTGGCGTGCTGGAACGGAATATCGAGATAGGGCAGAATTTTCCCCTCGGCCATCAGCGGAATGACTTCATCCACATGGGGATACGGATACACGTAATGCAAACGCACCCACGGCTTTTGTTCGCCGCCCATGCTGCCGAGTGCCTCGCATAATTCGGTCATGCGTGTTTTTACCGGACGGCCATTCCAGAAGCCGGTGCGGTATTTGACATCGACGCCATAGGCACTCGTGTCCTGCGAAATCACCAGCAATTCCTTCACGCCGGACTTCAACAGGTTTTCCGCTTCCTGCAGCACGCTGCCGATGGGACGGCTGACCAGGTCGCCGCGCATCGACGGGATGATGCAGAACGTGCAGCGGTGATTGCAGCCTTCGGAAATTTTCAGATACGCGTAGTGCTTCGGTGTGAGCTTGATGCCGGCGGCCGGCACCAGATCGATAAACGGATCATGCGGCTTCGGCAGGTGCGCGTGCACGTGCTGCATCACTTCATCCCTGGCGTGCGGGCCGGTGACGGCCAGCACCTTGGGATGGATCTGCTTGATGAGATTGCCGCCGCCCTCGCCTGACTTGGCACCCAGGCAACCTGTGACAATTACTTTGCCGTTTTCAGCCAGCGCTTCGCCGATGGCGTCGAGCGATTCTTCTACGGCGGAATCGATGAAGCCACAGGTGTTTACCACCACCAGATCAGCGCCGGCGTAGTTGGCCGCGATATCGTAGCCCTCCGCGCGCAGTTGAGTGATGATCTGTTCTGAATCGACCAGCGCCTTGGGGCAGCCCAGTGAAACAAAGCCGACCCGCGGCACCTTGAGGCTGCGCTTGAGCTTGACCGGGCTTGCGGAAACGGTTGATGCCTTCATTGTTGGATATCAGCCCTTGTTGCCGGTCTTGCGCGATTTTGCCTTGGCAGTGGACGCCTTGGCCTTGGGGGCCCTGGGTTCAGCGGCAGGCTCGACCGTTTTTTCCGTGCCGGTAGCGCCGGCCAAAGGATTGTAGGGAAACGTCGAGAACATCTGCATGGCCTGCTTGCGCAGTTCTTCCTGCATGCCGATGACGTTCGAAGCGCTCTTCTCCAGATAGTCACCCATCATATTGGGCACGCCCGGCGCGCCAGCCTGGATGATCTTTTTCCATGCTTCCGGATCCAGCGCAGGCACCGCCTTGGCGATGCCGCCCAGGTTGCCGAGGCCGCCCAGGTTCGGCGCTGCATTGCCGATAGTGCCGTAAAGCGATTGCGTCTGTTCCTGGAATTTGCGCTGCGCTTCGTGGAAAGCGCCGATGCTGCGCTCAAGGTAGCTGCCCATCAGGCCCTGCATTGAGTGGCCGTAATAACGAATGATGTTGGACAACATGTCAGCGGAGAACATCGGCACGCCGCCGCTCTCTTCTTCCAGGATGATCTGCAGCAGGATGCTGCGCGTGAGGTTTTCTGCCGTGCGCGCGTCCTGCACTTCGAAAACCTGGTTTTCGAGCACGAACTGTTTGACATCGGCCAGCGTGATGTATGCGCTGGTCTCGGTATCGTACAAACGGCGATTGGGGTATTTCTTGATAATTCGGGCCACGGGCTGTTCCTTTTCGGGAGTGACGAATGCGCCGGCAGGCGATCCGCAGTCATTCATATTCCTGAAATGTTGCGCCACCAGAATATCGACTGCGAAATGACTTTCGCAGTGCGATGCCTGAGCTGGCCAGGCGCAACTATTTATTTGATTATCTTAGCATTTTTTGATTATTGCGGGGCCAAAAAGTGATTATGTTGCGGCGCAGCAAATAATCCTTGACAAGATGTTTTCGCAGGGCTAATATTTGTTTTGTGCGGCGCAACATTTATTGATTCTTTGGATGTGGCGCTAGTAGTTAACCGTAAGCCACCCCATCCCTCAATTTTTAAATGGAGTTACACATGTCCAATATGAACGTAGGTACCGAACAGTTCGGCGAGTTTTCCAAGACCGCTGTTGATTCCGCGATGCAATTCGCCAAAGTTTCCATGGACAGCGCTGAGCGCATGTTCGCCCTGAACCTTGAAGCCGCCAAAGTTGGCCTCGACCAGGGCGCCAAGAGCACCAAGGCAGCAACGTCGGTCAAGGATGTTCAGGAATTCAACGGCCTGCGCACCAAAGCTGCTGAAACCGGCCTGGAATTCTTCATGGGTTATTCGAAGAACCTGTACGACATCAGCAATTTCGCACAAGCCCAGTATTCGGCCCTGGTCGAAGAACGCGTTTCGGCTTTCCAGAAAACCGTTGCTGAAGGCATCGACAAAGCCGCCAAGAACGCACCGGCCGGCACCGACGTCGCTTTCGCCGCGCTGAAATCCAGCATGGCTGCTTCGACCGCCGCCATGGACACATTGTCCAAGGCTTCCAAGCAAGTGTCGGCTTTCACCGATACCGCCATCAAGTCGGCAACCGAAACCGCCACCAAGGCAACCGCTTCCAAGCGCAAGTAATTCGCTTCACCGTCTCCTCCTCCTAATCCATACGATTAGGATTCGACCCCGGAAATAACTTTCCGGGGTTTTTTTATGGGCGGGCGGAATGGAATGGTTGCAAGGTGCGGGTTCAAAATACGCTCCGTTCGCCCTGAGCCTGTCGAAGGGTGGGATGGGCTGATGTGTTTAGCCCTGATCTTGAACGTCGGCAGATTAGGCACGCTAGCCCATCTAACCCCTCGACAGGCTCAGGGCGAACGGGGATGATTGAAAGCTCAGGGCGAACGGGGATGGTTGAAAGTTGCATACGTGAATCTGACCCGTTCCAAAATGAAAGGGCACCTTCGGCGCCCTTTTTTACTACTGGGACAGATTTCTTAGAAACAGATTTCTTAGAACATGTGCTGTCCGCCATTGATCGCGATATTTGCACCGGTGACAAACGCCGCTTCGTCCGACGCGAGGTAAGCACACAGCCCCGCCACTTCTTCCGGCTTGCCCAGGCGACCTACCGGAATCTGCGGAAGAATCTTCGAATTCAATACGTCCTCCGGAATCGCCGTCACCATCGCCGTGCCGATGTAGCCGGGGGAAATGGTATTGACCGTCACGCCTTTTTTCGCCACTTCCAGCGCCAGCGCCTTGGTGAAGCCGTGCATCCCGGCCTTGGCCGCCGAATAGTTGGTCTGGCCGAA
>JBDTWS010000133.1:0-11502 GCA_040006575.1 Betaproteobacteria bacterium
GTCTCAACCATGGCCTGCCTGCTGCCGTGGATCGAGGAGATGGACCTGAACCCGGTGCTGGTGCATCCGGGTGGCGCGGCCGTCGTCGATGCGCGCGTGGTCATCAACAGTCACGCGCCGATCACCGACCTGCGCTATCGGCACATGGCGATCTTCCCCTACCCGGTGGAACTGGAGCGCGAGATCCGCTTGAAGGACGGCTCGACACTATTGCTGCGGCCGATCCGGCCCGATGATGCGGAACGCGAACGCGCGTTCGTGGCGGGTATGTCCGATGGATCACGCTATTCGCGCTTCCAGCATTCGGTGTCGGCGCTGTCACCGGAAATGATTGCGCGCTTCACACAGCTGGACTACGACCGTGAAATGGCGCTGGTGGCGATCGACGTCGCGCAGGATCGCATTGCCGGTGTGACCCGCTACTTCCCCAACACCGATCGCACCAGCGTGGAGTTCGCGATCGCCGTTGCCGATGACTGGCAGTCGCGCGGGCTGGGGCGTCTGCTGATGAAATCGCTCATCGATTGCGCACGCGCGGCGGGCTACGAAACCATCGATGGGTCCATCCTGCCGGCCAATCATGCGATGCTGGCGTTAACGGAAAAACTGGGATTCATCGCCGACGAACATCACGACTCGCAACAAAACGTGCGCGTGGTGCTTAAGCTGGGTGCCGCGTGATGTGTTCGCTGTTACGTCCGCCATTGCGCTCACCGGCAGCTATGCAGATGCAATGAAAAACGGCCGGGGATTCCGGCCGTTTTTCATTGCTGCGAATGTCTTATTCAATTATCAGCTGTCGGTCTCGAGGAAGCTCTTCAGCTTTTCCGAACGCGAAGGATGACGCAGTTTGCGCAGGGCCTTCGCCTCGATCTGGCGAATACGTTCGCGCGTGACATCGAATTGCTTGCCCACTTCTTCCAGCGTGTGATCGGTATTCATTTCGATACCGAAACGCATGCGCAGCACCTTTGCTTCGCGTGGCGTCAGTGAATCCAGCACGTCCTTGGTGACATCGCGCAGGCTCGTATACTGGGCCGAATCATCCGGCGCCAAAGTCTGTGTGTCTTCGATGAAATCGCCCAGATGCGAATCCTCGTCGTCACCGATCGGCGTTTCCATCGAGATCGGCTCCTTGCTGATCTTCAGGATTTTGCGGATCTTGTCTTCCGGCATTTCCATCTTCTTGGCCAGCGTTGCCGGATCCGGCTCAAGACCGGTTTCCTGCAAAATCTGGCGCGAGATGCGGTTCATCTTGTTGATCGTTTCGATCATGTGCACGGGAATACGGATCGTGCGCGCCTGGTCGGCGATCGAGCGCGTGATCGCCTGGCGAATCCACCAGGTAGCGTACGTCGAGAATTTATAGCCGCGGCGATATTCGAACTTGTCCACGGCTTTCATCAGGCCGATGTTGCCTTCCTGGATGAGGTCGAGGAACTGCAAACCGCGGTTGGTATATTTCTTGGCGATCGAGATCACGAGACGCAAATTGGCCTCGATCATTTCACGCTTGGCGCGGCGGGCTTTCGCTTCACCGGTGCTCATCTGGCGGGCGATTTCCTTCAGGTCCTTGATCGGGATGCCGACTTCTTTTTGCAGGCTGATCAGGTTTTCCTGTTGCTCGACAATCGACGGCTTGAATTTGGCGAGTGCGGCGGCGTAACCCTTGCCGTGAACGATCTCGTCGGCAATCCACTTCACGTTGGTTTCATTGCCGGGGAACGACTTGATGAAATGCGGACGCGGCATACCGGAATTCTTGACGCAGAGTTCCTGGATGTGACGCTCGCTGCGGCGAACAGTATCGACCAGGCCGCGAAGGCCGTTACAGAGGCTTTCGACCTGCTTGGCGGAGAAGCGGATCTGCATCAGTTCGGCAGAGACTTCTTCCTGCAAATCCTTGTACGCGCGCGAACGATGGCCCTTGTCGGCGAGGATCTTGCGCATTTTCTTGTGAAGCTTGCGGATCGAGTTGAAACGCAGCAGTGAATCCTGCTTCAGCTGTTCCAGGTTGGCGGCCGCAATGGAGCCGTCTTCGTCTTCTTCCTCTTCCTCGATTTCCTCGTCTTCGAGGTCTTCGTCGGAGAGTTCAGCTTCGGACACCTGGTCTTCATTGGGATCCACGAGTCCGTCGATGACTTCGTCGATGCGCAGTTCATCGCGCTCGACCTTGTCGGCCAGCGCCAGGATTTCCTCGATCGTGGTCGGGCACGAGGAGATCGCCAGGATCATGTGCTTCAGGCCGTCTTCGATGCGCTTGGCGATTTCGATTTCGCCTTCGCGCGTCAGCAGTTCGACCGAACCCATTTCGCGCATGTACATGCGGACGGGGTCGGTGGTGCGGCCAAATTCGGAGTCGACGGAGGAGAGCGCCTGGGCAGCCTCTTCCTCGGCGTCATCATCATCGGCGGCAGCGGGCGCGGCTTCATTCAGCAGCAGCGTCTCGGCGTCAGGTGCGACGTCGTAGACCTGGATGCCCATGTCATTGAAGGTCGAGGTGATCGACTCGATCTGTTCGGCATCCACCACATCCGGCAAGTGGTCGTTGATTTCGGCGTAGGTCAGGAAGCCACGCTCCTTGCCGAGCATGATCAGGCTTTTCAGGCGAGTCTTCTGCGCCTCAACGTCCACCGGCACCTTCGCATCGCGCGCGGCCTTGAAGTTGGGGATCGGGAATTCGTCGTTTTGGAGAGCGCTTTTTGGTTTGCGGGCCATGTCGTTGATCCGTCGCTGAGGGGCCGTGGTTAACGGCTAGTGGAGAAAATCAAACTGCGGAAAGGAGTGTCCCGGCCACGGTTCCCGGGCGTCTGGACTCGCCGAAGGGATGTTTGAACGGGGAACCGTATATTTTAACCGAAACCGGCTTTTTTCGAAAGCGTTACAGGGAGTTTGGGGCGGGGCCAAGGGCATTCAAGGTGAGGCGCGTGTTGCAGGCGTCATCATGCGGCCATGGGGTTTTTCAATAACGACCGGCTGGAACCCAAGCACTGGCGCGCCGTCGCGAGGCATCTGCCCTGCGGCCCAGAAAATACGCGCATCTTCAGGCACATGGCGTGCGAAACCTCAAAAAACCGGCCGTTCCAGCGCCAAACCGGGCTAGCCCAGCCCCATTTCCCTGGCGCGGCGTTGCGTGACGCGCCACACCTCATCGGCGCGCGCCTGTTCACGCAAACGGGCAAGCGCCTCATCGAATTCGGCATCAAGGTCGAACTCAGGATTCACTGCATCCATGTCCGTCAGCAACGGATGCATTGCCGCACGATTGACTTCAGTTTCGTCAACAGAACCGCGGAAATGTTCAATGATCTGGGCCTGCGAGACTTCAAAATCATGGTCGCGGACGAATGCCGCCACGCGGCAGGCCGCGCCGACGGGCGACGCCTCCTCGTCCGCGACAGCCACGTCGAACCGACCGGCCAATGCCGGTTTCAGCAGGATTCGCGCAATGATCTGCGCCGCCAATCCGGCCGGTGAGGTTTTGCGGCGCGGCACCGGTGCTCCCGGTTCCGGTCCACGAAATTTGCCGCGATATTCAGTGCGTTCGCCTTTAGGCTTACGCGGGCCGTTTGGCTGCTGCTGTTCATTTGGCCATGGCGCAGAATCGCGCTGTTGCTGGTTTGGCGGCGGATTGCCGGCTGAAACCGGAATCAGGCGCTGGACTTCCACCACGCCCAGCCCCACCAGGTCGGCCAGCTTGCGAACCAGCATCATCGCCAGGGCCGGTGCGGTGATCTGCAGGATCAGTGGCTTTGCATGCGTCAGCAGACGGGTGCGGCCCTCTTCATTGCTCATGTCCACTTGCGAGGACAGTTCATCGAACAGGAAAGCCGACAGCGGCTTGGCGTTCTTGAGTTCGTTCATGAACGCTTCCTTGCCCAGGCGTCGCACGAAGGTGTCAGGGTCATCCTCGGCCGGCAGGAAGAGAAAGCGCACGTCCTTACCATCGACGACGACCGGCAGCGATTGTTCGAGTGCACGCCACGCCGCTTTGCGGCCCGCCTTGTCCCCGTCAAAACAAAACACAAGATTGTCCGCCATGCGCAGCAGTTTCTGCACGTGCGTTGGCGTGGTGGCGGTGCCCAGCGTGGCAACGGCGTTTTCGACACCGCTCTGCGCAAGGGCGACCACGTCCATATAGCCTTCCACGACGATGGCGGTCTGGGAATCGCGGATGGCTCGCCGCGCCTGGAACAGGCCGTACAGTTCGCGGCCTTTTTCGAACAGCGAGGTTTCAGGAGAATTCAAATACTTGGGTTCGCCCTTGCCGATCACGCGACCGCCGAAGCCGATCACATTGCCCCGCGCATCGAGGATGGGGAACATCACACGATCGCGAAAACGGTCGTAGCGCTTGCCTTCATCATTGTCGATGACCAGGCCGCATTCATTCAGTGATGACGCCGTGTAATCGGTGACCGCCCCTTTGAGCCCCTGCCAGTCGTCCGGCGAATAACCCAGGCCGAATTTGGCGGCGATTTCGCCGGATACGCCGCGCCCCTTGAGGTAGTCGATCGCTTTCGGCGCCTGCTTCAATTCGCGGCGGTAAAAATTCATCGCCGCCATCATCACTTCACCCAGGCTGGCCGCTTCTTTCGCGCGCTCAACCGACTCCTCACGATTGGCTTCGACCGGCATGGTCATGCCCACGCCCTCCGCCAGGTCCTGGACGGCATCGCGGAAGCCCATGCCGGAATATTCCATCAGGAACGTGATCGCCGTGCCATGCACGCCGCAGCCGAAGCAGTGATAAAACTGCTTGGTGGGCGACACCGAAAAGCTGGGGGACTTTTCGTTGTGAAACGGGCAACAGGCCGAATAATTCTGGCCGGCTTTCTTGAGTTTCACGTGCTTGTCTATCACGTCGACGATATCGACGCGGGCGAGCAATTGTTGGATGAAATCCTGCGGAATCATGGCTTGTCGATTATACGGCCCAGCTAAAAACAACGCCCCGCAGTGCGGGGCGCCGTCGCGTTTCGATGTTGGCGATGCGGTGCTGCTAGCCCAAGCGGGCCTTCACCAGTCCGGACAGTTTTCCCATGTCAGCCTTGCCGGCGACCTTGGGGCGCAATGCATTCATGACCTTGCCCATGTCCTTCGCCGACGTCGCGCCGGTTTCGGCAATCACGCCCTCAAGAATGGCGGCCACTTCCGCGTCCGACAACTGCGCAGGCATGTAGGTCGACAGCACACCCACTTCAAACTCTTCCTTGGCCACCAGGTCGGGACGATTGCCTGCCTTGAACTGTTCGATGGAGTCCCTGCGTTGCTTCAGCATTTTTTCAATGATGGCAAGCACCAGGTCGTCGGTCAGCTCAATGCGCTCATCGACTTCCTTGCGCTTCATCTCGGAGAGCAACAGGCGAATGGCCGCCAGCTTTTCGCTTTCGCGGGCCTTCATCGCAATCTTCATGTCTTCGGTAATTTTTTCACGCAGCGTCATGTGCTACTCCAGGAAAGAAAAAAGGCAGGCGACGTACGTCACCTGCCTTGAAAATAATTCTGAACTACCGGCTGGTTAGTACAGCTTCGGCGGCAGCATCTGGCTGCGCAGGCGCTTGAAACGGCGCTTCACGGCGGCGGCATGCTTGCGCTTGCGTTCCGCGGTGGGCTTTTCGTAGAACTCGCGAGCACGAAGCTCGGTCAGCAAACCGGTCTTTTCAATGGCGCGCTTGAAGCGGCGCAGCGCCACGTCGAACGGCTCATTCTCTTTCAATCGAACTAACATTCAAATTACCTTTCTAGCTTTCTAGTTATGCCCAGCCAGTTCGCCGGCGCAATGTTGATCTGCGCGGGAGCTGTGGGTCTGAAGTTGTGTTTCACCTGCACCCTTCGTTTTCTTCAAGTCTTTCGACCGTCCGCAGCGAAGAGCCCAATATAATAACGACTTACACGCTTTTTGCCAAGTCCCGCGCTGTGCGTTTTTCCTTCGACAGTCCTTCAACATCCCTTCAAAATCCCTTCATATCCCCATCGATGGCGCCTGCTAAATGCTGATTCTTGGCCTTGAAACCTCATGCGATGAAACCGGCGTCGCGCTGTATGACACCTCGCAAGGCCTGCTGGCGCACCGGTTACATTCGCAGGTCGACATGCATGCAGCATATGGCGGTGTCGTGCCCGAGCTGGCGTCGCGTGACCACATACAGCGAATGATCCCTTTGATTCAAAGCGTTCTCAGCGAGAGCATGCGCTCACTCAAGCAGGTTGATGCGGTGGCAGTGACGCAGGGTCCGGGACTGGGTGGGGCATTACTGGTCGGAACAAGCCTCGCGGCCGCATTGGGCGTAGCGTTGCAAAAGCCCGTGATCTCGATTCACCACCTCGAAGGGCATCTGCTGTCCCCCCTGCTGGCGGATCCGCGGCCTGATTTTCCGTTTGTGGCACTACTGGTGTCCGGAGGCCATACCCAGTTGATGGCAGTCGAAGGTGTCGGGCGCTACCGCCTTTTGGGTGAAACGGTCGACGATGCGGCAGGGGAAGCCTTCGACAAGACGGCGTCTTTACTGGGTTTGGCTTATCCCGGTGGCCCGGCGCTGAGCAAACTGGCGGAAAGCGGGAATCCGCGGAAATTCAAGCTGCCACGACCCATGATCGGCAGTGGCGATCATGACCTGAGTTTCAGCGGCCTGAAGACATCCGTGCTGACACTGAAAACCAGGCTGGTCCAGGAAGGCGGCTTCGACGATGCAGCGCGGGCCGACATAGCGGCGGGATTCCAGGCCGCCGTCGTTGACGTGCTGGTGGCAAAATCACTTGCTGCGCTCCGCTCGACCGGCATGAACAGGCTCGTGGTGTCCGGCGGCGTGGGGGCCAACCAGCAATTGCGTAAACAGCTCAGCGAACAAGCAACACTGCAGGGGGCAAGTGTTTTCTATCCACCGATTGAGCTGTGCACGGACAATGGCGCGATGATCGCCTTCGCCGCAGCCATGAGAATCGAGGCCGATCCGCGGGTACTATCAGTGGGCGCCGGCTCTTTCAATATCCGGCCGCGCTGGCCGCTCTCGGAGGTTGGGCTGCCGGCCGCCGCCCGCTAGGCGGGCAACATTGCTTCAGGGCGCCTCTTCACGGTAAATACGCTCGGCCACAACCAATTTTTCTTCCGCCTTCTTTACCGCCTCTTCGAGCGCAGCGACCCGTGTGTAGTATTCCGGCTTGCGCAGTTGCGAATTCTTTCCCGTCGGCGCGCCGCCCACTTTACTGCGACCGACCACAATCTGCACCTCGCCTTCTTGCGGCTCGCGTCCTTCGTCCAGCATGGACTTCGCGGCCGCGAGTTGCTCCTTCGCTGCATCAACCGCCGCGCGGAGCTTGGCCCGCTGCGCCTCCTTCTCGTTGGCGCGGTCCTTCACGTCCTGCAATTTCTGCGGGACGCCCTGGCGCAAATTCTTTGGCGCCTCGATCATGTTGGTTGACGAATCGCTGGTGACCGGTGTCGCCGTCTCACCTTTTTTCGGCGCCTTGTCCGAGTAGGTCACCTTGCCGTCCTTGTCGGTGTATTTCCATAGCTGCTGGGCATCTGAAACACCGCAAGCCGCAAGCGCCAGGCAGGCAAGAAAAAATCGCGCAGTTAATTCACATCGTTGCATATTCGCGCTCCTTTTCTGAAACTGTTTTTGTAGTGGCACATACCGCACAGTCGTTATCGCGCCGGAACCTGACCGATTGCCAGTTCATGGTCAATGCATCCAGCATGAGCAGGCGTCCGACCAGCGGGTCACCGACACCGGTCAACAGGCGAATGGCCTCTGCCGCCTGCATCGCACCGACGATACCCACCAGGGGTGCAAACACACCCATGATGGCGCAACGTTCTTCTTCCGCGCTGGATTGTTCCGGGAACAAGCAGTGATAGCACGGACTGGTAGCTACGCGCAGATCGAAACTGGTGATCTGGCCGTCGAAGCGAATACCCGCACCCGACACCAGCGGCTTGCGATGCAAAACACAGGCCTTGTTGATGGCGTGGCGGGTGGAAAAATTATCCGAACAATCCAGCACTACATCTGCGCGCGCGACTTCCTGTTCCAGCCGTTCGCCTGCCAGCCTTTCGGTCAACGCCTCGATGACAATCGTGGAATTGATTTCAGCCATGCGCTTCGCCGCAGATTCGGCTTTGTTGACGCCAATCGATTGTTCGCGATGAATGATCTGGCGCTGCAGGTTGGTGAGATCAACCGTATCGCCATCGGCGACACTGATGTGGCCGACACCAGCGGAAGCCAGGTAGGAAAGCGCTGCAGAACCCAGCCCCCCTGCACCGATCACCAGCGCGCGTGATTCAGTCAGCGTGCGCTGCGCCTCCACGCCAAACTCGTTGAGCAGGATGTGGCGGCTGTATCGAAGCAGGTCGTCGTCATTCATGAGCGCCGCTTTGCAGGGGATCCAACCGCAGTAGTGGTATGGCTACTGCGGCGGATAAATGTCACTTCTTCGTTTCAACCGCTTTCGGCAATGCCGGTGTAGCAGTGGTACCCGCGTTTGCCAACAAGGCGCGCGGATTGGAAGCAACGGGCAGGCCCTTCAACTGGTTCAGTGCCTGTTGCAATACGAAGTCGATGGGTTTGCCATCGCTACCATTGATGGGTGTGTATTCAACCGGTTTCTGCTCGGCCGCCGATGCGCCCGCCTTTGCTGCCGCAGCCGTGTTGATACTCGCGCCCGCTGTCTTGCCGTCTTTGCCAGGCAGGCCGCTGGTGGGCGTACCCTTCAAATTCTTGTCGGCCGGAACGATGAGTGTTTCCTGCTTGAGTTTCAGTGCCTCGATTGCCTTCTTTTCATCCTCGCCCACCAGGTGGCGCTCCAGATCGGCCTCACGCAATCCCAGTCGCTGCGAACCATCGTCCACGGACACATCAGGTTCAATACCCTTGGCCTGGATCGAGCGGCCATTAGGCGTGTAATAGCGTGCGGTGGTCAGCTTGATGGCGCTGTTGTTTCCCAGCGGCAGGATGGTCTGAACAGATCCCTTGCCGAAAGTTTGCGAACCCATCACGCTGGCGCGCTTGTGATCTTGCAAGGCGCCCGCCACGATTTCCGAAGCGGAGGCCGTGCCGTTGTTCACCAGCACAATCATCGGCACGTTCTTCACCGAGGGTGGCAGCTTGGCCAGGTAGTCCTCGCGATTCGGATTGCGCAGGTAATTTTCCTTGCGGGCGTGCAGGCGCATCTTGGCGTCTTCCACGCGGCCATCGGTGTACACGACCAGCGCATCCTTGGGCAGGAAGGCGGCCGACACGGCGACCGCGGCATTCAGTAATCCACCCGGATCATTGCGCAAATCCAGCACCAGCCCTTTCAGGTTGCCGCCGTTCTGTTTGTAAACGTCATTGATGGCGCGGGCCAGTTTTTCACCGGTCGCTTCTTCAAATTGTGTCAAGCGGATCACCGCATAACCAGGTTCAATCGTTCGCGAACGCACACTCTGGATTTCGATCACCGCACGCTTCACGTTGAACACGAGTTCCTTCGGTTCGCCACGGCGCAGGATGGTCAGGACCGCTTCGGTGCCGGCGTCGCCGCGCATGCGCTTGACCGCTTCGGTCAGCGACAGTCCGCGCAGGCTCGTGTCATCAACCTTGACGATGAAGTCACCCGACTTGATACCCGCGTGAAAAGCCGGGGTATCGTCGATCGGCGAAATGACTTTCACGAAGCCTTCTTCTACACCCACTTCAATACCCAGCCCGCCAAACTTGCCGGTGGTGGTGGTCTGCATTTCCTTGTAGGCATCGGCATCGAGGAACGCCGAATGCGGATCGAGGCCCGTCAACATGCCGTTGATGGCTTCCTTGATCAGGCGTTTATCGTCGACCGCTTCCACGTAATCACTCTTGATGCGTCCGAAAACTTCCGACAGCATGCGCACTTCTTCGATGGGCAGGTTGAGCGTGGTGCTCTGGCGTTCGGCCACGGCGGAGAAATTGAGGCTCAGCAAAACGCCTGCAATGGCACCCATGCCGACCAGGCCGGCCGCTTTCATTTTGTTACTAATCGTATTGCTCATCCTGTCCTCGCTTGTGTGCTGCCACCGCCAAAGTCGCTCAAAAGCACCTATTTACCGACCCATTTCATAGGGTCAAAAGGCTTTCCTTCATGGCGTAATTCAAAATATACACCCGATTCCGCAGCACCGCCCGACGAGCCGACGGACGCTACAGTCTCACCGCTTTGTGTCATGTCACCCACCTGTTTCAACAGGCTTTCATTGTTTCCGTAGAGACTCATGTAGCCGCTGCCGTGGTCAACAATGATGAGGTTGCCGAACCCTCTCAGCCAATCCGCGTAGACCACCTGTCCATCAGCCACTGCCTTCACGGGATGGCCATTTTCCGACTTGATGAACAGACCCTTCCAGGTGACACCTCCGTCCTCTCTTGGGCTGCCGAATCGTCCCTGAAGTTCCCCGCGCACCGGCAACTTCAATTTACCCCTCAGCGTCTCGAATGCGCGCCCCGCGAATGTTGCATCTGCAACACTCTCTACGGCCTCGCCCTTGCGTTGGATGCCATCGGGCTTGCGCTCGATTTTCTTTTCGCGGTTTTTGGCGATTGCCTTGGCCAATTGCTCGATCAACTTGCCCAGGCGTTCTTCATCACGCTTCAGCCGGCCGATTTCGCGGCGGCCATTGGTAATGTCGGTCTTGATGCGCGCAAACATTTTTTGCCGGGCCTGGCGCTCGGCCTGCAGCGTCGCGCGCGCCTGCTTCTGCTCGTCAGCGTTAGTTTTTAGCTCCCGCTGTTTTTCACGCGTGGCGCTCTCCAGTTCCACCAGCGTGACCGCACTCTGCTTCAGCCGGACAATCAACGCCGCGCGGGTCTTGGACACATAGCCGAGGTAATGCATCTGCCGCTCGACTTCGGAGGCGTCCTTCCCCTCGAGCAACAGCCGCAGTCCATCGGTGGAACCGTGCATGTACTGGTGACGGATCATGCGGTCGAGCAATTCCTGTTGCTGGGTCGCGTCGGCGCGGTTGGCTGCGATGCGCCGCCTAAGGTCCGCAAGGCTCTGCGAGATTTGCGATTGCTGCTGCCCCAGCGAAACCAGGTTCCGATTTACTTCGCTGATCGACTTTTCCGACACCTTGAGCGCGTCAGCTGCCTCGGTACGCGATTCTTCGCTCTTGACCAGGTCGCGCTGCAGTTTCTCGATTCGCTCGCGAAGTTGCTTGAGATCGCTTTCCTTATCGGCCCGCGCGTAGCCGGGCATCAGCAGGGCAAGCGCGCAAAGCACAACGAGGCATCGACCGAAAACCGTCACCGGCGGCCTTGCGTCGCGCTTCTATTTCGATTTACCCAGGGACTCACTTCGCTGCCGCTTTACCCTTACCCTGAGCCGCGACCGCCGCCTGCGCTTTGGCCACTTCAGCCTGGTCGCCCAGGTAATAGCTGCGGATCGGCTTGAGATCGTCGGTGAGTTCATACACCAGCGGAACGGCAGTCGGGATGTTGAGGCCGACGATCGCATCGTCCGACACATGATCGAGATGCTTGATCA
>JBDTWS010000134.1:0-11160 GCA_040006575.1 Betaproteobacteria bacterium
CCGCGTGCGCGCTGGCAATACCCAAGCGTGCACCTTCGCGATCGTGTCCCCAGCCGTGCGGCAAACACACCACACCCGGCATCACATCGGTGCTTGATTCCACCGGCACCTGCAGCTTGCCGATACGAGATGAGAGTTCGACCATTTGTCCCCCGGTCAATCCGCGTGAAGCGAGATCGTCGGGGTGCATCATCAACTGGTTGCGGGCCTTGCCTTTCACCAGGCGATGATAGTTGTGCATCCACGAATTATTGCTGCGCACATGGCGGCGGCCGATGAGGCGCAGGCTCTTTGATTTTCCGCCCAGCAGTTCTTCATTGAAGCGCGCCATGTCGGCCAGCATGGGTGCGGGCGCGCAATCGATCATCTGGTCGGCCGTCTCGATGCGCGTGGCCAGTGACGGTTTGAGTGCGCCGAGATCAATCCCGTGCGGCGCGGCTTTCAGTGATTCGATGGTGGTGCCTTCACGATTGCCGCTCTTCTTCAGCATGCCGCCCACCACGTGTTTCAACTCGGGCATGCTGGTGAACTCGCGTCCCAGCTTCGCCGCCAGCCGCGTACCGACGCCGGAAAAAATTTCCCAGTCGTAGCGTTCATCGTCGGGCCGCACCCAGAACGCCGTGTTGTAGCGCGTGACATTGCGCACGGCGAAGGCGTTAAAAATCAGGTCGTAGTGATCGTGATTCAGCGCCGAAGTCGGCGGCAGGATGAGGTCGGCGTGGCGCGTGGTTTCGTTGAGATAAATATCGATGCACAGCATGAAATCGAGCGCCTCAAAGGCGCGATCGAGTTGGCGGCCGTTGGGTGTCGACAGGACCGGGTTGCCGCAGGTGGTGACCAGGCCGTGGATCTTTCCTTCACCCGGCGTGAGGATTTCTTCGGCCAGTGTTGCTACAGGTAACTCGCCGCTCGATTCCGGCCGGCCACTCACGCGCGATTTCCATTGCGCGTAATGCCCGGGCCGCGTGCCCGGTCCGGTGATGGGAATGACCGGCGTCGTCGCCAGCGTGCCGCCTTCGCGGTCGAGGTTTCCCGTCACGATATTGAGCAGCTGCACCAGCCACTGCGCGACGGTGCCGAACGGCTGGATGCAGGCGCCGATACGGCCATAGGCGATGGCGGTTTTCGATTGGGCGAACTCGCGTGCGATGCGGCGAATTTCGGCAGCTTCGATTCCAGTCACGCCGGCCGCGATTTCGGGCGTGACGTGGGCGATGGCATCGAAGGCGGCGTCGAGATTTTTCAGCGGCAGGGATGGATTCGTTGCGTGCAGGTTCTCAGCGCGAATCACATTGAGCAGCGCCATCAGCAATGCGGCATCCGATCCGGGACGGATGAAATGATGTTCGCTGGCGATCTCTGCCGTCTCGGTGCGGCGCGGGTCAATCACCACCACTTTCCCGCCGCGCGCCTGTATCGCCTTCAGCCGCTTGGCGACATCGGGCACGGTCATCATGCTGCCGTTGGACGCGATCGGGTTGCCGCCGAGGATGAGGAAATAATCGGTGCGATCGATATCGGGAATCGGGATGAGGAACTGGTGGCCGAACATCAGCAGTGAGGTGAGCTGTTGCGGCAACTGGTCCACCGATGAAGCGCTGAAGGCGCTGCGGGTTTTCATCAGCCGCGCCAGTTGCTGGATGCCCAGCAGGTGGCCGACATTGTGCACGGACGGATTCCCGGCATAGAAGCCGACGGCGTTATTGCCGTGCTGCTTGATCAAGTTCGCGATTTGTTCGGCAGCGAGTTCGAATGCGTCGTCCCAGCTGATCTCGACCCAGCCATCACCTTCACGCTTCAGCGGGCGGCGCAGGCGATCAGGGTCTTCGTGAATGTCTTTCAACGCGACGGCCTTGGGACAGATGTGGCCGCGGCTGAACGGATCGGCATCGTCGCCGCGGATCGAGGTGATCTTGTCGCCGTCGAGCTTGAATTCAAGGCCGCAGATGGCCTCGCACAAATTGCAGGCACGGTATTCCGTGCGGAGGGTTGTTTTACTGATGTCATTCATGTCCATACTTTCTTCAAATGCCTGCGGCGAGATGCTCGATAAGGATCTTGCTCCCCATGATAATGAGGATGACCCCGCCCAGTATATCGGCACGCTTGGCCATGGACTTGCCCAGTTTGGCGCCGAACCAGACGGCGGGAAGGCACAGCGCGAAGGTCACCACGCCGATGGTGACGACCGTCTCCAGCAGGCCGATGGCCAGCAGCGAAAAACTCACGCCGACGGCCAGTGCGTCGATACTGGTCGCGACGCCGAGCAGCAGTAACTTTCCGGCGGCAAAAGGCGATTCAAGCTTTTCCTCACCGGCGCCGCGCGAATCGCGAATCAGCTTCACGCCCAAAAAACCTAGCAGCAGGAACGCGACCCAATGATCGTAAGCCTCGAGTTGTCCGCGAAATTGCACACCGGCGAGGTAACCCAGCCACGGCATCACCGCCTGCATGATGCCGAAGCAGAGCGCCATTTTCAGCGCCTGCGAAAGCCGGATATTTCGCACCGACATACCGCTGGAAATCGACACCGCAACCGCGTCCATCGCAAGCCCCAGCGCGGTGAACAGCGTGGTCAGGTACATCAGTACGTGAGGGTGGTCAAGGTGTATTGCGACGCGCCCGCACCGGCTTCGATGTCGAGTGTCGCCATGGCGCCGAACGGCAGCGTGAGCTTGCGCGCAACGTGGCCGAAGGGCAGGCCGGTCAACACCGGAATGTCCAGCAACTCACGCAGCGTCTCGATCACGTGCGCAATCGAATAGGGGAACCGGTCTTTCTCGGGATCGCAGTCGGTGAAATCGCCCAGGATGATGGCTTTCTGCTTTTGCAAAACGCCCGCATGAAAAAGATGCAGGAACATGCGTTCGACGGCGTAGGGTTTTTCGCCGATTTCCTCGAAGAACATGATGCCGCCTTCGATGTCGGGGCAATAGGGTGTGCCGGACAGATGCGCCACCAGTGACAGATTGCTGCCCCACAGCGGGCCGGTAATGGATTGCGCGGGGTGCGGTATGTCGCTCGTATACGGACAGGCGCGCATCTGCTCACCGCGCAAAACCGGCCAGCAGTGCGCTTCCATGAAGGCGTGGTCGGCCTGCACACCAGTACTGTCATCCGCCCCGCCAAAGTCGATGGTGGCGCCGGGGCCTGCGAACGTCACCAGGTTTGATTTCGCCAATGCCCCCAGGTTAAGCGCGGTGAAGTCGCTGAAACCGATTAGGCTTTTTCCTGCGGAGGCGACGAGGTTCCAGTCGACCCGGTGCAGCAAACGGGACCAGCCGTAGCCACCGCGAATCATCATCATGGCGTCGATGGCCGAATCGGCAAGCATGTTGTGAAAACCGTCCAGCCGCTGCGAGTCGGTGCCTGCAAAGTAACGCCATTGCTCGTGTGATTCGGGCGCCACCACGACGTGGTAACCCAGTTCGCGCAGATAGGCCACCGATTTTTCGTGGCGCTCCGTATGGATAACACCCGAGGGCGCGAACAGGCCGATGGTGCCGCCGGGATTAAGCGGCCTCGGTGTCGAAAATCTTCCTGGATTCAACGTATCGATCCGCTACTTTCTTTCCGCCTGCGCATCCACCACCGCCAGTGCAGTCATGTTGATGATGCGCCGCACCGTCGCCGTCGGCGTGACGATATGAACCGGCATGGCGCTGCCGAGTAAGATCGGCCCGATGGTGATGCCGCCGCCCGCGGTGGTCTTCAGCAGGTTGAATGCGATGTTGGCTGCGTCGAGTGTGGGCATGATCAGCAGGTTGGCTTCGCCTTTCAGGCGTGATGCCGGGAACGCGGCATTGCGCACATCTTCAGACAAGGCCGCATCGCCATGCATCTCGCCTTCGATTTCAAGTTCGGGCGCCAACTGGTTGATGAGCGCCAGCGCATAGCGCATCTTGGCCGCGGACGGCGCATCGGAGGTGCCGAAGCTGGAATGCGAAAGCAGGGCGGCCTTGGGTGTCAAGCCGAAGCGTCGGATTTCTTCCGCGGCCAGCAGCGTCATCTCGGCAATCTGTTCCGGCGTGGGATCCTGGTTCACATAGGTATCGCAGATGAACACTGTGTGCTTGGGCAACATCAATGCATTCATCGCGTAGTAATTCTTGATGCCCTTGCGGCGGCCGATGACGCGGTCGATGTAATCGAGATGGAGGCTGTGGGTGCCGAAGGTGCCGCACACCATCGCGTCGGCATGGTCCTTGTGCATCATCATCGCGCCGATCAGCGTGAGGCGGCGGCGCATTTCGATCTTTGCATAGGCTTCTGAAACGCCGCGCCGCGCGGTGAGCCGGTAATACTCCTGCCAGTAATCGCGATAGCGTTCATCGTATTCGGGATTGACGACTTCGAAATCGACGCCGGCCTTCAGCCGAAGGCCAAATTTTTCGATGCGCTTTTCCAGCACACTGGGTCGGCCGACCAGGATGGGGAGCGCGATTTTTTCATCGACGATCACCTGCACCGCACGCAATACGCGCTCTTCCTCGCCTTCGGCATAGACGACGCGCTTCGGCGCCTGCTTGGCCTTGAAGAACACCGGCTTCATGATGAGACCGGACTGGTAAACAAATTGATCGAGTCGCTGTGAGTACGCGGCCCAGTCGGTAATGGGGCTGGTGGCCACACCGCTTTCCATGGCTGCACGCGCAACGGCGGGCGCGATCTTGGCGATGAGGCGCGGATCAAACGGTTTGGGAATGAGGTAGTCCTTGCCGAAACCGGCACTGACTTCGCCATAGGCCATGGCGACGATGTCGGATTGCTCGGCCTGCGCCAACTCAGCGATGGCGTAGACGGAGGCCAGCTTCATGGCCTCGTTGATGGTGGTGGCGCCCACATCGAGTGCACCGCGGAAAATAAACGGGAAACACAGGACATTGTTCACCTGGTTCGGATAATCCGAACGTCCGGTGGCGATGACGGCGTCGTCACGTACTTCGCGAATTTCTTCCGGCAGGATTTCCGGTGTGGGGTTGGCCAAAGCCAGGATCAACGGCTTCGGACCCATGCGCTTCACCATGTCCTGTTTCAGCACGCGCCCGGCCGACAGCCCGAGGAATACATCCGCACCGTCAATTACTTCGCCCAACAGGCGCGACCCCGTTTCCTGGGCGTAGCGCGCCTTGTTCGGGTCCATCTCTTCCTTGCGCCCCTGGTACACGACGCCCGCAATATCGGTCACCCAGATGTTGGACATCTTCATGCCCAGCGCCACCAGCATGTCGAGGCAGGCCAGTGCGGCAGCACCGGCGCCGGAAGACACCAGCTTCACCTTTGAAATATCCTTGCCGACCACCTTCAATCCGTTGACGATAGCCGCGCCGACGATGATGGCGGTGCCGTGCTGGTCGTCATGGAAGACGGGAATCTTCATCCGCTCGCGCAGTTTTTTCTCGACGTAGAAACACTCGGGTGCCTTGATGTCTTCAAGGTTGATGCCGCCGAAGGTGGGCTCGAGTGCGGCGATGATGTCGACCAGTTTGTCGGGGTCGTTCTCGTTCACTTCGATATCGAATACATCGATACCGGCGAATTTCTTGAACAGTACCGCCTTGCCTTCCATGACCGGCTTGCCGGCCAAGGGGCCGATGTTTCCCAGTCCCAGCACGGCAGTTCCATTGGTGATCACACCGACGAGATTGCCGCGCGCGGTGTAGTGGCGTGCATCACCGGGATTTTCGACAATCGCTTCGCACACGGCGGCCACGCCGGGCGTGTACGCCAGCGCCAGGTCGCGTTGCGTGGCAAGCGGCTTGGTCGGCGCGACTTCGATTTTGCCCGGCACCGGATAGCGGTGATATTCGAGGGCGGCTTCTTTCAGATCATGTTGCATGAACGCTCCACCTGTGCGGGAGCCCCGTTGCAATGCGCCGGTTGCGATGCATGACGAAGCAGTACCACGCTGTTTGATTTTGCTGGTTAAGGGTTTTTTCCCCGGGCCACACCACGCTTTTTTACTGTGGCCTCCATTGAAAACCAGTTTATCACGCTACCTTCGCAGGTGACCTGTGCAGAATCAACCCTTGCTGATGGAAAGCGCGCGCCGGGAATGATTTATTCAACCAATAAAGTGCTTGACAAACAAAACCAAATGACTAATTATTTGGTTATGAACCGCGATTACACCAAGGCCATCCCCGCCACCTGGAAGAACATTTCCAGGGTATTTACCGCATTGGGGGACGAACACCGCCAGCGCATCCTGCTGACATTTGAAGCGGGCGAACGCCTCAATGTCGGGCAGATTGTCGAGGTCTCGACCCTGTCGCGTTCGGCGGTCTCGCATCATTTGCGCATCCTGCGCGAAGCGGGTGTGCTGGATAGCGAGAAAGTCGGCAAGGAAGTGTATTTCTGGTTCAACAAGAAACCGGTGCGCGAATCGCTGATGGCTGTGCTCGATTTCCTGAAGACCCAGTAAATTTTTTTACACCAACATGTCGAAATAATTAGTTATATGGTTTTATCGGAATCGGAGGAGTGGAATGAACAGGCGTGATTTTGTAAGTGGCGCGGCGGGATTGTGCTTCGCCTGCATCGGCGCCGGCGCGAAAGGATTTTCATTCGGGCTGGACGAGGGCGCATCACTGATGAATCCGTGCTCGGCACCATTGCCGGCCGCACTCATGGAGCACGAACTGGTGAAAACCGCGTTCGCAGGATTGAATCCCGGCCTCATCTGGGACGGCCACGCGCATTTGCTCGGCACCGGCGATTCCGGAAGCGGCTGCTGGATCAATCCGCAAATGGAGTCGCTGTTCCATCCCATGCAGGTCGTGCAGAAAAAATTCTTCCTGAACGCTGCGTGTGTCGAGGAAAAACAGCAGCGGGTGGATCGCGATTTTGTTGCGCGGCTGGGCCGGCTGATCGGCGAATTTCCGGTGGGCGCCGGCACGCTGCTGTTTGCGTTCGATCACACCTATCGCGAAGATGGCCAGCTCGACCGGCCGCGCGCGGCGTTTTACGTGCCCAACCGCTATGCAGCGAATGTTGCAAAGGCAAATCCGGGCAGGTTCAGGTTTGTGGCGTCGGTGCATCCGTATCGCAAGGATGCAATCGAGGAACTTGAACGCTGCGCAGGCGAGGGTGCGGTCGCTGTCAAATGGCTTCCCTCCAGCATGGGCATCGATCCCGGCTCGGCGCGCTGTGATGCTTTCTACGAGGCGCTGGTGAAGCACGACCTGCCGCTGATCACGCATGCTGGCCAGGAACGCGCGACCAAGGGTGCGCACCAGCAGCAGTTCGGCAATCCGCTGCGATTGCGGCGCCCGCTGGATCACGGTGTGCGTGTCGTTGTCGCCCATTGCGGCAGCATGGGCGAAGACCGGGACATCGATCGCGGCGCCGGTGGTGAGGGTGGACCCTACGTCGAAAGTTTTGAACTGTTCGCGCGGCTGATGGCGGAATCGCGCTATGAAAAAAACCTGTTCGGCGATATTTCGGCGGTGCCGCAAAGCAATCGTGCACGCTATTTGCCGGCCATCATTTCCCGCAGCGAATGGCATCCTCGCCTGTTGAATGGGTCCGACTATCCGCTACCAGGCGTGATGCCGCTGTTCTCGGTGGACACGCTCGCCCGCAACGGCTGGCTGCAGTCGCCGGAAGCGGCGGTGATCAAGCAGCTTCGCGACTACAATCCGCTGATGTTCGATTTCGTGTTGAAACGCAGCCTGCGCATTCAAGGTGCAAAGTTGTCGGATACGATTTTCGAAACCGGGAATTTCTTTGACCGACACGCGCGCAGCAGGCGCGCCGGCCCCCACGTCAACAACGCCAACAATGTCACCACCGCCCAGGGAGGGCCACGTGTCTAAACCATCATCCAACAGCCAGTTCCAGCTGCTTTCGCAACGCCGCTTTGCGCCGTTTTTCTGGACGCAGTTTCTCGGTGCCGGCAACGACAATATTTTCAAGTTCGCCTTCACCGTGCTGGCGACGTATCACGCGGCGGAATGGGGCGGGATCGATCCCAAGCTGGCCGGGCCGGTGATCGGCGCCCTGTTCATCCTGCCGTTCGTGCTGTTCTCGGCCACCTCCGGACAGCTCGCCGACAAATACGACCGTGCCGCCATTTCGCGCATGGTGAAAAACCTGGAAATCGGCTTCATGATCGTCATCGCCGCCGGATTCGCATTCGCGATACCGGCGTTGCTGTTCTTCGGCGTGTTCCTGATGGGCTGCCACTCGACTTTGTTCGGCCCCGCGAAATTTGCCTACCTGCCACAGCACCTGGCGAACTCGGAGCTTACGGGCGGCAACGGACTGGTGGAGATGGGCACGTTCGTCGCGATTTTGCTGGGCACCATGCTGGGCGGCGCGCTGGTGGCCATCCCGGGAATGGGGCCGACGTATGTGGCGATCGTTTCGCTGGTGATCGCCGTGCTGGGGCGCATTGCCGCAGGATTCATTCCTGCGTCGCCGGCACCTGTGCCGGACCTCAAGGTCAACTGGAATCCGGTGACCGAGACCTGGGCCAACCTGAAGATTGCCAATCGCAATCGCGTGGTGTTCCTGTCGATGATCGGGATTTCGTGGCTGTGGTTTTTCGGCTCGATTTTCCTGACGTCGTTCACCGGTTTCGCGAAAGAAGTCTTGTCGGGAAACGAGCAGGTGGTCACCTTGCTGCTGGCGATTTTCTCGGTGGGCATCGGCCTGGGTTCGGTGCTGTGCGAAAAGATGTCGGGCCACCGTATTGAAATCGGCCTGGTGCCGTTTGGCTCGATCGGCATGACGCTGTTCGGCATTGATCTCTACTTCGCTTCGCACGGCATGAAATCGGGCGCGCTGATCGGCGCCGGCGAGTTCATCCATATCAGCAACAACTGGCGCGTGATGGCCGACCTGTTCCTGCTGGCGATGTTCTCCGGTTTCTACAGCGTGCCGCTGTATTCGATGATGCAGGCGCGCACCGAACCTGATTTCCGCGCACGTATCGTGGCGGCCAATAACATCCTCAACGCGCTGTTCATGGTGGTGGCTGCACTACTTTCCACCGCGATACTGCATGCGGGGCTGACCCTGCCGGAATTGTTCCTGACGGTGGCAATCATGAATGCGGCCGTGGCGATTTTCATCTTCAAGCTGGTGCCTGAATTCCTGATGCGCTTCATCATCTGGATGCTGATTCACACCCTATACAAGGTGGACACGAAAGGGCTCGAGAACATTCCCGACGAGGGGCCGTGCGTGCTGGTGTGCAATCACGTCAGCTTCGTCGATGCGCTGGTGATCGGCGGCTCCATCCAGCGCCCGGTGCGCTTCGTGATGGACCACCGCATTTTCAAAGTTCCGGTGCTGAATTTTGTGTTCCGCACTGCCGGCACCATTCCGATCGCTTCGGCCAAGGAAGATCCGGTCATGCTGGAGAATGCGTACGAACGCATCGACGCCTACCTCAAGGAAGGTGAAGTGGTATGCATTTTCCCCGAAGGAAAGCTTACGCAGGACGGCGAGATCGGCCAGTTCAAGAAGGGTGTTACGCGCATCATCGAGCGTACGCCGGTACCGGTGATTCCGATGGCGTTGCGCGGATTGTGGGGCAGCTTTTTCTCGCGCTGGGGCGGGACGGCCATGCGTTATCCGCGCGGATTTTTTTCGCGCATTGCGTTGGAGATCGGCGTGCCCTGGGCGCCGGCAGCGGTTACGCCGGAAGGCCTGCAGATAAAGGTGGCAGAAATTCGCGGTGACTGGAAATGAATACGGTGATGTTGTCCCCTGCGATGGGCCGCGAGGAAATTGACCAACTCACGGAAGCCGGCCATTTGAATGCTGCCGCGCGCGATGCAGCACTAGTGCTGGCGGGCGTAATGCCGAACGCGCGCAAATGGCAGCAATTTCTTTCGCGCCTGTTCCTGCTGCTGGGCGTCACGTTCCTGGTTGCCGCCATCGGTTTTTTCATCGCCTACAACTGGGATGTGATGGGACGTTTCGCCAAGATCGGGTTGCTGGAAGCAGGGCTTGTCGCCGCCGTGGTCGTGGCGCTGCGTGGCGATCGTGAAAGCCTCATGTCACGCGCGGCGTTGCTGGCAGCGGTGACGCTGACGGGACCATTGCTCGCTTTCGTCGGCCAGACTTACCAGACCGGTGCGGATACGTACGAGCTGTTCCGCGCATGGGCGCTGCTGGTGCTGCCGTGGGTGATCGTCGCGCGGTGGCGGCCGTTGTGGTGCGCGTGGTTGCTGCTTGCCAACTTGTGGCTTGCGCTCTATTTCGGTGAAGCATGGCGGCCGCTGGCGACTTCGTTTTTCGCGATGCATGCGGCTTTGGCGCATCTCGTGTTCAACGCTGCTTTCCTGGTGTTGATGGAAGCGTGGGGCAGTGCGCGAGTTGCCGGAAGCGGCCGTACGGTGGAGCGGCTGGCGCTGGTGTTTGCCCTGCTCGCGGCATCGGTGCTGTACCTGGCTTTCCTGCTCGACAACCATGAGCGCCAACTTTGGCAACTCGTCGCCGCCATTGTGGTTTTTCCCGGTGTGTGGGCAGCGTATCGCCTGTGGCGTGTCGACGTGGCCGCGCTGGCGCTATGGTCATTCGCCGCCATCATCGCAGCGGTGGTCACTCTCGGAAAATTGCTGGTCGAAGCGCATGCCGAAACCGCCGCTTTCCTGTTTTGTGGAACGGCGGCCATCGGGCTGTCGGCGTGGGCGGCAAGCTGGTTGCGCGGGATCCATCGTGATATGGAGACCGCATGAATATTGAATCGTTGTTTACCTCGCTGCATGCCTTGGGCCGTGTTTCTTCAGCTGAAGTGCCCGCGATGACGCTGACCCGCGACAATTCCCCCTGGTACACACGCGCACTGATGGGCGGCATGGGCTGGCTGGGTGGTCTGCTGGTGCTGGGATTTGTCGGCGCAATCGTGTCGGGATTGTTTGACAGTGCAGCCGCATTGCTGGTGATGGCGGTTGCCTTGTTTGTCGGCAGCGCTGCGATCTATCGGCACAGTCCGCATAATGATTTCGCCACGCAGTTCGCGCTGGCGGCCTCCATTTGCGGCCAGGTCATGATGGCCGTCGCCATCGGAAAAATGGTCGGCTACCGCAGCAACGATGCGACGGTCGCCTGCCTGGTCGCGCTGATGCAAGTGGTGCTGGTGTGGTTCATGCCCAACTACCTGCATCGCTTCCTGTCCACGCTGTTCGCGGTGGCGGCCATGTTCTA